>DATFCX010000027.1:0-69532 GCA_035252585.1 Gaiellaceae bacterium
GCGAGCGGCGCCGACGCCGTCGACATGGAGAGCGGGGTTCTCGCGCGCAGCGGCCGGCTCGCCGGCGTCCTCCGCGCGGTCTCCGACGACGCGAGTAGCGCCGTCGAGGGAGTGGACCGGACGGTGCACGCCGACGGGCGCACGAACGTCGCCGGCCTCGTCCGCTGGATCGCGACGCGTCGCGGCGACGCGCTCCGCTCGATGCGCGGGGCCCTGACCGCGCTCCACGCTCTCGAAGAGGCGGTCGCCGCGTGAAGGGCCGCGTCCTCCTCGCTGCGCCGCGCTCGTTCTGCGCGGGCGTCGACCGGGCGATCGAGATCGTCGAGCGGTTGCTCGAGCAGTACGGGCCGCCCGTCTACGTCCGCCACCAGATCGTCCACAACGAGCACGTCGTTCGCCGGCTCGAGCAGCTCGGCGCCGTGTTCGTCGAGGACGAGGGGGAGATTCCGGAAGGCGAGATCTGCGTCCTCTCGGCCCACGGCGTCGCGCCGGCGGTGAAGGAGAACGCGCAGCGGCGCGGGCTGCGGGTCGTCGACGCGACGTGTCCGCTCGTGAACAAGGTGCACGCCGAGGCGCGGCGCTACGCCGACAGTGGCCACCTCGTCGCGCTCGTCGGCCACAAGAACCACGTCGAGGTGATCGGGACGCTCGGCGAGCGCCCCGACTCGACCGTCGTGATCGAGTCGCCGGAGCAGGCGCAGGAGCTCGACACCGAGAAGCCGGTCGCCGTGATCACGCAGACGACGCTGTCCCTCGACGACGTCGCCCCGATCGTGGACGCACTCGAGGATCATCTCGGTACGCTGCGGCGGCCGCACGCCGACGACATCTGTTACGCGACCCAGAACCGCCAGGACGCGGTCAAGGCGATGGTCTCGCAGGGGGCGACGCTCGTGCTCGTGATCGGCTCCGAGACCAGCTCGAACGCACAGCGCCTCGTCGAGGTCGCCCAGGCCGCCGGCGCGCAGGCGACGCTCGTCGACGGCGAGAGCGGACTCGATCCCGCGCTCCTCGACGGCCACGAGACGATCGGACTCACGGCCGGTGCGTCGACGCCGGAGGAGCTCGTGCGGGCGACGGCCGCCCGGCTCGCGGAGGTCGGTTATGCGCTCCCGGAGGAGATCGAGGTCGCGAAGGAGGACGTCCACTTCAGGCTGCCCAAGGAGGTCGCACAGGCATGACGAGCGTCGAAGTCCCCTACTCGATCGCCGCGGCCCTCCCGTCGCTGTCGGTGATGGACATCACGAACGACGTCTCCCGCGAGGTCGCCGAATCCGGTGTGGACTCGGGCATCGCGTACCTCCACACCGCGAGCGCGCTTTCGCTCGTCCGCGTGCAGGAGCGAGAGACGGGCTTCTTCGAGGACCTCGAGTCGCTGCTCGAGCGCGTCGTGCCCGGGAACCTGCGGTCGCGCGAGCGCCTGCTCGCGTTCCTGCTCGGTCCGCGCTCGGAGCAGGTGCCGTTCTCCGAGGGGGCGCTCTGCCTCGGCCAGTGGCAGCGCATCCTCCTCTTCTCGCTCGACGCGCGGCACCGCCCCGACTGGACGCTGACGCTGCTCGGCTGAAACACGGCCGTGCACGCGCGGGACCTGACCGTCGAGCAGGCCGAGCGGCCTCTCGGCTGGCGCTACCCCGAGCCGTACGAGACGTACGACGCGGCGGGACCTCTCGGCCGGGATCTCGGCTACTTCGCGGTCGAGGACGACCGCGGCGAGCTCGTCGGCTACGGCTGCACGGGGGCCGAGGCTCGCGTGCCCGGCGTCGAGGAGGAGGCGGGGACGGTCGACGTCGGCTACGGGATGCGGCCCGACCTGGTCGGCCAGGGGCTCGGGCGCGAGTTCGTCGGCGCCGTTCTCGCCCGCGCGGCCGGCGCCGATCCGTCCGCACGGCTCCGGATGTCGATCCTCCGCTGGAACGCCCGCTCGCGTCGCGTCGCGGAGGCGCACGGGTTCGGCGTCGTCGGGCAGGCCGGCGAGTTCGACGTGCTCGTGCGCGAGCCGCCGCGGAGAGCCGAGGGCGCGGAGTACCGTCCAGCCTGATGCTCGTCTTGAGCCGCAGCGAAGTGGAGGAGCTGCTCGACCTCGACGCGCTCCTCGACGCGCTCGCAGCCGCGCACGCGGAGCTGTCCGCCGGGCAGGCGTCGCTCGTGCCGCGCGTCGGCTCCCGCGCCGACAACGGCGGCATCCTCGGCGCGATGCTGGGGTACGCGCCCTCCGCCGGCCTCGGTTGCAAGCTCGTCACCCTCTTTCCGGAGAACCGCGACCGTCCCACGCACCAGGCGCTGATCTCCCTCTTCGACCCGGCGACCGGCACGCCGGTCGCGCTCATGGACGGGACGTACATCACCGCGATGCGCACCGCCGCCGCGGCCGCGCTCGCGACGCGGCTCCTCGCGCGGCCCGACGCGCGCGTGCTCGCGATTCTCGGCACCGGCGTGCAGTCCCGCGCGGCGCAGGAGATGTTCCCGCGCGTGCGCGACTTCGCGGACGTGCGCGTCGCCGGCCGAGGGGAGTTCGAGGACGCCGTCCGCGGCGCCGACGTCGTCCATGCGACGACCGCCTCGCCCGAGCCGGTCGTCCGCTTCGAGTGGCTCGGCCCGGGCGTCCATGTCAGCTCGGTCGGTTACGGGGCCGGCGGCTCCGAGCTCGACCCGGCGATCGTCGAGCGGGCGGACCTCGTCGTCGTGGAGCAGCGCGACTCGGCGTTCGCGCCGCTTCCCGCCGGGGCGCCGGAGCTCGAGCCTCGCGGCCGCGACGGCGTCGTCGAGCTCGGCGAGGTCCTCGCCGGCACGGCGGTCGGACGCCGCTCGGGAGAGCAGATCACGCTGTACAAGTCGGTCGGCGTCGCCGTCCAGGATCTCGCCGCCGCGGCGCTCGTCCTCGCGGCCGCGCGCGAACGCGGTGCCGGTCAGGAGATCGAGCTGGAGGAGATCAACGTATGAGCAGCAACGACTTCAAGCCCGGCCTCGAAGGCATCGTCGCGGCCGAGACCGAGATCATGGAGCCCGATCGCGAGGGCGGCACGCTGCGCTACCGGGGCGTCGACGTCGAGCCGCTGATCGGGGAGTATCCGTACGAGAACATCTGGGGTCTTCTCGTCGACGACGACATCCAGTCCCGGATGCCGCTCCCCGAGCCCTTCGAGCCGGTGGGGATCACCGGACGGGCGCCGGCCGACCTGCAGGCGCAGACTGCGCGCCTGTCGGGTCTCTGGGAGCTCGGCAAGCTCAACGAGATCTCCGACGACCAGGCGCGCGAGGACCTCGGTCGTGTCTCCGGCCAGATGATGTCCATCGTCGCGCGTTCCGCCCGGCTCGCCGACGGCCACGAGGATCAGGTTCCGGCCGAGACCGTCGAGCAAGGCAAGACGGCGGCGGAGCGGTTCCTCCTGCAGTGGCGCGGCCACGCCGATCCCAAGGCGGTGAAGGCAATCGACACCTACTGGATCTGCACCGCCGAGCACGGGCTCAACGCCTCCACCTTCACCGCGCGCGTGGTCGCCTCCACCGGGGCGGACTGCGCCGCGGCGCTCTCCGCCGCAGTCGGTGCTCTCTCCGGGCCGCTGCACGGCGGCGCGCCGGCCTACGTCAAGCCGATGCTCGAGGAGGTCTCCGCTATGGGCGAACCGGAGAAGTGGGTGAACGACACGCTCGACGCGGGCAAGCGGATCATGGGCTTCGGGCACCGCGTCTACCGCGCGGAGGACCCGAGGTCGCGGATCCTCAAGCAGACCGCGCGCGAGCTCGGGTCGCCGCAGATCGAGATCGCCGAGCGTCTCGAGGAGGCGGCGCTGGCCGAGCTCGAGCGGCGCAAGCCGGACCGGCCGCTCAAGACGAACGTGGAGTACTACTCCGCGCTCGTCCTCGACATTGCCGAGGTGCCGCCGCCGCTGGCTCCCGCGATGTTCGCCTGCTCGCGCGTCGCGGGCTGGTCGGCGCACATCCTCGAGCAGAAGCGGACCGGCCGCCTCTTCCGGCCGTCCGCGCGCTACGTCGGTCCGGGACTCCGCTCGCTCCAGGAGGTTTAGGCTTACTCGTCGTGAGGACGCTCGCGCTCCTGCTCTTGGTGGCGCTCGTGCTCGCCGGCTGCGGCGGCTCGAGCAAGGGGAAGATCGTGGTGTCCACCACCTCGACTGTGCAGGACCCGACCGTCGAGAAGGAGCAGATCACCACCGCCTACGAGAAGTTCTTCTCGGGCTCGACGTCGCTGTCCGAGCGTGTCGGGGTGCTCCAGAACGGCGCGCAGTTCAGGCCGGTGATCAAGGCCTTCGCGAGCAATCCGCTCGCCAAGAACGTCAGCGTCAAGGTCTCCTCGGTGACGCTCCAGGGAGCCGACAAGGCGAAGGTCGCCTACCAGGTCAAGTTCGCGGGGTCCTCGCTGCCCAAGCAGACGGGCACGGCCGTGCGCCAGGGCGGGAAGTGGAAGGTCGGGTTCGCGAGCCTCTGCAAGCTCGTCTCGCTGGGCGGCAGCACTCCGTCCGCCTGCAAGTCGTAACTTCTTCCGTGTGAGCTCACTCGCGCTGTTCCGGCAGCGTCATGCCCGCGAGGCGGCGCTCGGCGCCGTCTGCGCGATCCTCTTCCTCACCTTCCTCGACAACACGATCGTCAGCGTCGCGCTGGCCGACGTCCAGACGTCGCTCAGCTCCAGCGTCACCGGCCTGCAGTGGATCGTCGACGGCTACATGCTCGCCTTCGCCGCCTTGATGCTGACGGGCGGCACGCTCGGAGACCTGCTCGGGCGGAAGCGGGTGATGCTCGCCGGCGTCGCCGTCTTCTGCGCGGGCTCGGTCGTCGCGGCGGTCGCCCAGAGCACCGGAGTCCTGATCGCGGGGCGGATCGTGATGGGGATCGGAGCCGCGGCCTCGGAGCCGGGCACGCTCTCGCTCATCCGCCACATCTACCCGGAGCGCCAGGAGCGGGCGGTCGCGCTCGGCATCTGGGCCGCCGTCTCCGGTCTCGCGCTCGCGCTCGGGCCGGTTCTCGGCGGTGTGTTCGTCGGCGGGCCGGGCTGGCGGTGGATCTTCTGGTTCGGCCTCGGCTTCGGCGCCGTCGCGCTCGCCGTCGCCGCGGCCACGCTCACCGAGAGCCGCGATCCCGAGGGACGGAAGCTGGACGTACCGGGGCTCGCCGCCGGCGCCGGTGCGATCCTGGCCGCGACGTTCGCGGTCATCGAGGGCGAGAACCGCGGCTACGGCACGTGGTGGATCGTGCTCCTGTTCGCCGCCGCCGCCGCGCTCGCGGTCGGGTTCGTGCTCGTCGAGCGGCATGTGCCGGACCCCGTGCTGAAGCTGGAGTTCCTCCGCAATCCGACCTTTGCCGCCGCGAACGCCGTCGCGTTCGCCGCCAACCTCTCGGTCTTCTCCGTCTTCTTCTTCACCGCGCTGTACCTGCAGCTGATCGCGAGCTTCTCGGGCTTCCAGATCGCGCTCGTGTTCACCTCGCTCGCCACAGCGATGATCGTCGCCGGCCCTATCGCCGGCCTCTGGACCGCGCGCGTCGGGCCGCGGGTGCCGATGGTGCTCGGCTGCGCTCTGGCCGGGCTCGGCCTCTTCCTCGTCGACTGGAAGCTCACGGCGACGACGAGCGTCGCGGCGCTCACGTGGCCGCTCGCGATCGCGGGGCTCGGCTTCGGGATCGCGCTCGTCACGATGACCGCCGCGGTGCTCGGTCTCGTCCCGCCGGAGCAGTCGGGCATGGCCGCTTCCACCGTGAACACGAGCCGGGAGCTCGGCGGCGTCTTCGGCGTCGCCGTTCTCGGTGCCGTCGTCAACGCGCAGCTCACGAGCGGGCTCACGGAGAAGCTCGTCAAGCTGGGTATCCCGCTCCAGTTCCGGCAGATCGTGGTGCATATCGTGACCACGGGCGGCAGCACGAACCCGGCGGACTATCCGATCGCGAAGGGGAACGGGAACATCGTCGCCAGGGTCCTCCTCGCCGCCGAGGGCTCGGCCGGCCACGGGGTTCACCTCTCGCTGCGGATCGCCGGCGCGATCGTCCTCGCGGCCGCCGTCGTCGCAGCCTTCGCCGCGCGGCATAGGGTTGTGCGGGTGGAGGAGGCGAAGGGCTGATGCCGCGTGCGGTCCTGATCGGCGGGACGGGGATGATCGGTCGCGCCGCGGCGAGGGCGCTGGCGGCGGACGGCTGGGAGGTCGTCGCGGTCTCGCGCTCCGGCACGCTGCCCGAAGGGCTCGCGGAGCTGGGAGTCGAGGCGGTCGCGGCCGACCGTGCGGACGACGCGCAGCTGCGGGCGGCGCTCGGAGGCGGAGCGGAGGTCGTCCTCGACACCGTCGCCTTCGACCGCCGACACGCCGAGCAGCTGAACGGCCTGGAGGGGCTGGTCGGCTCGCTGATCGTCATCTCGAGTGCCTCGGTCTACGCCGACGACGCGGGCAGGGCGCTCGACGGCGAAGGCGACCCGCCGGATCTGCCCGTCCCGATCCTCGAGACCCAGAGGACGGCCGAGCCCGGCGACGCCACCTATTCCACGCGGAAGTCCGAGCTCGAGCAGACCCTGCTCGCCGGGCCGCTGCCGGCGACCCTCCTGCGCGCGTGCGCCATCCACGGGCCCGGCGCGAAGATGCCGCGCGAGATCTTCTTCGTCAAACGCGCCGTCGACGGGCGCCGCCGCGTCGCACTCGCCTGGAACGGCGAAAGCCGGTTCCACACCACGTCGGTCGCGAACCTCGCAGAGCTGATCCGGCTGGCGGCGGCACAGCCCGGAGACCGCGCGCTGAACGCCGGCGATCCGGACCCGCCGACGACGCTCGGGATCTGCCGGGCGATCGGGGACGCGCTGGATCACGAGTTCGAGCCGGTTCTCCTGCCGGGCGACGCGTTCGACAATCCCTGGGGTGCGCCCGATACCCAGCCGTTCGTGGTGTCGATGGCGGCGGCCGAGGAGGAGCTCGGCTACCGGCCCGTCGCGACGTACCCGGAGGCTGTGCGTGAGACGTGCGAGTGGCTGGTCGGCGAGCTCGAGCAGGGCCGCAACTGGGACGGGACGTACCTCGAGGGAATGCTCGACTACGCCGCCGAGGACGCGGCGTTGGCCTCCCGCGCGTGATCGATCCGGACGAGTATCGCGACCGCTTCCCGATCCTCCGGACCTGCACGTACCTCATCAACCACTCGCTCGCCGCGATGCCCGCCGCGGCCGAGGACAACCTGCGCGAGTACGCGCGCACATGGCGCGAGCGCGGCATCCGCGCGTGGGCGGAGGGCTGGTGGGAGATGTCGGTCACCGTCGGCGACCAGCTCGGGAGGATCCTCGGCGCGCCGGCCGGGTCGATCGTCATGCACCAGAACGTGACGGTCGCCGAGGCGATCGTCCTCTCCTGCTTCGCGGGTAGCCGGGAGCGGAGCCGGGTGGTCTACGAGGAGGCGAACTTCCCGTCGGTGCGCTACCTCTACCAGGCGCAGCCGCAGCTCGAGGTCGTCACCGTGGAGGACGACGCCGCGATCGTGGACGCGATCGACGAGCGGACGCTGCTCGTCCCGATCAGCCACGTCCTGTTCAAGAACGGCGAGATCCAGGACGTCGAGCCGATCGTCCGCCGGGCGCGCGAGACCGGCGCCTACGTGGTGCTCGACTGCTACCAGTCGGCCGGCGTCGTCCCGTTCGACCTGACCGAGCTCGGGGTCGACTTCGCCGTGGGCGGCAGCGTCAAGTGGCTCTGCGGCGGGCCCGGCGCGGGGTGGCTCTACGTCCGTCCGGACGTGGCGGAGCGGCTCGAGCCCACGCTCGTCGGCTGGCAGGGACACGCCCGCCCGTTCGCCTTCGAGCCGGAGCTCGAGTACGCGACGGGTGCGCGGCGCTTCCTCACGGGAACGCCGAACGTCCCCGCCCTCTACGCCGCGACCGCTGGCTACGACGTGATCGAGGAGGTCGGCGTCCCACGGATCCGCGAGCGCTCGCTCGCGCTCACCCAGCTCCTGATCGACCTCTGCGACGAGACCGGCCTCGAGATCGTCTCGCCGCGCGAGCCCGAGCGGCGGGGCGGCACGGTCACCGTCTCGACCCCCGACCACGCCGCCTGCCACAGGGAGCTCGGCGAGCGCGGCATCGTCTGCGACTTCCGCCCGGATCCGGCGGGCGGTGTCCGTCTCGGCCCGCACTTCTTCAACACCGAGGCCGAGGTGCGCCACGCGGTCTCGGAGCTCGCCGGCATCGTGGCGAGCGGCGCGTACGAGCGCCACGTCGGCGCTGCGACCCCCTTTTGAGGGTCGGACGGTCCAGATCGCGAGCCGATGCATGAATCGTGCGGTCACTCGTCCTTCTCGTTGTCGTGGTCCTGGCCCTGAGCGCAGGTTCCGGCGCCGCGCGCTCGACGTCGGCGGCCACGGTCGGCGCCTACCCGTCCGGGACGACGTTCTCGGCGTCGGGCGCCGCGCCGGCTCATCCCGCGACCGCGGTGTCGCTCGCCATGCCGATCGGCGGAGTCGACGACGCGACGGTTCTCGTCCGGGGCGCGCAGCAGGTCTCGATCCTGACCCCGGCGATCGCCCCGCCGCTGCAGCTGAAGTTCTTCTTCGCGCACTACGTCTCGGTCGACGGCACGCCGGTGCCCGACGCGCTCGTGCCCTGGGACGGCTCGCCCCGCTCGACCGAGCACACGAACCAGCCGCTCTGGATCCAGGTGACCGTGCCGTACGGCACCGCTCCCGGCACGTACAGCGGCCTGTTCTTCGTCGTCGCGGACGGGGCGAAGACGCTCGTCCCGATCTCCGTGTCGGTCTCGGGAGTGACGCTGCCGCGGCCGAACCAGGTCGCTGGGAGCCTCCGCACGGCCTTCAACTTCTCGCCGCAGTCCTACGCCAACAAGGCCGCCGAGCTCTACGGAGTCGCACCGGACTCGACGCTGCCCGGCCTCTTCAGCTTCTTCGCCTCCTACGGCCTGTCGCCGAACAGCTGGGGCTACGGGAATCCGAAGTGGGGCTCGGGCTACACGAGCGACCGCCGCTGGTGGCTCGACAAGTCGGACGAGATGGTCGCCGCCGCGGGCCAGCCCGGCCGGTTCGCCTCGATGTGGATCCCGATCTCGAACAACCGCTGGAGCCCGAGCACCTACGTCGGCGGCCGGTCGCCGTTCAAGCCGCAGTCCTGGTGCGGATACCTCCGCTCCGTGCACCGCTTCTGGCAGAAACACGGCTGGGCGAGCTCCTACTCGTACCTGTGGGGCATGGACGAGCCGGGGCTGTCGCGCTTCAGGGTCGTCGGGCACCAGGCGAAGGTGGCGCACTCGTGCTTCGCCGGCAGCCACGTGATCGTCACCGGGAAGCCGACCGCGCAGAACCACTTCCTCTGGAACGGCGGCAAGGACGATGTCGACGTCTGGACGGTGCTCGCCAGCCGCTACTACGGCGAGTACACGAATCCGTCGCTGTCTCGGCGCGGCATCTCGCATGCCGACCAGGAGCTGCGGCTGATCAACGCCGCGAGGCGCCACCACAAGGAGATCTGGACGTACACGTACGACGCCGCCTCCCATTCGACACCCGGCTTCACCGCGACGGAGCCGGCCGCCGACCCACGCGTCTTCGTCGACTGGGCGGCGCTCGAGGGCATCACGGGCGTCCTGTACGGACAGGGGACGACGACGTACGCAAACGGGAACCCCCTCGTCTCGAACGACAAGGAGCAGGGCTCCTTCGTCCTCGTCTATCCCGGCCGCAGCGGGCCGATCGCGAGCGCGCGCCTCGAGGTGCTGCGTGAGGGGATCGAGGACTGGGAGATCCTGAACGTCGTCCGCCACAAGCATGGGCCGGCGGCGGTGCGTCGTCTGCTCTCCGGACTCTTCTCGACCACGGCGAAGGGCGCGAAGCTCGGCTGCACGGTCGGCTGCGCGCTCAAGACCACCACGCCGTACTCGTGGCCGACGTGGTCGCATGACGCGAGCACGCCGCGCACGCTCGCGCAGATGCGCCTCGCTGCGCTCAGCGCGGCGTCCTAGAGCGAGTCGAGCAGCTCGCCGAGGCGCGAGGCATGGGCGGGTGCCGTGGGCTCGTCCTCGTGGCGGAAGTAGACGTAGACCGGCTCTCGTGCCGCTGTGACGGCGGCGGCGAACGCGGCGTCCGGCGGCTCGCGGCGGCGGAGGTAGCGGAACGGCGCCGGTTGGTCGAGGTCGTTCACCCGCACGGCACCCGCCTCGGCCAGCCGCGGCTCGATCCCGTCCCAGGACGGGTGCTCGAGATCGAACGCGAGCCGCAGCGAAGGGTCGAGCGAGCCGAGCAGCAGCTCGAGCGCTCCCTCGTCGCGCTTCGACTTCAGCGAGATCCGCACCGGTCCGAGCCGCTCGCCGAGCCGGCGCACGCGGGTCTCGAACTCGGCGACGATGCCCGGTCGCTCGCCCGGCAGCTTGGGCGCGAACTCGAACCCGTCCGGAACCTGCTCGGCCCAGCGCCGGAACTGCTCCTCCGCCGGCAGCCGGTAGCCGGTCGTGTTGAGCTCGACCGTGGAGAAGCGCTCGGCATAGAACGCGAGGAAGCCGGCCGGATCGAGGCCCGCCGGGTAGAAGCCCGGCCGCCAGCTCGGATACGACCAGCCCGAGGTGCCGATGCGGGTCTTCATGCCAGCAGCGCGTAGAGGAACACGTCTCGTCGTGGCTCCTCCCCATAGCTTGCGTAGCCGCGAAGCAGGCCCTCGCGCTCGAAGCCGCCCTTCTCGAGCACCCTCTGCGAGGCAACGTTCCACGGCTCGACCGTCGCCTGAAGCCGCTCCATGCCCGCAGCGAACGCGCGGTCGACGACGAGCTCCAGGGCGGCGGTCGCGAAGCCGGCGCCACGACGGTCGGCGACGATCCACGGCAGGTGCTCGATCAATGCCACATACTCGTCCGCGCTCGCCCGCCCGAGCACCGGGAGGTCCGACGCCTCCCAGGGACGCAGGGCCGGCGCGGCATCCGCCGTCCGCTCTACCCTGCCTGGTCCCTTGGCAGCCATGGACACCAGCGTGACAGTTCCCGTCGAGCAGTTCAGCGACGAGGAGCGGGCGCGGCTGGCCCCGCATTTCACGAACCTCGACCGGCCGGTCTTCGCCCTCGTCAACCTGCCGGAGACGGTCAAGGGCGCCCTGTTCGCCCGCTACTCCCGCTACGCAGGCACGTTGCGCCGCCTGTTCCTCGACGAGTTCGCCGAGTCTTTGCCGGAGGTCCCGGTCGTCGAGCTCGACGAGGGAGAGCGCGCGGCGAAGCTCTACGAGACGATCTTCCTCGGCTACGGCGACGACTCCGTCGCGCAGCTCGGCGGGGCGCACATCGCGTGCGAGTGGACGTCGAACCTCCTCACGAAGATCCTGCAGCGGCCGCGGCTCGCCGCCTACCTCGAGCAGTCGACCCGGTACATCGCCTACGACGCGCAGCTCGACGGCTTCGGCTACCGCTACCACCGCGACCCCAGGTTCGGCGCGCCCTACGAGGCCGCGATGGACGAGCTCTTCGGCGCCTACTCAGCCCTGCTCACCGGGGTTTCGGCTTGGGTGGACGAGACGTTTCCGGCGGCGGAGGGGGAGTCGCCGGCCGCGCACCGGCGCGCAGTGCGGGCGAAGGCGCTCGACCTCGTCCGCGGCGTCCTCCCGGCCGCGTCGCTCTCCCACGTCGGGATCTACGCGACCGGCCAGACGTACGAGCAACTCGTCCTCCACCTGCTCGCGCATCCGCTCGCCGAGGCGCGCACGTACGGGGAGCTGCTGCTGGAGGAGCTGCAGGCGGTGATGCCGAGCTTCGTCGCCCGCGTGCCGCGCCCGGACCGCGGCGGGCGCTGGATCGAGTACCTCCGCGAGCGCAACGACGCAGCCGCCTCCGTCGCCGAGCGGCTCGGGCTCGGCGAGCCCGGAGACGAGCCGACCGCGCCGTCCGTCCGCCTCCTCCGTGCGCACGGCACCGAGGAGGAGCTGCTCGCCGCGCTCGTGTACGAAGCCGCCGCGGTCGGCGAGGAGCAGGCGCTCGCGGCCGTCGGCCGGCTCTCGCCGGAGAAACGAACCGCGCTCGTCCGCGAGCTCGTCGCCACGCGCGAGAACCGGCGGCACCGGCCCGGGCGCGGCTTCGAGACGCTCACGTACCGCTTCGAGATCGTCTCCGACTACGGCGCCTTCCGCGACCTGCAGCGGCACCGCTTGCTCACGTGCCAGTGGCAGCGGCTCTCGCCGGACCTCGGGGCCGACGTGCCGCACGAGGTCGAGGAGGCGGCGCTCGGCACCGATTACGCGCGCGCGCTCGAGACGTCGCGCGCCGAGTACGAGCGGCTGCGCGCCGAGGGCCTCGTCGAGGAGGCGCCCTACGCCCTGTGCCTCGCGTACCGCATCCGTTACGTGCTCGAGCTCGACGCCCGTGAGGCGCTCCACCTGATCGAGCTTCGCTCCGGCCGCGAGGGCCATCCGTCCTATCGGGCCGTCGCGCTGCAGATGCGCGACGCGATCGCCGCCGTCCATCCGAGCGTCGCGGCGGCCATGACCTTCGTCGACGAGTCGACCGAGCCGCGCCTCGAGAGGCTCCTCTCCGAGATGCGTAATGAAGCCCGGGCCGGACGCTGAGCTCGAGAACGAGGTCTACGAGAACGAGAGCTTCCGCGGGCAGGATCTCTCCGGCCTGCGCACGACCCGATGCACGTTCAGGGCGTGCGACTTCACCCTCGCTCAGATCAACGGATCCGAGCACGTCGGCTCCGACTTCGCGAACTCGATCTTCGAGGGAGCGAATCTCTTCGGCGCCCGCTTCGACGATTGCAGGCTCGTCGGGGCGACGTTCGCGGGAGCGACAGTGACCGGGCTCACGGTCGGAGGCGGCGACTGGTCCTACGTCCTGCTCCGGGGGCACGACCTCTCCGGTCTCGACCTGCAGCGGCTCAGGCTCCGCGAGGCCGATCTCTCCGAGGCCGACCTGACCGAGGCGGACCTGCGCGGCGCCGACCTCACGCACGCACGCCTCCACAACGCGACGCTCGCCGGCGCCGACCTCCGCGACGCGCTGCTCGACGGCGTCGATCTCTCGGCGGCGCGGATCGCGCAGGCGCGGCTCGACCTCGCGGGCGCGGTCCAGCTTGCGCGCTCGCTCGGCGCCGTCGTGGAGTGACGAGCTAGGTCGAGACGGGGCGGAGCACCGTCCGGCCGGGCTCGGTGCCACCCGCTCCCGGGCGTGTCACGACCCACGTGTCGCCCTTCTGAAGCGGGTACGGGGCGCTGAAGTTGAGTGTCAGGACGCGAGAGCCGCCGCCGACAGTGAAGGCCCCGCAGATGCCCCACGGCTGCACCCGGCCGTCGCGGACGAGGTAAACGTCGTAGTAGCTGCGCGGCGCCAGCTTGCGCAGGCCCGAGACGGTCAGCGTCATCGGCACGTTGCCGTGCACGGCTTGCCAGACATCCAGGGTCGCACGTGCGCCGGGCGCTCCGGAGGTGCCCTTGAGGACGAGATGCTCGACCCGCGGGGAGGCGCTCTGACCACCGCGCTGGCTCGCGATCGCGTAGCCCGCGGCGAAGACGACCGCGATCGACAGTGCCGCCGCGAGGAGGACGAACGCACGCCGCTTGACGGCGCGCCGCTTGACCTGCAGCGGCACCACCCCGACCATCGGCGCCTTGCGGAGCTCGGGGGTCAACTCCGGCGGCGGCCCGGCCTGAACGAGCAGCTCGTGCACGTGCTCGAGCCGCCGCCGCTCGGCGCCGGTCGTCCCGGCGTCGATCAGGTCTTCCAGTTCCGGCTTGCGGCTCAAAGTTCCTCTCCTTCCAGCACGGTCGCGAGCTTTGCGAGTCCGCTGCGCGTCCGGGTCTTCACCGTTCCGAGCGGGAGGCCGAGGTAGTCGGCCACCTCGCTCTGCGACATGCCGCTCCAGTAGGCGAGCTCGATCACCTCGCGCTCTCGCGGCTGCAGCTCCTCGAGCGCGCGGTGCACGCGCCACGAGACGTACGAGTCCTCGGCCCGCTGCGCAGGCCCCGGCTCGACGGCCGCGAGCTCGGGAAGCTCCGCGTCGGCGGCAGGACCGTTGCGGCGCAGCCGGTCGACGATCGCGTTCCGGGCGACCGTGTACAGCCAGCCGCCGGCCGCGCCGCGCTCCGGCCGGTACGTCGAGGCGGAACGCCAGATCGCCGCGAACGCCTCCTGGACGGCATCCTCGGCATGGCCGCGGTCGCCGAGCCTGCGCAGCGCGAGGCTGAAGACCGGCCTGACGTATCGACCGTAGAGGACCTCGAAGGCCTCGCGGTCGCGTTCGCCGACCCGCGCCAGCAACTCCGCGTCGGACGCGTCGGGCGAAGGCGGAGGGGGCGCGGGTTCCGAAGGGACGGCGCGCAAGCGGGGCTGTGGCACCTCGAGTGCAAGTTCCATATCGCCCTTGTTCTTACGCATCCGGCCTCGCTCCGGATTGCAGCACCGTGAGGTGCAATTCGCAACCCCGCGCTAGTTCTGCGCCTCCGCAAAACGCCGCTCGACCTCCTGCCAGTTCACGACGTTCCACCAGGCCTCGAGGTAGGCGGGACGCTTGTTCTGGTAGCTGAGGTAGTACGCGTGCTCCCAGACGTCGATGCCGAGGAGGGGGACGTCGCTCTGCATGATCGGCGAGTCCTGGTTCGGCGTGGAGTAGACGGCGAGGCCGGTTCCGTCCCAGACGAGCCACGTCCAGCCGCTGCCGAAGCGCTTGACGCCGGCGTCGTTGACCGCGGAGCGCAGCTCCTCGAACGAGCCGAACGCGTCCTCGATCGCCGAGCGCAGGGCGCCGCCCGGCTCGCCGCCCCCGTCCGGCCCCATGATCTGCCAGAACAGCGAGTGGTTGGCGTGGCCGCCTGCGTTGTTGCGGACGGCGGTCTGCTTGTCGTCGGGGAGCGCGTCGAGGTTCGTCAGGACGCTCTCGACCGAGGCGTCCGCCAGGTTCGTCCCCTCCAGCGCGGCGTTCGCATTCGTGACGTAGGCCCCGTGGTGGAGGTCGTGGTGGATGCGCATCGTCTCGGCGTCGATGTGCGGCTCGAGGGCGTCGTAGGCGTACGGCAGATCGGGCAGTTCGAAGGCCATGTCCGGGGCTCCTTTCAGCTCCTGCGCTTCTTCGTCGGAGGATATGCTCCGCGCTCGTGTCCACGCTCCTCTACAGGTTCGAGGAGATCGCGCCGCGCCCGCTGCGCCCCGAGGTCTACGAGCTCGACGGGATCTCGCGGGCGGCGGTCGAGGCGCACTACAAGCTGTACGAGGGATACGTCGCGAAGCGGAACGAGATCCTCGGCAAGCTCGGAGATGCCGACCTCGCGGCCGCGAACCAGACCTTCTCCGAGCTGCGCGCGCTCAAGGTCGACCTGAGCTTCGCGATCGGAGGAATCAAGAACCACGAGCTCTACTTCGGTCATCTCGGCGGCGCGGGCGGCTCGCCCGAGGGAGCGTTCGGGGATCTCGTGTCCCGCCACTTCGGCTCGGCCGACGCGTGGCGCGCCGACCTGAAGGCGACGGGCATGGCCGGCCGCGGCTGGGCGTGGACCGCGTACGACTGGGACGAGGGCCGCCTCTTCAACTACGTCGGCGACGCGCAGAACACGTTCCCGGTCTGGAACGCGACGCCGCTCGTCGCCCTCGACGTCTACGAGCACGCCTACTTCCTCGATTACCAGACCGACCGCGCCTCGTACATCGACGCGTTCTTCGCCAATCTCGACTGGGACGTCGTGAACGGCTGGATCGAGCAGTACGGCATCCCGTCCTAGACAGGGAGGAGTCCTTGCTCACCGCCGCGTTCGTCGCCGCCGGCTATCTGTCCGGCTCGCTGACGTGGGGCTACTGGCTCGTGCGGATCCTCCGCGGCGAGGACGTGCGGACGAAAGGAAGCGGCAACGTCGGGGCGACGAACGTCTGGCGCGTCTACGGCCCGCGGCTCGGGCTGCCGGCGGCGCTCCTCGACACGGCCAAGGGCTTCGCGCCGGCGTTCGCGGCGACCCTCGTGGTGGGCCACGGCAGCGGCGTGCTCGCGGGCGCGGCCGCCATGCTGGGACATTGGCGGCCGCTCTACCTCGGCTTCAGCCGCGGCGGGAAGATGGTCGCGACCGCCGGGGGTGCCTTTCTCGGCGTCGCGCCGCTCGTCGGTGTGACGGGCGCCGGAGTGTGGCTCCTCGTCTTCGGGCTCACCCGTTACTCCTCGGTCGCGTCGATGACCGCGGCGGCCTCGCTCCCGCTGTGGGCGTGGCTGTTCGGCTACCCGTGGCCGGTGATCGCGTTCGGCGGCGCGGCCGGCGCAGGAGTCGTCTTCCTCCACCGTGCGAACATCGGGCGGCTCTGGCGCCGGGAAGAGAGCCGTTTCGAGCTGCGGCGTCGGCGGAGCGAGGCTACGAGCGAAGCCAGTCCCTGAGGACCGTGTGCGCGGCGGGGCCGTGGCCCCCGGCCTCGAGCTCGGCACGCAGCTCGCCGATCGTGCCGTGGCGCTCGGCCACGACCTCGTGGGCGTGGATCGTCTCGAAGTTGACCTGGCGCGATAGGACGAAGTCGTCGTCGCCGAGGCGCGGCAGCTCGTCGAGGACGCTCTTCAGCGCGACGCGCACCGAGTCCTCGACAAAGCGCGGCTGGAGGTGAGCGTGCTCGACGACGAACAGCTCGTCCGGTCGCTTGAGGAGCTCGTAGATCGGCGAGCTCATCGAGCCCTCCACGATCTCCACGAGCCGCTCGGCGTTGAGGCGTTCCGCCGTGCCGACGAGGAGCGTGCCGCGCCCGCGCTGGTTGTGCGTCGCGAGTGGGACGAGCTCGAGGATCCGCTCGACGTCGCCGTCGTCGAAGCCCGCCTCGAGCAGGCGGTCGGCGGCCGCGCCGCGCACGAGACCCTGCGCGCACGGACAGGCGTTGATCCCGGTCGCCTCGACGCCGACGACGCGGCGGATGCGTTCGCCGGACGCGGCGGCGATCCCGATCAGCGACACCATCTCCTGCGTCGCGAGCTTCGTGACCGGAGTCCGCCGCTCGTACGGGTAGCGCGCTGTGATCCGCACTTCTGCGAGCAGCGCCTCGTGCCGGTCGACGACGCGCCGCGCGACGTGCTCCGCGAGATCCTCGACGAGGAACGCGTCGTCCTCCACGACTCCCTCGACCGCCTCCTCGAAGAGCTCCGGGAAGCGGGACATGTGGACGCCCTTGCGGCGCGGGTCGAGATCGACGGTGCAGTCGATCGTGGCCGCGATGAGCTTCTCGCGGCGGCCGTGCCCGATCCGGACGGCCTTCTGCACACCGGTGACGCCGACGCTCGACAGACCGAGCGCCACGTCGGGCTGGGCCGCCTGGAGGTCCGGCGTCTCGGTCCGCTCCATGCGGCAAGGTTAGACCTGTGACTGAGGACAACGTCTTCGCCCGCCTCGTCTCTCTCGCGTGCCACGACCTGCGCACGCCGCTCGCGACCGTGCACGGCTTCGCGACGACGTTGGAGCGGGGTGGTGGCCTGGAGCCGCCCGCCGACCGCTACGTCGAGATGATCAACGCCGCGTCCGCGCAGCTCGCCGAGCTGATCGACGAGTTGTCGCTCGCCGCCCGGATCGAATCGGATCGCTACGACCCCACACCCCGCGAGACGGATACGCTCGAGCTCGCGCAGGCTGCGGCGGCCCGGCTCGGCGAGGACCGCGTGCACGTCACGGGCTCGGGCGTCGCGCTCGAGACCGACGCCGAGGCTGTCGAGCGCGGTCTGGCGGCGCTGTTCCAGTCGGCGCTCCGCCACGGCGGGCTCGAACGGGTCGAGGTCGAGGTGGACGGCTCCGAGATCCGGCTCTCACCGGTCACGGCCTCCTCAGCGCCGGTCGTGCTCGGCGACGACCTGCGCGACCTCGGCGCCGCGGTCGCAGTCCGCCTCGTCAGGCGTCTCGGCGGTGCCGTCGCAGTCGACGGCGAGGCCCTGCAGATCCGGCTGGCCTAGCCGGCGGCGAATGCGGGCGCCGCCAGCTGGTGGCACGAGCGACAGCGCGCCTCGTACTGCTCGAGTGCGCCGACGACGATCGTCGCGCCGTCGGCCGGAGCGGGGGCGCCGTCCACGAGCCGCTGCGTCATCGTCGCGGGCCCGCCGCAGCTGTGGCACACGGCCTGGAGCTTGTCCACGAGCTCGGCGCGGCAGAGGAGCTCCGGCATCGCCCCGAACGGGAGGCCGCGGAAATCCTGGTCGAGTCCGCAGGCGACGATGCGCAGCCCGCCCTCGACGAGGCCGTCGAGGATGAGCACGATCTCCGGCGGGAAGAACTGCACCTCGTCGATGCCGACCACGTCGTAGCCGTCCACGAGACCGGGAATGTCGGCGGGATCCTCGACCACGACCGCACGCATGCGCGCGCCGGCGTGGCTCACGACGTGGCCGATGTCGTAGCGGTCGTCGAGCCGCGGCTTGACGATCAGAGCGCGCTGCCCGGCGATCTCCGCGCGGCGCAGCCGGCGGATCAGCTCCTCGCTCTTCCCGCTGAACATGGGTCCGCAGACGACCTCGAGCCAGCCGCCGCAGTTCGGGAAGAGCCTGATCACGCGACCGACCCTAATGGGCCGGTCCGACGGACTCCTTTGCGTGCTCGAACTCGTACTGCGAGAGACGGCGGAGGCTGACGATGCCGAGCAGACGGCCGTCCTTCGTCACCGGCAGGTGGCGGAAGTTGCGCTCGAACATCATCTTGGCCGCGTCCTCGATCGTCGTCTCGGGCTCGATCGTGATGACGCTCTCGGTCATCCACTGGCGAACGCGCGCCTCGGCTGTGCGCGCCCGCTGCGCCGCCGCCGCGAGGATGTCACGCTCGGTCACGATGCCGACGAGCCGCACCATGTCCTCCATCACCACGACGGCCCCGACGCCCGCGTCGATCATCTTCTCGGCGGCCTCGCCGATGGACGCCGTCGGGTCGACGGCGAGGACGTTCCGATTCATGACCTCCGCGACAGTCGCCATGCCGAGAGCCTAACGCGCGCGGACGCGAAGCGTCTGTTACGACGGAGGCTCCGCCCCAGGCGATCAGCGAGGCCATCCGCAGGGCGTCTCTCAGCCCGCGCCGCGCGATGTCCTACCTTCCCACGCGGCTCCCTGCACGCAGAGGGAGTGGGCGCACGCAGCATCCTGTCGGCCCGCACCACCGCAGCCGGACGCTGCGAGTACGACCACGACCGCGCACAACGACCCGACACGCATCGTCGAGAAGTAGCGAGCGTTACCCGAATTTCCGGACTGCCCGGTTCGCGCCATGGGCGTCTAGTCCGATGCCTGCGGCGGGAAGGCTCCCCTGTCACCGAG
This sequence comes from Gaiellaceae bacterium, assembly GCA_035252585.1. GTDB lineage: Bacteria > Actinomycetota > Thermoleophilia > Gaiellales > Gaiellaceae > Palsa-739. Next base: position 19,198 of record DATFCX010000027.1, read on the forward strand.
CCGGACGACGCGTCCGCCGGTCGTGACGGCGAACCGCCAGGAGTGGTGCAACGTGCCTGTCGGCGGGCCGTGGGTGCGGAACTTCTTGGCCGGCCAGGACTCGGTGAACGTCACGATCGCGCTCGCCCTGATGATGCGGGTCATGGCGACTCGCGTCTCGCAGATCCCGTCGATCCCTTCGCCGCCGGGGCCGGGGATGCGACAGCCGATGCGGGTCTGGCCGTTGGGGAAGAACCGGAATCCCTTGCCCCAGAACGACGACTGCACGCGTGCGATCGCGATGTCGCCGGGAGTCGAAGGGGCGGTCCCCGGCATAGCCGGCTGCGCGGCGTGGTGGTGGCTGCTCGCGCAGGCCGACGTGGCGAGCACGAGGAAGAGGACCAAAGACGTTCGCTCGAGAACGTTCACCGGCCCGAAAGATACGAAGCCGCACCCGGAACCGTCACATCACGGCAACTTGGCCCGGGCCGGTGTTCGGGAACGACCGCGAGTGGACGACTTCGGGTCGTCAAGCACTCCCGCTGCGAGGCCGATCAGTGGGAAGTGAGGGTCAGGCCGACCAGCGGCGCGAAGTTGATGACTTGCGGCCTCGTCGCTCTCATCGCTCTCGTGCTTACCGGATGTCGCGTTCGAAGCGTCGACGAGGCGACGTACGTGGCGCAGAACGAGCAGGTGCTGGATGGCGTCCCGGTCTTCGGCCACGCCAGGCTGATCAACGAGTTCTCGGTCGGTCACACCGCTTCCGACGCGCCGCTCGGTCAGGAGAACGGCCCGCCGTATGGCTCCTACACGACGCAGCGCACCTTTCAGAGCCGGAGGGCTGCTACGTGTTCCATGGTGGGCGAGTGGTATGAGCGCGCGTTCCGGCGGCTTGGCTGGCACCGCGCCGCCGCTTCCGGCGTGGTGGGCGCCGGCTACTTCCGCGGTCACGCCTTCGTGTACTTCGACTGCAACAGCCGTGCCAATGGCATCGGCTTCAGCCTGAGCGCCGACTACAACGAGCGATAGGTCAGCCTCGGGGCCGTGAGCACGGCGACAGTTCAGCCCGGCGCGACCACCAGGCCTCGGCGGCGGCCATCGCGCTCTCGGCCTGGCGGATGTCGCCGCCGGCGAGGCCCGCGGTGGCAGCCCAGTGCAGGGGTACGAGGGCCAACGCGCCGGGGAGCCAACGACGCTCGTCGGGAGTCAGCGGTTCCGGAGCCGTGCTTTCGTAGGCGTCGAGCAGTCGTCGCGGCTCGAGCAATTCAACCGGCGGACCCACGCCATCGGGGCCGCTCTGCACGACGTGGTTCAGGCTGGCTGCGATGTCGTACACCCGCTCCCTGACCCTCGCGAAATCCAGGTCGAAGGTGGCCCACGAGCCGTCTGACAGTTCTCCCAGGTTGCCCAGCTTGTAGTCCCCATGAATCGGAGCGGATCGCAGTTCGAGGCCCTTTCGGAGCTCGGAGAGCTCGCCGGTCAGTAGGCGCATCCACTGCACGACCGGCTCGCTGCGGCGCCCGAGCCTGCGGCGTGTGAAGCCGACCGAGTACCGCAGTTGCCCGAGTGTTCTGTGATCGTCGAGCGGTTCGGGCGGACCGGCCTCCCAGACTGCTTCGAACGCAGTGTGAAGGCGTCCGAGCTCCTCGAACAGACGGACGTAGGAGTCCTCGCCCGCCGGCGGCTGGACGTGGTCGACGAACTCCTCGAGCTCAGCCCAACGATCGGCGACCCTCAGGAGGTCGCTGCCGGAGATCGGAATCGGCCGAGCGACCCGGACTTGCGTCCCCTGGAGCCGCTCTCGCAGGCGCCGCAGTCCCGCTACGCGCCGGCGTCGGACCCAGGGCCTGTGGACCCGGAGGACGACCGGCGGCTCGGCGTCTATCCGCACGTTGAGGTTGAACGCGCCGCCGAGGTCTGCCCATCCGGACCCGCGCGCGATGCCGGCGATCAGGGCCGAGACGGCCGGATCATCTGGGCTGGCTCTAGGCCCGAACCAGCGCGGCAAGGCAGGAAGCGAGGTCGAAGCGTCGACTCCGGTCACGGCCAGATTTCTCGCCTGGGCCAGTGTTCCGGAATGACCCCTGAGCAGCCGGGGCTAGGTTGTGCCGTGCCGATTGCGCCCAGCGGTGTGGTTCTTGCGTCTTCCCTTGCCGACGACCAGGTTGACCTTCGCCCCCTGCTCTCTATGCCAGCCCGCTAACGGGTTCTGGGAGATGACACGCCCCTTTTCCACGTTGCGTGAGAAGGAGTATCTGACCTTTCCGACGCCGCAATGGCTCGCTCTGAGGAATACCTTCGCCCTGGCGAGAGTCTTGCCCTTGAGGCCGGGCACGGTGCAGTGGGGCGGGGGGCTGGGAAGGCGGGTGAAGGTGGCTTGCAGCGACACCGTGGTACCGAAGGAGTCGTCCAGGGTGAGTTCGCAACCGCTGGGGTCGTGGGGGTTGAGGGCCTGGCACAGATACGGCGGCGTCACCGACCAATCGCCGAACCCCCAGCCAACCACCGGCAACGGCCCCAAGAAAATCTCGGTTCCGTTCGGGAACTGGGCTGAGCAGGTCGATCCGCAACTGATACCTGGCGGACTGCTCACGACCATTCCGTCGCCGACAACGGAGACGGTGACCGTCACTGGTGCGCCGCCGGTGGTGTGCGTGACCGACCCCGGCGCTTGCCCACGCGACGCGGCGGCGGCCGAAGGAACCAAAGCGAGCGCGGCCGCCAGCACGAACGACCCGACGAGACGGCTCCAAGAGCGAGAACGCACGAGTCGAATCATCGGCTTTGTCCGCCGTAACTGCAAGAAGCCGCGCCTGAACACCGACGCTCGCCTGGCCGAACGTCCTCTCACCTGAGCAGACGGGAGAGGCGCCGGTCCTTGAGGACCCGGCCGCCGGTCTGGCAGGTCGGGCAGTAGTAGATCGTGTGCTCCTCGAAGTCGACCTGAGCGAGCGGCGCGCCGCAGACGTGGCACGGCTCGCCCAGGCGCCGGTGGACGCGGTACGTCTTCTCGTCGGAGGCCCCGCGTTCCCGTAGCTCGAGGCCCCGCTTCAGCTCGGCGTCGATCGCCGCCCCCAGGCGCGCCACCTCCTCGTCGTCGAGGTCGCTGGAGAGCGCGTACGGGGACAGCTTCGCGGCGTGGAGGATCTCGTTCGCCCAGGCGCGCCCGATGCCCGCGATCACGTGCTGGTTGCGGAGCAGCGCATGCAGCCGCCGCGACTCGCCGTGGACGATCTCGCCCAGCCGCTGCGGCGCGAGACCGAGCGCCTCCGGCCCGAGGTGCGCGACCTCGGCCTCCGCCGCGTCCTGCGTGAGCAGCCAGACGCCGGCGCGCTTCTTCCTCGCGTTCTCCGTGAGCACGAGCTTCGAGCCTCCCTGGAACTCGAGGGCGAACGCCGGCGTCTTCGGGCCCTTCTCGCCGGCCTGGAGGAACTTCAGGCGACCCGCGGTCATCAGGTGGACGAGCAGGACGAGCTCGCCGTCGTCGGTCGGGAAGAGGAGCCGCTTGCCGCGCCGCTCGGCGCCGCGAAAGCGCCGCCCCTCGAGCGCCGAGAGCGGCGGGTCGAAGGTCTTCAGCGTCGCGATGTGCGCCGGGCCGGCCTTCGCGACCGGGAACGCCGACACGGGGTCGTTCAGCTGGCGCCGCCACGCCTCCATCTCCGGTAGCTCCGGCATGCGCCGACGGTACCGATCTACGGTTCTCCACGAGTCGGCCCGGCGAGCTCGGCGACGACGCCGGCCTCGTGCTGCAGGAGCGGGTCCTCCTCCGCGCCCGGAAACTCGCGGAGCGTCCGGATCGGCGAGAGCGCGATCGGGAGGATCGACGAGAAGCCGCCGATCGCGCCGACGAAGAGCGCCGTGCGCAATCCGGCCGCTGCGGCGATCGCGCCGCCGGTCAGCGACCCGAGCGGCATCGTCCCCCAGACGAGGAAGCGCATGCTCGCGTTCATCCGGCCCTGCAGCCGCGGCGGGCAGATCGCCTGGCGCAGGCTGACCTGCTGGATGTTGTAGACGACGGCGCCGAAGCCCATGATCGCGCCGCTCGCCACCAGGAACGGCACCGGGAAGCTCTTCGGCGCGAACGGGAGGATCAGGGATCCCGGCCCGCTCAGCGCGGCGCCGAGCATCGTCGCGCCGCCGACGCCGAGCCGGCGCCGGAAGCGGTCGGCCTGGGCGGCTCCGATCATCCAGCCGATCGCCCCGAGCGAGAACGAGAGCCCGATCAACCCCGACGACATCCCGAGCCTGCGGTGCGCGTAGACGATGAGGATCGCGAAGCTGACGTTCGTGAAGAAGTTCGAGACGCCGGTCGACAGCGCCTGCGGCAGCAGCAGGCGGTGGCGGAGGACGTAGCGCAGTCCCTCCCACAGCTCCACGAGCAGGTGCCGCCGAGCGGCCGTCTGCTCGGGCTGCTCCTCGCGCCGGCGAATCCACACGGTGAACCCGCCGGAGACGACGAAGCTGAGTGCATCGACGAGGATCGCGTACGGCGCGGTCGCCAGCGCGATCAATCCTCCCGCTGCGCCGGGGCCGGCGACCTGCGCTCCCGACGACGTGACGTTGAGCTTCGAGTTGCCCTCGATCAGCGAGTCGCGGTCGACGATCGCCGGCAGATACGACTGGTACGCGACGTCGAAGAAGACCGTGTGGATGCCGACCAGGAAGCCGACGACGTAGAGCTGGGCGAGCGTCAGATCGCCGAGCGCGTACGCGACGGGGATCGACGTGAGCAGGAGGGCGCGGCCGAGGTCGCCGGCCACGAGCACGGAGCGCCGCCGCATGCGGTCGACCCAGACTCCGGCCGGCAGCGTGAAGAGCACGAACGGCAGGAACTCGACCGTGCCCAGCGCCGCGACCTCGAAGGCGCTCGCGTTCAGCGTCACGAGCGCGACCCACGGGATCGCGAGCTGCGAGACCTGCGAGCCGAACTCGCTGATCGTCTGGCCGGTCCAGAGCTTGAGGAAGTCCGCGTGGCTCCAGAGCCCGCCGGCCGGGCGGCGGAGTCTCCGCATCATCAGACCGCCCATTCCCGGCGTGCGGGGCATTTAGGCTCCGGCAGTCGTGGGGGAGATCGTCGTGGAGGTGCGCCGGAACGGCGTCGTCGAGGCGCGGCACCGCATGCATGCCGTCGCCGTCCGCGGCGGTGAGGTGCTCGCGAGCTCCGGAGATCCCGGGCTCGTCTGCTTCATGCGCTCGTCGTCGAAGCCGCTACAGGCGCTGCCGCTCGTACGAGCCCGCGACGATCTCCCCGACGAGGAGCTCGCGATCGCGTGCGCGTCCCACCGCGACACGCCCGAGCAGGTGGCTGCCGTGCGCGCGTTGCTCGCCCGGGCCGAGGCGACGGAGGACGACCTGGAGCTCGGCCGGCAGGAGGGCCGGCCGCCGGAGCTGATCCACAACAACTGCTCCGGCAACCACGCCGGAATGCTCGCCCTCTGCCGCGCGCGCGGCTGGCCGACCCGGGGTTACCGCCTTCCCGGGCACCCGGTCCAGCAGGCGTGCCTCGAGATCCACGCCGAGGCCGCCGAGGTCGAGCCCGCCGCGCTGGCGACGGGCACCGACGGCTGCGGCATCGTCACCTTCGCGCTCACGCTGGAGCGGATGGCGCATGCCTTCTCGCGTCTCGAGTCGCTGCCCGGCGGACCGAGGGTCGCCGCGGCGATGCGTGCGCGGCCGGATCTCGTCGGCGGCCCGGACGGCGCCGACTTCCTCCTCATGCGCGGCGCGCCCGGCTGGCTCTCGAAGGGTGGCGCCGAGGGTCTCCTCTGTGCGGCCGGCCCGGACGGGACCGGCGTCGCGCTCAAGTCGGAGGACGGCACGAGCCGCGGCCACGCGCCCGCACTCGCGGCGTTTCTCGGAGGGCTCGGCGTGGACCTGCCGGACCTCGCGGCGCGACCGGTGCTCAATACCCGTGGCGAGCAGGTCGGCGAGGTCGTCTCCGATGGTAGTGGCTCAGTTTGAAATCTCCGGTTTCACTTGCAGCCCGGTACAATGGGGTCGCGTCCGCCGACCCAGCCGCGCCGGAGAGCGCTCCGTAATAGGAGTCTGAGGAGGCGGAGGACGCGCCATCAAAAGGAGGCGCGTTGAAGCGAGTCATTTCGACCATTCGTGCGACCGCGCACGTCGTCGTGGCGAGCGCAATAGTCGAGCTAGCCCTTGACTTCGGAGCCGGGGCCGCCGCGGTCGTCCTCGCCCCATACGTGGGCGAGTGGGTCTACATCGCGGCCGGCGTGATCGTGGTCGGGTCGCTCCCGGTGCTGAGCCTGAATATCGCCAGGGTCGCGCGGCGCGAGTGGCGGCGACACCACGTGGCGAGCCGGTGTCAGCCTGAGAGTGGACCGGGCGGTTAGCCGTAGGTCCGGCTTAGCGCTTCTTGAAGCTGGTCAGGTCCATTGGGCCGGATGTGCCGGAGACATTCAGGATGACCTTGTGTACCGGAGTGGTGCGATAGGCCTGCCATGCGGCCGCGAGCTTCTGGCCGTCGGCTGCGGCGCTGAGGATGATGGCTGAGATGAGGTCCCCTCGGTCGGGCCTGATGCCGTCGGCGTCGTCGACGAGATCGCAGAGTTGCTCAGCCCGAGCCAAGACGGGCGTATCGTTGACAACTTCTTTACGAATTGTCGACGCGTGGCTAGTATCCGGCTCGCGTTGAGGGAGGACCGGGGCCGGAGGAAGGGCCGGACCCGGTCGGTTGTAGCAGCGCCGTCGTGCAACCACTAGGCCGGGAGGTACGGGACGTGCTCACCGTCGACATCGCGCTTCCTGACGTCGAGGAGCTCCACAAGCTCGTCGCCGAGGGGAGGGAGAAGGGCTTTCTCTCCTACGACGAGATCGCCACCGGGCTCGACGACGTCGAGTTGACGAAGGAGCAGGTCGAGGACTTCTACACCTACCTGGTCGAGCACGGTGTCGACCTCGTCGAGGGCGAGCAGCACAAGGCCCCGCCGCACGAGCCGCCGCCTCCCGAGGACGAGAAGGCCGTCGCGGCGCCGAAGCTCGACCTCACCGTCGAGCCGTCGCTCGACTCGCTGCGCCTCTACCTCCGCGAGATCGGCAAGGTGAACCTGCTGACCGCCGACCAGGAGGTCACGCTCGCCAAGCGGATCGAGCGCGGCGACATGGGGGCGAAGACGGCGATGATCGAGGCCAATCTCCGCCTCGTCGTCTCGATCGCGAAGGGCTACCTCGGCCGTGGGCTCTCCTTTCTCGACCTGATCCAGGAAGGCTCGCTCGGTCTGATCCGCGCCGTGGAGAAGTTCGACTACCGGAAGGGCTACAAGTTCTCGACGTACGCGACGTGGTGGATCCGCCAGGCGGTGACCCGGGCGATCGCCGACAAGGCACGCACGATCCGGATCCCCGTACACATGGTCGAGAAGCTGAACAAGGTCGTGCACATCGAGCGCCAGCTCGTGCAGAGGCTCGGGCGCGAGCCGAGCCCCGAGGAGATCGCCGAGGAGCTCGAGATGACGACGGAGGAGGTGCGCGAGATCCTGCGCATGTCCCAGCTGCCGATCTCGCTCGAGAAGCCGATCGGCGAGGAGGAGGATTCCTCGCTCGGCGACTTCGTCGAGGACGAGGCTGCGGAGTCGCCCTTCGACACCGCACAGCTGCTGCTGCGGCGCGATGACGTCTCGAACGCGCTCAATGCGCTGCCGCGCCGCGAGCGCGAGGTGATCGAGCTGCGCTACGGGCTCCTCGGCGGCGAGCCGCGCACGCTCGAGGAGGTCGGCCGCGCCTTCGGGGTGACGCGCGAGCGGATCCGCCAGATCGAGAACAACACGCTCAAGAAGCTCGAGCACCTGCCCGAGGCGCAGGCTCTAAGAGACGCCGTGTCCTAGCTGCCGGCGTCCGTGTCTCGACTGAGCGCGCTTTCGGTTGCCCGCAGGAGCGGCACGAAGAGCCTGCAGTGCGGGCATTTGAAGCCGAGGTAGCGGGCCGCGCGCCCGCCTTCGATCGGCTCGGCTGCGAACGTCTTGTGGCAGTGGGGACACTCGACGTCGTAGCTCCGCTCCCGTGTGACCCCGCTCACGCGATCTCGCGTACCCGTCGCGGTCAGTCGCCACGCATAGAGAGGGCACCGTCCGATCGCGCTCGTAGCGTTCCGGCTCGTGGACGAGAGCGTGCTTCGCCGCAGCGTCGCCGAGTACATCGGCACCTTCACGCTCATCTTCATCGGGGGCGGCGCCGGCATCGTCACCGGACAGGACATCGTCGCGGTCGCGCTCGCGAACGGCCTCGCGATCGGGATCATGGTCACGAACCTCGGTCACATCTCGGGCGGGCACTTCAATCCGGCGATCACCCTCGGCTTCCTCAGCACGCGGCGGATCACGCCGATGCTCGCCGTCGCCTACTGGGCCTCGCAGCTGCTCGGGGCGATCTCCGCGGCCTTCATCCTGCGCTGGCTCTTCCACCAGATCTCGGTCGCGGTGCTCGCCGCGCCCGCGCCGCACACGACCGACGCGAAGGCGTTCGTGCTCGAAGCGATCATGTCCTTCTTCCTCATCTGGGCGGTCTGGGCGACCGCCGTCGACCCACGCGGCGCGTTCAAGGCGATCGCGGGGTTGGCCATCGGTCTCACGATCAGCATCGACGTCTTCGTCGGCGGCCCCATCACCGGCGCGGCGATGAACCCGGCGCGGGCCTTCGGCCCCGAGCTCGCCGGCAACACCTGGACCGGGTGGTGGATCTATTGGATCGGCCCGTTCGCCGGCGCGCTGCTCGCCGCACTCGTCTACGAGTACCTGTATCTCCGCCCGCCGCGGCCGCTCGTGGTCGGCACTCCCGAGTCCGGCGTCGACGAGCCACGCCCAGGCGAGACCGCGGTCAGCTAGCTCGGCTTACGCGAGCCGAGCAGAGACCGTGACGGTCGCGCCCGCCCGCTCGAGGAGCTGCGAGAACGGACAGCCGGCGTGCGCCCGTACGACGGCCGCCTGCAAGCCGGCGTCGTCAACGCCGTCCGCGCGCGCGGCGATCTCCACCCGCGAGCCGACGATCTGGTGGCCCTGCCCCTCGACCTCGTCCATCACGATCGTGACCGCGGTGTCGAGGCGGCCCGGCGGCGTCCCCGCGGAGGTGAGCTCGCCGGCGAGGGACATCGTGAGGCAGCCGCCGTGGGCGGCTGCAAGCAACTCCTCGGGGCTCGTCTTGCCTCCGGGCTCGCCGATCCGCGACGGGAGGGAGAAGGGCAGGCGCGCGAAGGCGCCGCTTTCGGCGTCGAGGGTGCCCGCGCCACGGGAGAGGTTGCCGTCCCAGCCCACGTGCGCGGTGCGCTCGATGTGCGGCATCAGACGGCCGGGACCACCGCGGCGCTGCCGTCCGGGTAGTACGCCTCCGCCGGCGAGCCGGCCGGCCGGAAGACGCCGAGCACCTGCATCTCGCCCGGGCCGTGATTCTCGAGGCAGTGGACGAGCCGGGCCGGCAGGTGCACGCACGAGCCCGCGCGCAGCGGGGCGCTCTCGCCATCGACATGGAACGCGCCTTCTCCGGCGAGGACGTACACGACCTCGTCGTAGAGGTGGAAGTGGTCGGGCGCGCGGCCCGGCGGGATGTAGCCCACGAACTGCGTCACCGACGAGCAGCCGTTCTCCGGGTGCGCGAGCAGCGTGAACTCGCGTCCCGCCGTCGCCGTGCCGCGCTCGCCGCCGTCGATGACGGCATGGCCGGCCGACGCGGGCAGCGGCTCCTCGACGAGTACGGAGAGCAGCTTCAGCCGGTCCGCGGACTCGATCCGCCACGCTGTGCCGCGCGCGACGAAGACGCCGGCTCCCGGCTCGAGCTCCTGCGGCTCGCCGCCGACCGTCGCCACCGCGCTGCCTTCGAGGACGAAGAGCACCTCGTCGCGGTCGTCGTCGCGGCGCTCGTCGCCCGGCCCGTCGAAGCGCAAGAGGCGCTGTCGGAACTCCGGCACGGTGAAGAGCGGCGTCTCCGGCTCGCCCTTCTCCTCGGCCTGCATCGTGTACTGCATCCGGGCGAGCCTATACCGCGACTCCTCTTCCGATGCTTCGCACGGCGGAGTAGAGTCGCGGGCCAGGGCTCCGTCGAGACGCAAACCTCGGTCGGAGGAATGCGTCTTACAAGTGAGGAAGTCCCAAAAGGAGGGCATGAATGTTGAAGAAGGTTGGGGCAGTCGCGGCGTTCGCGGCTCTGGCCTCGGTTCTGGTCGCTACCACGGCGTGGGGGTCGGCTAAGGCTCCGGCTCGCGCCAGCGCGGCGGCGGCCAAGACCATCAAGTGCGGCAAGACGGTCACGATCGGCATCGCCTATCCGGCGACCGGCCCGGCCGCCTCGCTCGGTGCGCCGCAGTTCGACTGGGCCAGCTACGCCAAGAAGCGGTGGAACAAGAGCCACAAGCTGAAGATCAAGCTTGTCGTCGGCGACACGCGGCTCGGCGATTCTCCAGGTCTCGCTGTGCCGGTCGCGCACTCGTTCGCCTCGAAGAGCAAGATGCTCGCCGTGGTGGGGCCCGCAGGCAGCCAGGAGGTTCAGGACAGCATCGGGATCTACAAGAAGGCCGGCCTAGTGGCCGTGTCGGGCTCGGCGACCCGCATCTTCCTGACGCGGGCGAAGACCGGTAACCCCCGCGAGACGCCCAAGGGTTACTTCTTCCGCACCGTTCCGAACGACGGCCAGCAGGGCGACGCGGTCGCTTCCTGGATCCACAACAAGCTGAAGTTCAAGCACGTCTACATCATCGACGACGAAGAGGCGTACAGCCAGGGCCTCGCGAACCAGGTGGCCGCCGACCTGCAGAAGTTCGGCGTCACGGCGGGCCGCAACCACATCAGCCAGCAGCAGCAGGACTTCTCGTCGGTGATCACGGCGATCCCGAACAACACGCAGCTGGTCTACATCCCGTGGCAGCTGCCCGGACAGGCTCAGACCTTCTACAACCAGCTCCACGCCGCCGGGAAGCACGCGAAGATCATGGGCTCCGACGGGACCGACGCTCCGGGAACGTTCCAGCCCAACGGGAACGGCTACGTCTCCGGGTTCCCGGTGGACTTCACGAGCGGCGTCCTGAAGTCGTTCATGAAGGCCCACAATCACCAGCCCGAGACGTTCGGCATCCCGTCGTACACCGCGACCCTGGTCGACGCCACCGCGATCGCGAAGGCGTGCAAGGCCGGTCACGGCAAGACGACGCGCACTGCCGTGCGCAAGCAGGTGCAGAAGGTGAAGCTGTCCGCGAAGGCGGGCCTGCTCGGCTTCGGCATCCAGTTCCTCAACAAGAACAAGGCCACCTATCAGGGCCCGGGTGACATGGGAGGCACGGCGAACTTCGCCATCTACCAGATCACCGGCACCGGGACGTACAAGCGCGTCGGCTGACCGACCGCACCTGATTCCTGCGAGCGGCCCGCCCCTGGTGGGCCGCTCGCGGTTCTGAGAAGGTAGGCGCCTTGCATCTCCTGCTCTTCAACGTCATCGACCAGATCCGATCGCTCGGCTGGAGCGGCGCCTTCGAGCTGCTCCGGAACGGGATCGTGCTCGGGAGCCTCTACTCCCTGATCGCACTGGGCTACACGATGATCTACGGAATCCTGAAGCTCCTGAACTTCGCCCACGGCGACGTCTACATGGTCGGGGCGTTCCTCGGCTTCGGCGTCCTCACGGCGTTCGGCGGAGCGCTCAATCCCGGGATCGGGCTCGTGCCGCTGATCCTGATCATGTTCGCGGTGGCCATGCTCGGCTCCGGGGTTCTCGGTGTCGGGATCGAGCGGTTCGCGTACCGCCCGCTGCGGAACGCGCCGAGGATCGCGCCGCTGATCGCCGCCCTCGGCGTCTCCTTCTTCCTCGAGAACAGTGCGCAGCTGATGACGAACGGGTTCCAGTACAACTACGACGCGTTCCAGCTCGGCGGCAAGAACGGCAACTTCGGGCCGCTCTTCAACACGGTCTTCAGCGTCGCCGGCAGCCCCGTGACGGTCGTGCAGGTGCTCGTCGTGGGCTCCGCGGTGACGCTGATGGCGGCGCTCATCTTCCTCGTCTCCCGCACCAGGCTCGGCAAGGCGATGCGGGCGACGGCGTTCGACCAGGAGGCGGCGTCGATGATGGGAATCGACACCGACCGGATCATCTCCTCCACCTTCTTCATCGCGTCCGTGCTCGCGGGCGCGGCGGGGGTGATGTACGGCCTCTACATCGGCACCACCTTCTACTTCATGGGGTTTCTCGCCGGCCTCAAGGCGTTCACCGCGGCGGTGGTCGGCGGCATCGGCAGCATCGTCGGCGCCATGGTCGCGGGCGTTCTCGTCGGCCTCGTCGAGTCGTTCGCGATCGGCTACGTCGGCGGCCAGTGGTCGGACATCGTCGTGTTCGGCATCCTCATCGGGTTCATGATCCTGCGGCCGACCGGGCTGTTCGGGGCCCAGGCGATCCAGAAGGTATGAGCATCTCTCCCGGCACTCCGGACGTCACTCCGCCGGGCGATCCGGCCGAGAGCCGAATCGGCGTCGATTCCTGGGTGGCCGAGTCCGCGGGCAGGCGCGCACGCGGCCGCGGGCCGGCTGGACTCCTCGCTCGCGGCTGGGAGTGGTCGCCGGACTCGCTCAAGCTCCTCGTGTTCGTCGGCCTCGCCTCGACCCTCCCCTTCTGGCTGAACGAGGGCGACCTCTTCAACTTCGGGTTGTTCACGCTTCTCTACGTCGCGCTCGCGCTCGGGCTGAACGTGGTGGTGGGCTTCACCGGCTTGCTCGACCTCGGCTTCGTCGCCTACCTCGGCATCGGCGCGTACACGTACGCCTTGCTGTCCTCCAGCCATTACGGAATCCACTGGCCGGCCGAGGCCACGATCCCGATCTCGATGGCCGTGGCGGCGATCCCCGGGCTGATCCTCGGCTCCACGTCACGCAGGCTCGAGGGCGACTACTACGCAATCGTGACGCTCTTCTTCCTCCAGGCCTTCGGGGCGTTCACGAACACTGCGAACCCGACGCTGTTCGGAAAGGGTCTGACCGGTGGGCCGAACGGGATCCCGAACCTCGATCCCCTCACCTTCTTCGGCTACGAGCTCAACTCCACGAAGCAGCAGTACTTCTTCCTCCTGCTCGTCGTCGCCGTCGTCGCGGGTGCGCTCCACTTCATCAACCAGTCGCGGACCGGCCGCGCCTGGCGGGCGCTTCGCGAGGACCCGCTGGCCGCCGAGGTCATGAGCATCCCGGTGTACCGGCTCAAGGTGCTCTCGTCCGGCCTGGGAGCGGCCATCGCCGGATTGTGCGGCGCAATCTTCGCCGCGACCTTCACGGCTGTGACCGCCGGCAGCTTCGGCGTCGCGCTGCTGATCCTGCTCTACGCGATGATCATCCTCGGGGGTCTCGGCAGCATCGCGGGCGTCATCCTCGGCGGCTTCGTGATCAACATCTCCTCCCAGTTCCTCGCACCGCAGAACGACCACCCGGATGTCAAGCGCTGGCTCTTCTACGGGACGATCGTCCTCATAGTCGCGCTGATGAAGCCGTGGTATCGGGCCGTTCTCGTGCTCGCCGGGACCATCGCCTTCGGGTACGCCGTCCACGCGATCGTCTCGGCCACGACCGCCGCGACCTGGACGTCGGGCGCGCCGGTCGCCGCCGGCTCGCGCTCGATCTCCCAGGTAATCCAGGGCTTCGTCGTCATGCCGCACGCCACCGCGACCGGGGCCCACGGGAACTTCAACACCTGGCTCTATGTTGGGCTCGTCGTCGCGGCCGTGGTCGTGCGCAGCCTGAGCGGGTGGTGGCGGCTGGTCGGCCTCGTGCCAACGCTGTACCTGACCGCGATGGTCTGGGAGAACATCCTCGCCCAGAATCCCTCCGTCACGGCGCTGATCCTCTTCGGCGCGATGCTCATCGCCCTCATGACCGTCCGGCCACAGGGTCTGCTCGGCTCGGCGCGAGTGGAGATCGTCTGATGGCCGAGCCGCAGCCGCTTCCCGAGCAGCCGCAGCTGCAGCCGAAGGCGCTGCTCGAGCTGGAAGGCGTCTGGAAGTCGTTCGGCGGTCTGGTCGTGATCGACAACCTCGACCTCGTCGTGAACGAGAACGAGATCGTGAGCGTGATCGGCCCCAACGGCGCCGGCAAGACGACGCTGTTCAACCTCATCACCGGGATCTACCCGCCCGACTCGGGGGCGATCCGCCTCGACGGCGAGAGCCTCGTCGGCCTGCCGCCGCACAAGATCGCCCGCCGCGGGGCTGCCCGCACCTTCCAGACGCTCCGGCTCTTCCTGAACATGACCGTGCTCGAGAACGTGATGGCGTCGCAGTACGGGCAGACGAAGGTCGGAATCGCGCGGGCGATGCTTCGGACGCCGGGAATGCGACGGGAGGAGCGGGAGATCCGCGCCCGCGCGGAGGAGAAGCTCGCCTTCTTCGGGGAGCGCCTGATGGGCTACCGCTGGAACCAGCCCGCCTACTCGCTCTCGTACGCCAACCGGCGGCGGCTCGAGATCGCGCGCGCGATGGCGACCGAGCCGCGCATCCTCCTCCTCGACGAGCCCGCCGCCGGTATGAACCCCTCCGAGACGCACGAGATCACCGAGCTGATCGGGAAGCTGCGCGACGACGGCGGCTACACGATCCTCGTGATCGAGCACGACATGCACGTCGTCGAGGGGATCTCCGACCGGGTCGTCGCGCTCGACCACGGGGTGAAGATCGCCGAGGGAACCTTCGAGGCCGTGGCGACCAACCCGCGCGTCGTCGAGGCGTATCTCGGCACGAGCGCGGCGGTGACGAAGTGACCGAGGGAAACGGCGCGGCGCCCGAGCCGCTCTTGCGGCTGGACGCCGTCGACACGTTCTACGGGCCGATCCACATCCTGCAGGGCCTCAGCCTCGAGGTGCAGCCCGGCGAGCTCGTGTGCCTGCTCGGTGGCAACGCCTCCGGCAAGTCCACGACGCTGAAGACCGTCCTCGGGATCGTGCGGCCGCGGAACGGCACGGTGCATTTCGCCGGCGAGGACGTGACGTCGCGGTCCACGAGCTACCGGATCGGCAAGGGGATCGCGATCGTCCCCGAAAACCGGCGCCTGTTCGCGCCGATGACCGTCCGCGAGAACCTCGAGATGGGCGCGTTCCTCCGCGGCGGCGGCGAGAAGGAGGACTTCGACCGCGTGTACGAGCTCTTCCCGCTGCTGCACGAACGCCGTGCGCAGCTCGCCGGGACCCTCTCCGGCGGTGAGCAGCAGATGGTGGCGATGGGCCGGGCGCTGATGGGAAGGCCGAAGCTGCTGCTGATGGACGAGCCCTCGATGGGCCTCGCGCCGATCCTCGTCGAGCGCAACTTCGAGATCATCAGCCAGGTGCACGCCTCCGGCGTCGCGGTGCTCGTCGTCGAGCAGAACGCGAACGTGTCGCTCTCGATCGCCGACCGCGGCTACGTGCTCTCGACCGGCCGCCTCGTGCTGGAGGGCCCGGCCGCCGAGCTGCGCGAGCACGAGGACCTCCGCAAGGCCTACCTCGGGCGGTAGCCGACCGTCAGCAGAAGCAAGTGGTGCTTCGTGACGGTGCCGCCCGGCCGTGCGGCGATGCGGGCGTGGATACGTCGGAAGAGCTCGTCGCGCTGCTCGGCCGGTAGCGCGAGGTTGTCCGAGAACGTGCCGAGCACGGCGACGTACTCGTCCGCGGTGTAGACGAGCGAGCGCAGATGTCGCCGCTCCTCGACCGCGGCGAACAGGCCGGAGGCCCGCATCTCCGCTGCCCACCAATTCTCGATCTCTTCCGGCGCTTCCGGCGCGCGGTTGTCGGGGTGGGGCACGACGGCGTCGTAGTCCTCCTGCACCTCTGCGAAGAACGAGTCGCCGTTCGCCGGCAGAACGTGCGGATCGGCGACGACCGCAAGTGCCCCACCGGGACGAAGGAGTCGCGCAGTCTTCGCGTAGCGAAGCTCCGGTGCGATCCAGTGGAAGGCGGTGAAGGCCGTGACGGCGTCGAAGTCCCGTTCCTGCGGCTCCCAGGTCTCGAAGTCGCCGACCTCGATCTCGGCTTCCGAGACGTCCCGGCGTGCGATCGCGGCGAGATCGCCGGAGAGCTCGATGCCCGTGACGGCATAGCCGCGCCGTGTGAGCTCCACCGTCGCCTTTCCTGTTCCCGGTCCGATTTCGAGCACCCGCGAGCCGGGCTCGAGCGAGGCTAGCTCCGCGAGGTCGTCGAAGACGACGGCCGGATACGTGGGACGCGCACGGTCGTACAGCTCGGCGACCGAGCCGAACGTTTCCCGCAGACGCTCCCGGTCTCGGTGCTCGCGCACGGGCTAGATTGAATCGAGATGGAGAGCGTGCTGTCGCAGGGAGGGCGCTGGCGCGAGCTGGGCCGCAGGGTCGCCGTCGCGACCGTCGTCGCCACCCGCCGCTCGGCGCCGCGGCCGGTCGGATCGAAGCTCGTCGTCAGCGAGACCGGTGAGCTGGCCGGATCCGTTTCCGGCGGCTGCGTCGAGAGCGACGTCGTGCTCGCCGCGCAGGAGGTCCTCGCGGGCGGCCGGCCGCGGCTGCTCACCTACGGGATCACCGACGACATGGCCCTCGGCGTCGGCCTCCCGTGCGGCGGCGAGATCGACGTCTTCGTCGAGGAGCTCACCGAGGCGGAGAGGCCTGACGTGACGCTCACCGTCGTCGCCGGCGAGGGAGTCGGCGAGCGGCTGCACGATCCCGAGCTCGTGGAGGGGGCGCGCCGGCGGGGTCGCAGCCACGTGATCGAGCTCGCCGACCGGACGGTGCTCGCGGACGTCGATGCGCCGCCGCCGCGGCTCTTCGTCTACGGCGCGGTCGACACGGCGGAGGCTCTGTGTCGCGCAGCCAAGCTCCTCGGCTGGAGGACGGTCGTCGCGGACGCGCGGGCGAGCTTCGCCACGGCCGAGCGCATTCCGAGCGCCGACGAGCTCCTGGTCGCCTGGCCCGACGAGGCGATGGCGCAGGTTCAGCCGGACCTGAGCACGGCGGTCGTTGTCCTCACGCACGACGATAAGTTCGACCTGCCGATGATCCGCGGCGCCCTTGCCGGCGAGGCGTTCTACGTCGGGTGGATCGGCTCGCGTCGCAACCAGGAGCGCCGGCGTGGCCTCCTGCGCGAGGAAGGCGTGACCGACGACGAGCTCGACCGCATCTCGGGGCCCTCGGGGCTCGACATCGGCGCGGGCACGCCCTCCGAGACGGCGGTCTCGATCCTGGCCGAGATCCTTGCCGTGCGGGCGGGCCGCCCCGGCGGGCGGCTGAAGGAATCTGCGCAGCGCATTCACGCTGAACCGGTCGTCTAGCCCGATATAGGATCGAGCGCGTGCTCCTGCGCGAGGTCGAGTACGCAAAACCGGGGTCCATCGCAGAGGCGCTGGAGCTGCTCGCGTCCAACGACGGCGCCCGCGCGCTCGCCGGCGGCCAGACCCTGATCAACGTCATGAAGGCTCGAGCGGCCTCCCCCGACATGCTCGTCGACCTCAACGGGCTCGACGAGCTGCGAGGGATCGAGCTCGCCGGCGACGGGACCCTCACGATCGGGGCGATGACGACGTACACCGAGCTCATGCGGTCGGCCGAGGCGAAGGCGCGCCCGATCCTCGGCGAGGTCTGCGCCACGATCGCCGACGTCCAGGTGCGGAACCGCGGGACGATCGGCGGCAACGTCTGCTCGAACGACCCGACGAACCACCTGCCGCCGCTCATGGTCGCGATCGGCGCGCGGATGACGATCGCGGGCGCCGGAGGCGAGCGCGAGGTTCCGGCCGAGGAGTTCTTCCAGGGCGTCTACCTCACCGCGGCCGGCCCGGGCGAGCTGCTGACGCGGATCGCGATCCCCGCCGGCAGGAAGGACGGCTTCGCAGCCGTCACCCTCGGCGCCGACGGGACCTGCATCTGCAACGCGGCAGCGCGCGTGAACGGCGCCGTCCGCGTCGCGCTCGGCTGCGTCGACGCGGTGCCGGTGGTCGTCACGGCCGACTCCCCCGACGGAGTGGCGGACGCCGTCCGCGCTGCCAACCTCATGCCGCCGGCGGACGTCCACGCGTCGAGCGAGTACCGCACGCACCTCGCGGCGGTGCTCGCAACCCGCGCAGCGCAGGAGGCGGCGGCCCGCTGATGGACGTCACCGTCACCGTCAACGGGACGGCGTACGAGCGGGACGTCGAGCCGCGGAAGCTGCTCATCCACTTCCTGCGCGACGACCTCGACCTGACGGGCAGCCACGTCGGGTGCGACACGGGCAACTGCGGCGCGTGCTCGGTCATCGTCGACGGCGTGCTCGTGAAGAGCTGCATGCTCCTCGCCGTCCAGGCGGACGGCTCGAGCGTCGAGACGGTCGAGGGGCTTTCGGAGGACGGTGAGCTGACGCCGCTGCAGCAGGCGTTCAACGAGCACCACGCGCTGCAGTGCGGCTACTGCACGCCGGGGATGCTGATGAGCGCGACGGCGTTGCTGCGCGAGAGCCCGAGCCCGTCCGACGACGAGATCAAGAAGGCGCTGCAGGGCAACATCTGCCGCTGCACCGGCTACTGGAACATCCTCGAGGCCGTGAAGTCGGTGGCGAAGTGACCCGAGGCGAGACGACGCTCGCGCCGGCGCCGGTCGAGGTGCAGAAGGGCTGGGGCGGCCAGAGCGTCCGGCGCAAGGAGGACAAGCGGCTCCTGCAGGGCGAGGGCGTCTTCGTCGACGACGTCAAGCGGCACGGGATGGGCTACCTTCACTTCGTGCGCAGCCCGTACGCGCATGCGCACATCACCCGCGTGGACGTCTCGGCGGCGGAGGCGATCGACGGCGTCTACGGGACGCTGACCGGGGAGGAGGTCGCGGCGCTCACCGATCCGTTCTTCCAGATCTCGAGCGTGCCCGGCGCCAACATCAAGGACTTCTCGCTCGCCGTCGGCAAGGTGCGCTACGTCGGCGAGCCCGTCGTGGCCGTCGTCGCCGAAACGCGCGAGCTCGCGCGCGACGCATCGGAGCTCGTCGAGGTCGACTACGAACCCTTGCCCGCGCTCGTCGACGCGCGAGGCGCCCAGGACCCCGGCGCGCCGGTGCTCCACGACGACGCCGGCGGCAACCTGATGTGGACCGGGCTCTACTCGTGGGGGGATCTCGACGCCGCGTTCGCCGAGGCGGACCGCGTGGTCAAGATCCCCGAGCTCCACTTCCACCGCTTCAACTCGACGCCGCTCGAGTGCGACGGCGCGCTCGTCGAGTACAACCGCGGCGTCGGGCAGTGGACGATCCACACGAACAACCAGTTCCCCGGCTTCGCCGCGATCATGATGGGGCCGGCGATGCGGGTGGGGCTCGACAAGCTCCGCTTCGTCACGCAGGACATCGGCGGCGGCTTCGGCAACAAGATCACGTCGCATCCGCAGCTCGTCGTCTGCTGCCTGCTCGCGCGCAAGCTCAACCGGCCGGTGCAGTGGACCGAGTGGCGCACCGACTTCCACCTCTCGATGTCGCACGGCAACGAGCGCTGGTTCCACGACACCGAGGTCGCGGTCAAGGACGACGGGACGTTGCTCGGCTTCCGGACGAAGGCGCTCGACGACGCCGGCGCGTGGCTGCGCTACGAGCCGCTCGGCGGCGTGATCTGGGCGCAGGTGACGCCGGGGATGTACCGCTGGCGGCACATCGAGCTCGACTTCACGCAGGTCGCGACGAACAAGGCACCCGTCTCGCCGAACCGCGGCTACTCGCGCATGCAGCACCTCTGGTTCACCGAGCGCGTGATCGACATCGTCGCGCGCGAGCTCGGCCTCGACCCGGTCGACGTGCGGAAGCGGAACTACATCGGCGCCGAGGACATGCCGTACGAGACGCCGAACGGCTGCGTCTACGACTCCGGCGACTACGCGGGGATGCTCGACCTCGCGCTCGAGCTGATCGGCTACGACTCGATTGCCGAGCGGCGTGCGGAGGCGAAGGAGCGCGGCAAGCTGCTCGGCGTCGGGATCGGCTCCACCCTCGACTCCGGCACGAACAACTTCGGCCAGTCGCGGCTCATCAACCCGGAGCTGCAGTTCTCCGGCAACAACGAGGTCGCGACGGTCAAGCTCGACATCTTCGGCGAGATCGTGGTCACGCTCGGCACGACGCCGCAGGGACAGGGCCACGAGACGACCGCGGCGCAGGTGGTGGCGGACATCCTCAGCTGCTCGGTCGAGAACGTGCACGTCCGCGCCGGCCACGACAGCTACTGGAACTCGCACGCCGGCTTCTCCGGCACGTATGCGAGCCAGTTCGCGGTCACCGGACTCGGCGCGGTCAAGGGCGCGACCGAGATGCTCGCGGCGGAGATCAAGAAGCTCGCCGGGGCGGTCTTCGGCGGCGTGCCGCCGGAGGCGCTGGAGCTCGCCGACGGCGGCGTCCGGATCAAGGACGACCACGACGCGTTCCTCCCGTTCATGGCCTGCGGCGCGATCGTCAACGCGAACAACGCTGGCCTGCCGGACGACCTCGACGTGACGCTCAACTGCCGCTACGTCTACCGGCCGCCGTTCGAGGTGCCGGACGTCGAGCGGAAGTTCGGCAACCTCACGCTCACCTACGCGGTGCAGATCCACGTGGCCGTCGTCGAGGTCGATCCCGAGACCGGCGCGTACGAGATCGTCGACTACGCCGCGGTCGACGACTGCGGCAAGCGGATCAACCCGCAGATCGTCGAGGGGCAGGTGATGGGCGCGACCGCGCAGGCGATCGGCGCCGCCATCCACGAGGTCTACGAGTACGACGAGGACGGCAACCTGCTGACTCCCAACTTCTACGACTACCACGTGCCACATTCGCTCGACATGCCGCCGCTCGCGACCGGCGCGATCGAGAGCCCGTCGCCGTTCACGCCGCTGGGGACGAAGGGGATGGGCGAGGGCGGCGGCGCCGGCATCCACGCGATCTGCGCGGCGATCCAGGACGCGACCGGCGCGATCGTCACCGACAGCCACAACCCCTACCGGCGCGTCTGGCAGCTCCTGCAGGAGACGAACGGGTGAACGTCTCCGGCGAGCGCACCTTCGAGGCGCCGCGCGCGACGGTCTGGCAGGTCCTCAACGACCCCGCGTCGATGGCGAGGACGATGCCGGGGGTCGAGAGCTTCGACGTCCACGACGACCGGCGCTGGACCGCGAACGTGAAGATCCCGCTCGGCCTCGGCGGCCTGAGGATGAAGGTCGACATGGAGAAGGTCGAGGAGCGGGAGCCCGAGTTCGCGAAGCTCGCGGTCAAGGGCAACGGCGTCGGCGCGATGATGAACATGGAGACGTCGTTCACGCTCTCCGACGCGGACGGGGGCGCGACCTCGATGGCGTGGAGCGCGGACGTGAAGATCCTCGGCCCGGTGGGCTCGATGGGCCAGCGCGTCCTGCAGCCGATCGTGAACCAGCAGGTGCAGCACGTCCTCACCGCGCTGGACGGCCAGGTTCAGGAGGCCGTGGGCGCCAGCGGGTCGGCGACGCGCGGCGCCGAGGAGGGGATCAGCCCCGCCTCGCCGGAGGCCTACGAGGCCGAGCCCGAGGGGCCGACGACCTCCACCGAAGACTGAGCATGCCGCCGTTCCGGATCGGCGTCATGCAGCTCACGATGGAGCCGCTCGACGAGATGCTCGCCTCGGCGCGCGCCATGGACGAAGCCGGGATGGACACGATCTGGCTCGCCGAGGCCTATCCCTGGTGGCGGAAGCACGGCATGGAGGCCCGTTCCTCTTCCGGCGTCGGCGCGCTCATGGCGCGCGAGACGAAGCGCCTCACGATCGGCTGGGGGATCATCGCCGCGTCGACGCGCCACCCCGTCCAGGCCGCGATGGACGCGCGCGTCGTGCAGGAGGCGGCCGGGCCCGGACGGTTCATCCTCGGCTTCGGGACCTCGAAGATCTTCCTCAACAACACGAAGACCCAGACGAAGAAGACTCTCGGGCCGATGCGCGACGCCGTGACGATCGCGCGCGGCGTCCTCTCGGGCGAGCGGTTCGAGTACGACGGCGACACGTGGAGCGCGGACGTGCCGGCGCTCGCCGCCGGCGCACACGCGCCGCGCGAGGTCCCGCCCCTCTACGTCGCCGCGACCGCGCCGAAGATGCAGCAGCTCGCCGGCGAGATCGCCGACGGCTGCCTCACGCCGTCCATCACGACGCCCGGCTTCGTCCGCTACACGCGCGCCAACGTCGGCACCGACATCGACGTCGGCTGCACCGTCGTCGCCTCGATCCACGAGACCGACCGCGACGCGGGCCGTGACGGCGCGCGCGAGATCGCCGGGATGTACCTCGCGAACAAGGTGCAGAACATCCGGGGTGCCGCCGACACGCTGCTCGAGCTCGCCGGGATCGAGCAGGACGAGATCCGGCCGGTCGCCGACGCCATGGAGCAGGGCGGTCGCCTCGCCGCGAAGGCGCAGGTCTCCGACACGCTGCTCGACAAGTGCCGGCCGATCGCGGGCACGCCGGCCGACTGCATCGAGGCGATCGAGGAGTACCGCGACGCGGGGTGCACGCACGTGATGCTCGAGCTCTGGGGCGAGAACCGTCACGAGCAGATCCGGCTGTTCGGCGAGAAGGTGCTGCCACGAGTTCGCGGATAGACCGGATGCTCGCCGAAGCCCGCATGCGGATCCAGCGCTACACGCCGGCCGAGGCGGCCGCCGCGGAGGACGTCCTGCTGGTGGACGTGCGCTCGGACGACGAGCGCGCGCGGACGGGCGCGATCCCGCACTCGAAGCACGTGCCTCTCTCGGTGCTCGAGTGGCGAGCCGACCAGACGTCGGAATGGCGCGATCCCGAGCTCGCGGCCCGCCGGCTCGTCCTCGTCTGCCAGGAGGGTTACTCGTCGAGCCTCGCCGCAGCCTCGCTCGTCGAGCTCGGCGTCGACGCAGGCGACCTGATCGGCGGCTACGACGGCTGGGTCGCGGCGGGGATGCCGACCGAATGAAGATCGACCGCGACAGGCTCGTGGAGACGGCGACCCGGCTCGTCAACGTGCCGAGCTTCACCGGGGACGAGGAGCCCGCGGCGCGGCTCATGGCCGAGACCTTCGAGTCGCTCGGGCTGCGCGTGCAGTGGCAGCAGGTCGAGGAGGGACGGGCGAATGCGCTCGGCATCTGGCCGGGCGTCGGCGGCGGCAAGTCGCTCATGTTGAACGGGCACCTGGACACGTCGTACTCCGGCCGCGAGCCGTGGCTCCGCAACGTGCCGGGCTTTCAGCCGCAGGCGTTCGAGCGGGACGGCCGGCTCTACGGGCTCGGCATCTCGAACATGAAGGGCGCGCTCGCGTGCTATGTCGAGGCCGTGCGTGCGCTGCAGGACGCGGGCGTGAGCCTGCGCGGCGACCTGCTGATCGCGGCCGTGTGCGGCGAGATCGAGAAGACCCAGCAGGGGGAGGCTCAGGGCGCGAAGTACCGGGGCTACGCGGCCGGTACCAGGTATCTCGTGTCGCACGGCGGCGTCGCGGACATGTGCCTGCTCGGGGAGCCGACCGAGGGCAAGGTCGTGCTCGGACACTTCGGCGCGCTCTGGTTGCGGATCCGCGTCCAGGGCGACTTCATCCACACGGCGTTCAGCGAAGGGCGGCGCGACCGCAACTCGATCCTGCGCGCCCGCGAGGTCCTCGACGCGGTGCTCGAGTGGATCCCGGCCTGGGAGGACGACCCTACGAACGCGTATCGCGGCACCAAGGCGATCGTGAACGTCGGGGCGGTCGAGGGGGGCTTCGGCTGGCGGGCTTCGCGCACCCCGCACCACACGGATCTCTTCCTCGACGTTCGCGTGCCGCCGACGAAGGCGATGGGGGTCGCGCGGCGCGAGGTGCTCGACATGGTGCGCGGCCTGGCCGAGCGCTTCCCCGACTACGGGGTCGAGGGCGAGGTCTTCGTCACGGCGCCGGGAGCGGAGATCGAGGAGGGACACGAGCTCGTGGCTGCGATCGACGCCGCGCACGGCGACGTCTGGGGCGAGCCGCCGGGGCGCGACGTGACGCGCTGGTTCAGCGACGCCTCGGCGCTCACCCGCTACGGCGTGCCGACCGTCAACTACGGCACCTCCACCGGGCTCATGGACGTCGAGCTCGGAGAGAACCTCGAGATCGACGGGCTCGTGAAGACGGCGGAGGTCTACGCGCGGGTTGCGATGGAGGTCTGCGGTGTCGCATGACGTCTACACGCTCCCGTCGCACCTGCCGGTGCCGGTGGACGACGGCGCAGCCGGCCACCTAGTCGGGATGGAGCTGCCGCGCCTCGTGCTCGAGTCGTCGCTCGGCCCGGTCGACGTGCGGGGCTTCGACGTGATTTACCTCTATCCGCGCAGCGGCAGGCCCGGCGTCCCGCTGCTGCCGGGCTGGGACGAGACGCCCGGCGCGCGCGGCTGCACGCCGCAGTCGTGCGCGTTCCGCGATCTCTATCCCGATCTCGGCGTGCCGGTCGCCGGCCTGTCGGCGCAGACGCTCGACGACCAGCAGGAGTTCGCCGAGCGGAACCGGATGCCGTTCCCGGTCATCGCCGATCCGGAGCGGAAGCTCGGTGCCGCCCTGTCCCTGCCGACGTTCGAGATCGCGGGTCTCACGCTGTACAAGCGGCTTACGCTCGTCGCCGCCCGGGGCCGGATCGAGAAGGTCTTCTATCCCGTCTTCCCGCCCGACGCGAACGCCGGCGACGTGCTCGCGTACCTGCGCTCGCGATGAAGCTCGTCACCTACGACGACGGGAGGGTCGGCTACCTCGACGGCGAGCAGATCGTCGGGCTCGACGTGCCGACGACGCGGGAGTGGTTCGAGCGCGGCGGCGCGGACGAGACCGGCGAGCGGACGCCGCTGGCCGAGGCCACCCTGCGCGCGCCGATCGTCCCCAAGAAGTTCTTCCACACGGCCGGCAACTTCCGGGAGCACGAGGAGGAGTCGAAGAACGTCGACTGGTCGCACCGGATCGCCCCCTGGATCAACTTCTTCCAGAACGTCGACGCCATCCTCGGCCCGGACGAGCCGATCGTCTATCCCGAGCACCTGACCGAGGAGCTCGACTACGAGCTCGAGCTCGCCGTGGTCCTCAAGAAGCCCGGCAAGTGGTTCGCGCCGGAGGAGGCGGCCGACTACATCGGCGGCTACGTGATCTTCAACGACATCACGGCCCGCGACATCCAGCGCGGCGAGATGCGGTCGGGCGTGTTCAGCTTCTGCAAGGCGATCGACACGTTCTGCCCGCTCGGGCCGTGGATCGTGACGCCCGACGAGATCCCAGATCCGCACGACCTGGCGATGGAGCTGCGGGTCAACGGCGGGCTACGGCAGGAGTCGCATTCGAGCCGGATGAGCGTGACGATCCCCGAGATCCTGAGCAACTTCTCGGCACTCGGCTACAGCGCGGGGGATGTCCTCTCGACCGGCACCGTCGCCGGTGTCGCGGGCTTCAAGTCGGAGGAGGAGCGCAGGCGCCTCTACCTCAAGCCGGGCGACGTCGTCGAGGCGGAGATCGAGCGGATCGGCGTGCTGCGCAACCCGGTCGTGTCGTGGGAGGAGGGCCACGGCGAGCCGGCGCCGCCGCGCATCCGCCCCTGGGGCGACGACGCTTGAGCTGGCCGCGCGACGACGCGAAGCTGGAGCGCGTCCGCGCGCTGATGGCGGAGGCGCAGCTCGACGCGCTCGTAGTCCGCGCGCCCGACAACGTCCTCTACCTGACGAACTTCTGGGGGATGAAGGGCTACGACGCCTGCGTCTTCCCGCGCGAGGGCGAGCCGGTGCTGATCACGATCGAGGCGTCGGAGGAGGACGCGGCGCGTACGGCCTGGACGGAGGACGTACGGCTGATCCGCGGCTACGACCCCGAGGATCCGCGGCCGCCGTTCGGGCGAACGCTCGACGCCGCGGTCGCGGCCGCGCGTGACTACGAGCGGGTGGGCCTCGAGCTGTCGCTCGGCACGCAGGCCTCCGACCGCATGGTCGGCGAGCCGACGACGTTCACCACAGCCTGGTTCGACGCCTTCCCCGAGGCGGCGGACGCGACGCCGCTCCTCGTCCGCGCGCGCTCGATCAAGACGGAGCAGGAGGTCGAGCGGCTGCGGGTCGCGAACGAGATCGCGGCCGCCGCGATGGGGCACGTCCGGGATCGGCTCCGTCCCGGGATGAAGGAGGCCGAGGCCGCCGCGCTCTGGCAGGGCTTCGTGCACGGCGAGGGCACGGGCTGGGGCGGCGGCAAGGTCGAGCTCGCGCTGCCGTTCTCGCTCGTCTGGGCCGGTCGCGGCATCAAGACCTTCACCGCGACCGGCGATCTGCCCGTCGTCGAGGGCGAGCCGGTGCTGTTCGAGATCTGGGTCTGCGCCGACGGCTACTGGGCCGACCACACGAAGAACCTCGTGGTCGGCGAGTTGCGGAGCGACTACGCGGAGCTCGAAGCTGCGCTCGTGGCCGTCTACGAACGCGCGATCGGCTCCATCCGCCCCGGTGCCTCGATGGCCGAGCTCGACAGCTCGGTGCGCGAGGGCATCGCCGAACTGGGCTATCCCGGACAGCCGACGCACCCGATCTGCCACGGCGTCGGCGCGCGGGCGCACGAGCCGCCGTATCCGCACCGGGCGGGCGGCGGCGAGTTCGAGGAGGGAATGGTGCTCGCCGTCGAGCCCGGCGCGTACTGGCCGGAAGGCGGCGGCCTGCGCGTCGAGGACAACTTTCTGGTCACGAGCGACGGCGTCGAGAAGCTCTCCTCGTTCCCGGACGGAGTCGTGTCGTGCCCGACCTGATCTGGACCGGCTCGCTGAACGACCGCTACGCGATTCGCGGCGAGATCGGCTTGTACGACACGACCCTGCGCGACGGGGAGCAGACCGTCGGCGTCGTCCTCTCGCCGGAGGAGAAGCTCGAGATCGCCCGGCTGCTCGACGGGCTGGGCATCCGGCGGATCGAGGCCGGCTTCCCGCGCGTGTCGGACGACGACCGGCGCGCGGTCGAGCTGATCGCCGGCGCGGGGCTCGACGCCGAGATCTGGGGTTTCTCGCGTGCGGTGCCGGCGGACCTCGAGCTGCTCGTCGAGCTCGGCGTGCAGGCCGCGGTGATCGAGTCGCCGATCTCCGATCTGAAGCTCGAGGCGATCGGCGTCTCGCGCGAGAAGATGCTGGAGCGGATCGCGAGCGCCATGCGCTTCGCCTCCGATCACGGGATCCGAGCCGCGTTCTTCGGCGTCGACTCGACGCGCGCGGAACCCGACTTCTACCGGCAGGTGTACGAGACTGCGGTCGAGGCCGGCGCGCAGGAGGTCGCCGTCGTCGACACGCTCGGGATCGCGTCGCCAGAAGCGGTCGCGGACCTCGTCGGCGCAACGCTCCAGTACGTCGACGGGCTGCCGGTGCACTTCCACGGCCACGACGACTTCGGGCTCGCGACGGCGTCCGCGGTCGCCGCCGTGCGCGCGGGCGCGACGTGGATCCACGGCACGATCAACGGGATGGGCGAGCGCGCGGGGAACGCCGACCTGGGCGAGATCGCGATCGCGCTCCGCGCCCTGTACGGCGTCGAGACGGGTCTCCGCTTCGAGCGCATCCGCGCGACCGCCGAGCGCGTGCAGGAGCTCTCGGGCTACGGGCTCGCGCCGTGGAAGCCGCTCACCGGCGAGACGCTGTTCCGGCGCGAGTCCGGCGCAGTCGCCTCGCAGTTCCACGATCCGCCGTCGATCGAGCCGTACTCCTCGGAGCTCGTCGGCGCCGAGCGGGCGATCGTGCTGGGCAAGAAGAGCGGTCTCGACTCGATCCGGATCAAGGTGGAGGAGCTCGGTCTCAGCGTGCCCGAGGAGCGGTGGCCCGAGCTGCTCGCGGGGGTGAAGGAGCTCGGCACGCGCAAGCGCGGCCTCGTCACCGACGACGAGCTCCGGGAGCTCGCAGGTGGCTGACTACGACGCGGTCGTCGTCGGCAGCGGCGTCAACTCCCTCGCCTGCGCGGCTCTGCTGGCGCGCGCGGACTGGCGCGTCTGCGTGCTCGAGCGCAACGACTGGTTCGGCGGCGCTATCAAGACCGAGGAGCTCACCGAGCCGGGATTCCTGCACGACGCCTACAGCGCCTGGCATCCGCTCTGGGTCGGCGGCGCAGCGCATGGCGAGCTCGGCGACGAGCTCGCGGCGCGCGGGCTCGAGTACCTCAACACCGAGCTGCCGACGGCGACCGCGTTTCCGGACGGCGGCGCCGCCTTTCTTCTCCGGACGGCCGAGGGCAACACGCAGGAGCTGGGCCCGGAGTGGCCGGCCGTGCTGGAGGGCTTCTTCCCGAACGCGGACCTCGCGTTCGGCGTCCTCGGCACCGAGCTCTGGTCGCCGGCCGGCCTGGCGCTGGCGGCGAAGACGATGCGGCGGCTCGGCCGCGCAGGCGCGCTCGCCTTCCTCGGCGAGGTGCTGCAGTCGAGTCGCGACTGGCTCGAGACGACGTTCGCCTCCGAGCGTGCGCACGGCGTTCTCGCGCCCTGGGTGCTCCACACCGGCCTCGGGCCGGACCAGGCGACGTCGGGCTTCATGACGCAGGTGATCGCGGTCGCCGTGCAGGAGGGCGGGATGCCCGTGCCTCGAGGCGGCGGCGCGAAGCTCGCCGACGCCCTCGTGCAGCTGATCCGCGACCACGGCGGCGTCTGCGAGACCGACCGCGACGTCGAGCGCGTGCTCGTCCGTGCCGGCCGGGCGGTCGGCGTTCGGCTGACCGACGGCGAGACGATCGAGGCGGAGCGCGCGGTCGTCGCGAGCGTGACGCCGACGCAGCTCCACGAGCGCCTGCTGGCCGACGCCGACGTGCCCCCGCCGGTCGCGGAAGGCGCACGCCGCTTCCGGTACGGCCGGTCGGAGATGCAGATCCACTACGCGCTCTCCGAGCCGCCTCGCTGGAACGGCGACGAGCGGCTCAACGGAGCGGCGATCGTCCACGTCACGCCGGGGCTCGACGGCGTCTCCCGCGCGGTGAACGAGGCCGAGCGCGGGCTGCTCCCGGCCGAGGCGACGATCGTGGTCGGGCAGCCGCTCACGCTCGACCCGTCGCGCGCGCCGGCGGGCCGTGGCCTCCTCTGGATCCAGCTCCAGGAGCTGCCATGGCGGATCAAGGGCGACGCGAGCGGCGCGCAGTACTACGGGAACGGCGAGTGGACGGACGCGCAGCGGGAGCTGTACGCCGACCGGATCCAGGCGCGGCTAGCGCGGCACGTCCCCAACCTCGAGTCGTCGATCCTGAAGCGGGTCGCGCTCGGCCCGCACGACCTACAGCGGGCGAACGTGAACCTTCGGCACGGGGATCCGTACGGCGGCTCGCTCGCGCTCGACCAGAACTTCCTCTGGCGGCCGTTCGGGCTCAGCCCCGGCCACACGACACCGGTGGAGCGGCTCTGGCAGATCGGCGCGAGCACCTGGCCCGGCCCGGGACTCGGCGCCGGCTCGGGGACGATCGTCGCGCGCAAGCTCCTCGAGCCGCCGCTCACGCAGCGCGCGGTAGCCCGCGCCCGCGCGCTCGTCCAGCGCCCGGGCTAGAACGCGAAGATGCTGCGGCCGGCGAGCTCGACCTCGTAGATGTCGCTCGCCAGCTCGAGATGCGCGTGGAGCGCCGCGGCGGCGCGGTCGGGATCGCGGGCGGCACAGGCCTCGAGCAGCTCGAGGTCGAGCTCCGCGTGCCGGTCCTGCGACGAGCCTCCCGGGCCGAGCAGCACGGGCCGGTAGCGCTCGCAGCTGTCCCAGGCGGGGCGGATCAGGCGCAGCAGCCAGCCCGACCGCGCGGCCTCGTAGAGCGTGAAGTGGAAGGCGGTGTGCGCCCGCACCGCTGCGCGTGCGTCGCCGGCCCGGCGGGCGGCATCGAGCTCGGCGAGGTGCGAGCGGGCCGCGGTCTCGTCCGCCTCGGCGAAGAGCCGGGCGGCCTGCCGCACCGCCATCGTCTCGAGCGCGAGCCGGATCGAGAAGAGCTCGCGCAGGTCCTCGATCTCGAGCGCCACGACCTTCGCGCCGTGATGCGGGACGTGCTCGGCAAGGCCGAGCGCCTCGAGCTGGCGTACCGCCTCGCGGATCGGCGAGATGCTCGTTCCGAGCGAGCGGGCGAGATCCTCGAGCCGTAGGGGCGTCCCGGGTGTGAGCTCGCCGAGGATGATCGCCTCGCGCAGCCGCTCGAGCGCCGCCTCGGCCATCGTCCGGTGACGCACCGCCGCCTCGGGCTGCGACAGCCTCGACTCCACGGTCGGCTCCACGAGGACCGAGCGTGAACCACACTTGATCAGATGTCAAACGCGTGACACGATCACGGCTCCGGGTGTCGAGTGTCTGAGCAGCCGCTGTTCTCGATCTCGCAGGTGAGCACCCTCGCCGCGAGCTTCGCCGACGACGTGAGCGCCTACGCGGCGGCAGGCGTCGACGGGATCGGCATCTGGGAGCTGAAGCTCGACGACGCCTCGCTCGCGGAGTTCCAGGCGAGCGGCCTCGGCTCCGCGACTGCGGTTCCCGCCGTTCCCTCCGTGCACCCGCTGCCGCTGCTGCCCGGCCCCGCGACCGTTCGTGAGCGTGTCGACGCGCTGCTCCGCTCGCTCGAGGTGCTCGCCGCGTATTCGCCGGCGGCCGTCGTGTGCTTGACCGGCCCCGGTGACCGCGAGACCGCGGTCTGCGGCGTGCGCGAGATCGCGCGCGAGGCGGAGCGGCTCGGCCTCCGGCTCGCCGTGGAGCCGTTCCAGCTGGAGGGGATCGAGAGCTGGTCGATCCTGAACACGCTCGGCGATGCCGCCGAGTTCGCGGACGAGGTCGGAAGCGAGGCCGTAGGGATCCAGTTCGACGTCTGGCACCTCTGGAACACGCCCGATCTGCTCGACGAGATCCCGCGATACGCGCACCTCATCGCCGGCGTCCACGTGAGCGACTGGCGCGAGCCGACGCGTGGCTGGGCCGACCGCGCCCTTCCCGGCGACGGGGCAGCAGACTTACCGGCGATCCTCGGCGTCTTAGAAGACGTGGGCTGGGAGGGGTTCTACGACCTCGAGATCTTCTCCGACAACGGCGCATTCGGCAGCGCGTATCCCGACTCGCTCTGGGATCTCGACGCCGCCGAGCTCGCGCGCCGGGGCCGGGAGTCGTTCACGCAGTGCTGGTCGAAAAGGAGGGTCACGGCGCACGCCGTGGACCGGAGAGGAGAGACATGAGGGTAAGCAAGCGGGCGCGCTGGGCGCTCGTGTTCTTCGCCGCTGCGGCACTCGTCCTCGCCGCGACCGCGGCGGCACGCACACATTCGTCGGCGGCGAAGAAGCCGATCGTCATCGGCTGGGCATACGACAACAACGGCCTCATGGCGCCCTTCGACGGCCCTGCGCTCGCCGCGGCGCAGATCGAGAAGGCGAAGATCAACAGGAAGGGCGGCGTCCTCGGCCACAAGCTCGTGATCAAGACCTGCAAGACCCAGGGCGACGATGCGACGACGTCGAAGACGTGCGCCGACAAGCTGATCAGCGAGGGCGCGAAGATCATCTTCACGACCTGTGACGTCAACTTCGCCACGCCGGTCGTGCAGGAGTCGCTCAAGAATCACCTGCTCACGATCGCACCGTGCATCGGCACCGATCTGATGGGGCCGAAGACGTTTGGGCCGGCGGGGAAGCTCGCCTTCAGCTTCGGCAACGTCGCGCAGGATGAAGGCTCGGCCATGGCCCAGGTCGCGTGGAAGCACGGCTGGAAGACCGCGGACCTCGCGAAGGACGCGCCGCTCCCGTACTTCGAGGCCGTCGTGAACGCATTCAAGGCGCGTTTCACGCAGCTCGGCGGCAAGATCAAGTTCGAGACCGAGTACCACGATCCCGCGGTGACGAAGGGCTCGAACGACGTCCACAACGCCGCCAGCGCGATCGAAGGGCATCCGGCGAAGGTCATCGTGACGGTGACCGCCGGCGCGTACCAGGCGCTCGGCTCGTTCATCACCGACCTGCGGACGGCGGGAGTCAAGACTCCGATCTTCAACTCGTGGGCCGGCGACGGGACGTACTGGGTCAAGGGCCTGCACGTCTCGAACTACTGGTTCGTGACCTACGCCAACGCGTTCGGCCACGATCCCAACCCGGCCGTGAACAAGCTCGCGAAGCAGATCCACGCCGCGACGGGCGGTTTCGTCCAGGGCCCGGCGGCGATCGACGGTGTGGCTGTCGCGATCAAGCGGGCGCACGGCTCGCTCGTGGGCTCGAAGCTCGCCTCGGTGCTGGAGAAGTTCCACAAGGTGCCGACGATCTCGGGCAAGGTGAGCTTCTCGAAGCGGCTGCACACGGTCTTCGGCCGTGCCTATCGCATCATCGAGATCAACAAGAACAAGCCGATCGAGAAGGGCGAGGTAACGGCCAAGAAGGTTCCGCACAGCCCGGATACGCCGTAGGGGCTTGGGGGAGGTCTCGCAGACCGAGACGGTCGGGAGGCCCGGAGGATCGCTCCGGGCCTCCTCCGTCTCGCGCTCGTTCGCCGGGGTTCAAGCCCTGCGCGAAGTCTCGCTCGAGCTACGGCAGGGAGAGGTCGTCGGCCTGATCGGCCCGAACGGCGCCGGCAAGTCGACGCTCGTGAACGTGCTCAGCGGCTTCGACCGGCCGACGAGCGGTCGGGTGCTGCTCGAGGATCACGACGTCACCCGTTGGCCGGCACACCGGCGCGGCAGGCGTGGCCTGGCGCGCACGTTCCAGCACAGCCATGCTTTCCGCGGGCTGTCGGTTCGGGAGAACGTCGAGGTGTCGGCGCTCGGGGTCGGCGCGTCGATGCGCGAGGCGCGACGGCGAGCTCGCGAGTTGCTCGAGCTCATGAGCCTCTCCGCGTACGCCGGTCGCCTCGCCTCGGAGCTTGCGCACGGTGACGAGCGGCGACTCGGCGTCGCGCGAGCGCTGGCGACGGAGCCGCGCTTCGTCCTCATGGACGAGCCCGCAGCGGGCCTCCCTGAGGCAGAGATCCCGCGTTTCGCCGCAGCCGTCAGCACGGTCCGCGAGCAAGGGGCCGGCGTCCTGCTCGTCGACCACAACGTCGCCCTCGTGCTCGAGGTGTGCGAGCGGGTGCACGTCCTCGACCAGGGGACGACGCTCGCCGAGGGCACGCCGGCGGAGATTCGGGCGGATCTCGGCGTGGCGGCCGCCTATCTCGGCGAGAGCGCCGCGGCGGAGGACGTCGAGTGAGCGCCGCACTGGTGCTCGAGAATCTCTCCGTTCGCTACGGGGCGGTGGACGCCGTGCGGGGACTGTCGCTCGAGCTGAGCCCCGGGGAGATCGTGGGGTTGATCGGCCCCAACGGCGCGGGGAAGTCGTCGACCCTGCACGCCGTCATGGGTGCGGCTCCGATCGTCGAAGGCGACGTGCGCGTCGCGGGTTCGTCCGTCGTGGGACGCCGGTCCGAGGACATCGCCCGCCGTGGCGTCGCCCTCGTTCCCGAAGGACGCCGCATCTTCGGCGAGCTCACGGTCGAAGAGAACTTGCGCGTCGGCCTCGCCGCCCACCGCGCGCGCAGGAACGGCTCGCCGCTCGCGCGCGCGTACGAGACGTTCCCCGTCCTGCGGGAGTCTCGTGCCCGGCAGGCCGGTCTGCTCTCCGGAGGACAACAGCAGCAGTTGGCCATCGCGCGCGCTCTCGTCGCCGATCCCGACGTGCTGCTGCTTGACGAGCCCTCCCTCGGGCTCGCCCCGAAGATGGTCGACGTCGTCTTCGAGGCCCTCGGCCGGATTCGCGAGTCCGGTCTAGCCGTGTTGCTCGTCGAGCAGCGCGCCCAGCGGACGGTTGCGTTCGCCGATCGGTCCTACGTCCTCTCGAACGGCGTCCTTCGCCTCACCCTCGAGCCGAAGGACGCGTCCGACACCGACCGGCTCGTGGCGGCGTATCTCGCATGACCGTGCTCGCCTTCCTCAACCTGACGTGGCCGACGTTCGCGAACGGACTGGCGCTCGGTGGGATCTACGCGCTCATGGCCGTCGGGATCGGGCTCGTCTTCGGCGTGCTTCGGCTCGTCAACTTCGCGTACGGCCAGCTCATCATGGCCGGCGGCTTCGCTCTTGCCTTCGGGGGACTGTGGAACTTGCCGAACTGGCTCTCCATCTTGTTCTGCTTCGGAGTCGTCCTCGCGCTGTCCGTCGTGCTGGACCGCCTCGTCTTCAGACCGCTCAGGACGCACTCGCCGGCCGTGATGCTCGTGGCGACCTTCGCGGTCGCCTTCCTCCTGCAGAGCGTGGCGCTGCTCGCTTTCGGCGGGCTCGGCAGAAGCGCCGGCCAGTTCGCGTTCCTGAACGCCCCCGTGGACATCTTCGGTGTGGAGATCAAGAAGATCGCGGTGATCTCCGTCGCGACCGCGGCGGGCTGTCTCGTCGTCCTCCAGCTCCTGCTCAACCGAACGCCGGTTGGGCTACACCTGCGTGCGGCGTCGATGGATTTCCGGACGGCCCGTCTGCTCGGCGTGCGCGCGAATCGGGTGATCGCGGGCGCCGTGATCGTCTCGGGGCTTTTAGCCGCCGTCGCAGCACTCATGCTCTCGGTGGAGCAGACGCAGATCGTGAGCACCTTCGGCCTGCAGGAGACGATCTACGTCCTCGCGGGTGTCGTCCTCGGCGGACTCAACCGGCCGGTTCCCGCGACGCTCGGCGGCTTCTCCATCGGCTTCGCGATCGGAATCCTCGGCGGTGCGCTGCCGTCGAACCAGTCGCAATATCTGCCGAGCTTCATCTTCGCTGCGGTGATCGTCGTTCTGCTCCTCCGCCCCAACGGGCTGTTCACTCGCGCGGGCGGCGCGGTGGAGCGGGTCTGACGGTGCTGCGCCGTGCTCCCGAGTTCCTCGTGCCGGCGGCCCTCGTCGTCGCGACGGCGCTGCTCGGGCTCGAGGTGTCGAGCTACCTCCAGGCGTACTTCATCGACACGCTCGTCAAGGTCGCCATCGTCGTCGCCCTCTACGTCTTCATCGGCAATTCGGGCGTTCTGTCCTTCGGACACATCAGCTTCGTCGCGCTCGGCGCGTGGACCGCCGGCGTCCTCACGGTGCCGGAGCTCCAGAAGCGATTCATCATGCAGGGGCTCGCGCATTCCCTCACCGTCACGAACGTCGGGAACGTGGCCTCGCTCGCGCTCGCGGCCGGAGTCGGTCTCGTCGCGGCGTTCGTCGTCGGCCTGCCGCTGATGCGGCTCTCGGGCCTCGCGGCCGGGATCGCGACCTTCGCGGTGCTCGAGATCACGAACAACGTCCTCACCTACGACCAGGCACTCGGGCCCGGGGTGAACGCGTTCTCGTCGGTGCCTTCGACGACCGGCATCTGGCAGGCGACGATCGGTGCGCTGATCTGCGTGGCGGTCGCCTTCCTCTATCAGCTCAGTCGCTTCGGCCGGATGCTCCGGGCCACGCGCGAGGACTCCGCCGCCGCAGCGGCGGCCGGGATCTCCGTCCATCGTCAGCGCTTGCTGGCGTTCGCGCTCTCCGGCGGACTCGCCGGCCTCGCCGGGGGCCTCTACGTTCACCTGCAACCACTCACGGCGGGCGGGGTCTACCTCGATCTCACCTTCATCACGCTCGCGATGCTCGTCGTCGGCGGCTCGGGGAGCCTGCTCGGTGCCGTCGTCGGCGCCCTGGCCATCAGCGGGCTCGACTCGTTCCTCTCGGCGGCGGTGAACGGCGTCGACGTCTTCGGCTGGCAACTCAACGTCGGGAACGGGACTCCGGAGATCGTCGTCGGGACATTGATGGCGCTTGTCCTCATCCTTCGGCCGAGCGGTCTGACGGGCGGCCGCGAGCTGTCCCTGTCACGGCGTCGCCGCCCGGTGGCCGACCTCGAGAAAGCGAGGGTCACGACATGAGGTTCAGCATCTACTCGGAGCTGCAGAGCTGGCCGGGGAAGTCGTACGACCGGCTCTACGGCGAGGTGCTCGAGCAGATCGAGAACGCCGACCGGCTCGGCTACGAGACCTACGCCGCGGTGGAGCACCTCTTCTTCCCGAAGTTCTCGGCCTCGGCGAACGTCTTCGGGCTGTTCGGGATGGCTGCCGCGCGCACCCGCCGGATCAACTTCCGCACGATGCTGCACATCCTCCCGTACCACAACCCGCTCGTCCTCGCGGCCATGATCCACGAGTTCTCGCTGCTCACCGGCGGCCGCTACGAGTTCGGCGTCGGCCGCGGCCACGGCTGGATCCCGCTGCCGGCCGGGATGCCGCTCGACGAGACCTCGCGGCCGCGCTACGAGGAGGCGCTCGATCTCTTCGTCGAGGCGCTGCACTCCGACGTGTCAGCTTCGAGGGCGAGTACTGGAACGTGAAGGACAGCCAGGTGATCCCGTTCAGCGGGCACAAGTTCCGTGTCGTGCTCGGCGGCACCTCCGACCGCACGTACGACCTCGCGGCCAGGCAGGGCTGGTCGGTCGCGGTGCGGCCGCTCCTCCCCTACGCGTCGCTGAAGGAGCAGCTCGACCTCTACCGCGGGAAGTGCGCGGAGTACGGCACGACGCCGGACATCATCTGGATCCACGCCTGCTACATCGACGACGACGCAGACCTGGCGCGGCGCGAGGCCGAGCGGCACATGCGCGGCTTCCTCGAGGGCAACGCGTCGCCGCTCACCGAGCATCCGGTGCCGCCGGTCGACGCGCTCAACGCCGCCGGCTACGGCTTCTACGCCTCGGGGATCATGGAGAAGCTCGCGGCGACGCCGTACGACGAGATGATCGCCGGCGACATCGTCTGGGTCGGTACGCCGGACGACGTGATCCAGCGGATCCGCGAGACGATCGAGGTCTGCGAGGGGCTGACCGAGATCGCGATCACGACGAACCCCGGCGGCGTCGAGCACTGGAAGGCGATCAAGGCGCAGGAGCTCTTCGCCGAGCACGTCATCCCGGTGATCCAGCGCGAGACCGGGGCGGTCGCGGCCCCGGCGTGACGCAGGTCGTCGTTGCCGGAGCGGGCTCGATCGGCTCGCTCCTCGCCGCGCACCTCGCGCGGGTCGCCGACGTCACCGTGCTGACGCGGCGGGAGGAGCATGCCGTTGCGCTGCGCGAGCACGGCCTGCGCGTCTCGGGCCGCGGCGACTTCACGGCGCGGCTCGATGCAACGGCAGATCCCGCAGGGCTGCCCGCCGGCGCCGAGCTCGCGGTCCTCGCCTGCAAGAGCACCGACCTCGAGCTGCTCGCCGCACGCCTCGAGGGGACGCTCCCGGACGCGACGGTCATGACGATCCAGAACGGCCTCGGCGCCGAGGAGATCGTGGCGGCGCACGGCGAGTGGCCGCTCCTCTCCGCCGTGACGTTCATGAGCGGCACCCGCCACGGCGACACGCACGTCGAGTACGTCCTCGACACCGCGACCTGGATCGGCCCGTTCCGCGGGACGACGGAGACGGACGCGCGCCGCGCCGCGGAGCTGATCGAGGCGGGAGGGCTGCAGGCGCTGGCCTTCCCGGACCTGCGGCCGGCGCAGTGGTCGAAGCTGATCTTCAACGCGACGGTCAACGGCGTCGCCGCCCTGACGGGGCTGCCGCACGACTTCCACTTCGCGCAGACCGAGGAGCCGTCCGACCTCGGGCACCTCGTCCGCGGCCTCGTGGACGAGGGGAAGGCGGTCGCCGCCGCCGCGGACGTGGAGCTCCACGACGACCCGTGGGAGATGAACGTCCTCGCGACGCAGCGAGGCCACCGGCACTTCCCCTCCATGCTCGAGGACGTCGACGCGCGGCGGCCGACCGAGGTCGAGCTGATCAACGGCGCGCTCGTGCGCGAGGCGCAGCGGCACGGCGTGCGGGTGCCGCTCCAGACCGCGCTCTATAGGCTCGTCAGGGCGAGGGAGGCGAGCTACTCGGAGTGAGGATCGCGGTCGTCGGGTGTGGGGCAGTCGGGTCGCTGTTCGCGGCGCACCTCTCGCTGCTCGAGGACGTCGAGGTCTGGGCGTTCGACCTCAACGAGCTGCACGTCGCCGCGATCAACCGGGACGGCCTGCGGCTCTCGGGCGCGGGCGAGGTGGTCGGCCGCCCGCGCGGGACGAGCGATCCGGCGGCGCTGCCTCCATGCGACTTCGGCATCGTCGCGACGAAGGCGATGCACACGGAATCTGCGATCGCTGCGACCGCGCACGCCTTCGCGGACGGCTGCGTCGCCACCGTCCAGAACGGCCTGGGGAACGAGGAAACGCTCGCCGGCCACGTCGAGCGGGTGATCCGGGGTACGACGTTCCCCGCCGGGAAGCTGCTCGAGCCGGGCCACGTGCAGTGGGACGTGAAGGGCGACACGACGCTCGGCCCGTACGACGTGCGGACGCCGCGCGCGGAGGTCGACCGGCTTGCCGAGGCGTGCACCCGGGCCGGGATGCCCGCGGAGGCGGTCGAGGACGCGCGCGGGCCGCAGTGGCGCAAGGTCATCTTCAACGCGTCGACGAATCCGATCGGTGCGCTCACCGGCCTCACGCACGGGCGCGTCTGCGAGCGGCCCGACCTGCGAGAGCTCGTCACCACCCTCGTCGACGAGGGGAAGGCGGTCGCCGCGGCGCAGGGGATCGAGCTCGACGCGGACCCGGAGGATCTGATCGACCACGCGGCGCGCAAGGACGTCGCGTATGACCACAAGGCGTCGATGCTCCAGGACGTCGAGGCCCGGCGGCAGACGGAGGTCGACTACCTCAACGGCGGCATCGTCCGGTTCGGCCGGGAGGGTGGCGTGTCGACGCCGCTCAACGCCGCGATCCAAGCGCTCGTGAAGGGGGTGGAGGCGTCGTGGATGCAGAGCTGACCGCGCGGCACGCGCGCGTGCGGGAGGCGCTCGAGCGGGACGGGCTCGACGCGGCGCTCGTCTGCGGCTCCGAGTACACGGGCTTCGAGGGCGCCGTCACCTACCTCTCCGGCTTCCAGATCGTCCATCGCTACGCGTACGTCCTCGTGCCGCTGGTGGGCGAGCCGGCCGTCGTCTTCCCGGCCGAGGCCCGCTACGTCGGCGAGCACGGCAACTCGCAGATCGCCGACCAGGTC
Source organism: Gaiellaceae bacterium (assembly GCA_035252585.1). GTDB lineage: Bacteria > Actinomycetota > Thermoleophilia > Gaiellales > Gaiellaceae > Palsa-739. Next base: position 58,008 of record DATFCX010000027.1, read on the forward strand.
TTCGCCGACCGGCCGGGCGAGTGGCTCGCCGACCGGCTGCGCGGTCGGCGCGTCGGCGTCTACGGGCTCGACTACGTGATGACGGTGCGGGACTACGCGGCGCTCGCAGACGCAGCCGAGCTCGTCTCCTGGGACGTCGAGTTCGACCTCGCTCGGGCGGTCAAGTCCGAGACCGAGCTCGCGTCGGTGCGTGAGAGCGTCGAGATCAACGTCGCCGGGTTCCATGCCTTCCGCGAGGCGTGGGCGCCCGGCCTCGCCGCGGCCGAGGTGCTCGCCCCGGCCGAGCAGCTCTTCGTCGAGCGCGGCTGCGGGCGCCTGACGATGAACATGGTGCTCGTCGGCGCCGAGTTCGCGATTGCGCGCGACGACACGGTCTTCGGCGAGTTCACGATCCCCTCGCTCGAGATCGCGGGGCCCGGCGGCCACTGGGTCGAGGTCTCGCGCGCGCTCGGCACGCCGAGCGACGAGGTGAGGAAGATGCTCGAGGCGTACGAGGAGTACCACGAGGTCGCGCAGACGGCTCTTCGTGCGGGCGCCACTGCGCACGACGTCCACCGCGCGGTCTCGGCCGGCTTCACGCAGCGCGGCTACCACCTCGGCCACGTGACGGGCCACTCGATCGGGATGACGATGATCGAGCACCCGAAGATCGGCGAGGGAGTCGAGACGGAGCTCGCCGCGAACATGGTCTTCTCGATGCACCCGCACGCGATCGCGGCCGACGGCGTCGAGTGCCTGTACATGCAGGACACGTGGCTCGTGACCGAGGACGGCGGCGTCCCGCTCGCAGGCCTCCCGATGAAGATCTTCGACTAGGGTCGGCGTCGTGGAAGCTCCGCACGGCAACGAGGAGGAATTCGCGCCGATCCTGCCCGGCGAGGGCGCGAGCGACTACGAGCGCTACCTCCGCACCGACGAGCTCCTCGCGCTCCAGAAGGGGCCGGACGAATGGGCTCACCGCGACGAGCTCCTCTTCCAGAGCGTCCACCAGTCGTCCGAGATCTGGCTCAAGCACGCGTGGATGGAGGTGGAGGAGGCGACGCGGCTGATCGAGGCGCGCGACGTGGCCGGCGCGCTGCGGCTGCTCGGGCGCGCGAACCACGCCATGCGCTACGTCGTCTCGTTTCTCGAGCACCTCGAGCTGATGTCGCCGTGGGAGTACCAGGAGGTGCGCCGCGTGCTCGGCCACGGCTCGGGGTTCGACTCGCCCGGGTTCCGCGGGATCCGACAGGTCTCGCCCGGCCTCTACGCCGCGTTCGACTCGGTGCGGCGCGAGCGGGGGCTGACGCTGATCGAGGTGTACACGCAGGGCCGCGAGAACGAGGACCTCTACCAGCTTGCCGAGGCTCTGATCGACTGGGACGAGCAGGTCGGCGTCTGGCGCTTCCGGCATGTGAAGATGGTCGGCCGCGTGATCGGCGAGGACGTCGTCGGCACGCAGGGCACGCCCGTCGAGCTGCTCGCCGGCCTGATCAAGCACAAGCTGTTCCCCGAGCTCTGGACGGTGCGCACCGACCTGACCGAGCTCGCCAAAGAGTCGGACTAGGTGATCCCGCTCGAGGAGATCCGCCGGGCGCGCGAGCGGATCGGCGAGGATGTCCTCCGCACGCCTCTCGTTCCGTTCGGGACGGACGAGCGCATCCTCCTCAAGCTCGAGTGCCTGCAGCCGGTCGGCTCGTTCAAGCTGCGCGGCGCGCTGTCGGCCGTGCGGGCGGCCTCGCCGGCGGAGGTCGCACGCGGCGTCGTGACGGCTAGCGCCGGGAACATGGCGCAGGGGGTCGCCTGGGCGGCCCGCGAGGCCGGCGTCCCGGCCCGCGTCATCTGCCCCGAGGGAGCGCCGCGCGCGAAGCTCGACCGGGTCGAGGCGCTCGGCGGGGAGGTCGTGCCCGTGACGCACGAGGAGTGGTGGCAGGCGATGCTCGACCGCGGCCGCGAGGGAGTGGAGGGGCTGTTCGTCCACCCGGTCGCCGACGAGGCGGTGATGGCCGGCAACGGGACGATCGGGCTGGAGCTCGCCGAGGACGCGCCGGAGCTCGACTCGGTCGTGATCCCCTGGGGAGGCGGCGGGCTGGCGACCGGGATCGCGAGCGCGATCAAGGCGCTCCGGCCGGAGACGCGCGTCGTCACGGCAGAGCCCGAGACCGCAGCGCCGCTCGCGGCAGCGTTCGCGGCCGGCCGGCCCACCGAGATCGAGTTCCTGCCTTCGTGGATCGACGGCGCCGGCGGACGGGCGCTGCTTCCGGGGATGTGGGAGCACGCTCGGGAGCTCGTCGACGAGGCCGTAGCGGTGCCGCTCTCCGAGGTGGAGGAGGCCGTGCGTCTCCTGGCCTCCGGCGCGCACGTCGTCGCGGAGGGAGCCGGCGCCCTCGCGCTCGCCGCAGCGCTCCGGCGGGACGACCGCTGCGTCTCCATCGTCAGCGGCGGCAACATCGACCCGGCCGTGCTGGCTGCGATTTTGGCCGGCCGCCAACCAGGCTTGTAACAGTCTGTTACTTGCGCGGACGTGGTCCATTCGAGCCCTCCAGCGTGGAAAGGAGCGGGCTCCCGGCGCAGCTTGTAACAGTCTGTTACTTGGCAGCTGAGGTCCGCGACTCAGTCGGGTAGCAACGGCATCGACCAGCCGCTATCGCGCCCTAGCAGCACTGCTCGGACGATCGCTGCGCTGCCGAACCGGTCGCGGATCGTGTCGACGGCGGCATCGAGCGCTTCCTCCGGGCCGAGCAGGAGCTGGCGCGTTCGGTCGTCCTCGAGCATCGCGACCGCGCAACCGATGAGGGTGATCCCGCGCCGCTCGATCGACGGTGTCGCCGTAGCGAGCAGCGCGCGGGCCGTCGCGAGGATCGCCTGCGTGCTCGCCGTCGCGAACGGAAGCGTGTGCGAGCGCGTGGCGCGCTCGAAGTCCCCGAAGCGGAGGCGCAGTACGACGGTGCGGCCGACGCGGCGTGCGGTACGCATCCGTCGCGTGATCCGTTCGACGATCGCTACGAGAGAGGCGTCGATCGACTCCGCCGAATGGCGACCGCGGCCGAGCGCGCGCTGTGAGCCGATGGAGCCGCGTCGCCGCCCGGGCTCGACACGGCGGAAGTCCCGGTTGTGCGCGAGCGCGTGCAGCTGGAGGCCGGCGGCCCGGCCGAGCATGGCGACGAGGGTCGACTCCGACAGCGCCGCCAGCTGGCCGACCGTCCGGACATTCCACGCCTGCAGGCGCCGCGCCGTCGCCGGGCCGACGCCCCAGACGCACTCGACGGGCAGCGGATGGAGGAACGCGAGCTCTCGGTCGGCGGGCACGACGAGCAGCCCGTCCGGCTTCGCCATCCCGCTCGCGACCTTGGCGAGGAACTTCGTGCGCGCGACCCCGACCGTCACCGGCAGGCCGACCCGTTCCCGGACCGCCGCGCGCAGTCGCACCGCGATCTGTTCGGGCGTCCCGGCGATCCGCTCCATCCCGCGCACGTCGAGGAACGCCTCGTCGATCGACAGCCCTTCGACGACCGGAGACGCGTCCTCGAACACGGCGAACATGCCGCGGCTCGCCTCGGTGTACGCGGAGAATCGCGGCGGGACGACGATCGCGTCGGGGCAGAGGCGGCGCGCCTGGCGTCCGCCCATCGCGGTCCGGATCCCGTACGCCTTCGCCTCGTAGCTTGCCGCGAGCACAACGCCGCCGCCCACGACGACCGGGCGGCCGCGGAGCCGCGGATCGTCCCGCTGCTCGACCGACGCGAAGAACGCGTCCGCGTCCGCATGGAGCACGAACATATGTTCGTAGAGTCTACAGCCCTGCGAGAGCCGCGTTGAAGCGGTCGATCTCGTCCGCGGTGTTGTAGTGGATGAGGCCGACGCGGAGCGCACTGTCGGGATACGGCAGCTTCTCGCGCAGCCCGAGCGAGAACCAGTTGTCGTGAGCCCAGACGCCGAAGCCGTCGTCTGCGAGCCGCTTCGCCGCGTCCGCCGCGTCGACTCCCTCGAGGTTGAGCAGGAAGGTCGCGACTCGTCCCTCCATCGTCGGCAGCCCGTACACGGTCGCTCCGTCCGGCAGCCCGTCGAGGAAGCGCTGCCCCAGCTCGCGCTCGTAGGCGGCGATCGCCTCCATGCCGCCGATCGACTCGAGGTACGCGATCGTGGCGGAGAAGCCGGCCAGCAGCTCGTACGGCGCGGTCCCGACCTCGAAGCGGCGGCCGACCGGCTCCGACGCCGCGGGCCGCGCCTTGTACGGGCGCCAGGACTCGAGCAGGTCGTGCCGGCCGTAGGCGAGCCCGACGTGCGGTCCGCAGAACTTGTACGAGGACGTGATGAAGACGTCGCAGCCGAGCGCCTCCACGTCGACCGGCTCGTGCGCGGCGTACTGCACGGCGTCCACCCAGCAGAGCGCGCCGGCCGCGTGGGCGAGCTCGGACACGCGAGCTACGTCGACGATCGTGCCGACCGCGTTCGACGAGGCGACGCAGGCGACCACGCGCACGCGCTCGTCGAGCCGGTTCGCGAGGTCGTCGTAGTCGAGCCGGAGATCCTCGGTGACGTTCACCCACTCGAGCTCGAAGCCGCGGTCGGCGGCAAGCTCGTGCCAGGGCGCGACGCCGCCGTCGTGGTCGAGCCGCGAGACGAGGATCCGGTCGCCCTCGTTCCAGTCGCGCGACGCCGTGCGCGAGAGGGCGAAGTCGAGCCACGTCATGTTCGTCCCGAAGATCACGTCGTCGGACGAGCAGCCCAGGAAGCGCGCCGCGTCCTCGCGCGCCGTCGCGAGGATCCGCTCCACGCGCTTGCTCGTCTCGTAGTTCGCTCCGATGTTCGCGCTCGCTTCGCGCAGCGCGCGCGCGATCGCGTCGCCGACCTCGTCGGGCACCTGCGAGCCGCCCGGCGCGTCGAGGAAGACGAACCCGCCGTCGCGCAGCGAGGAGAAGCGGGCGCGGACCGCCTCGACGTCGAGTAGCGTCGCCGCCATGGAGCGAGCCTACCCTCGCCTGATCCTCGGCTGTGGCAACTTCGGCGGCATCGGCTCGGCGCCGGCGTTCTTCGGCCGCGGGGAGACGAAGGAGCAGGCGTTCGAGCTCATGGACGCAGCCTGGGACGTCGCGGTCGAATGGTTCGACACCGCCGACGCGTACGGCGGCGGCCGCAGCGAGACGTACATCGGAGAGTGGATCCGCTCGCGCCGGCCCGACGGCCTGCGGCTGACCACGAAGACCTTCAACCCCATGAGCGAGGGCGGCGACCGGGGCCTCTCGCCAGCGCGCGTCCGCCGCCAGCTCGAGTCGAGCCTCCGTCGGCTCGGAGTGGAGAGCGTCGATCTCTACCTCGCGCACGACTGGGATCCCGACGTGCCGGCCGCCGAGCTCGCAGGCGTCTTCGAGGAGCTCGTCGCCGAGGGAAAGGTCGGCGCCTACGGCCTGAGCAACGTCGACGGAGCGCAGCTGAGGCAGGCGCTCGGCGCGGGCTCGTTCGCCGCGGTCCAGAACTCCTACTCGCTGCTCGACCGCGAGGCCGAGGACGAAGTGCTCCCGCTCTGCAATGAGAAGGGTCTCTGGTTCCAGGCTTTCAGCCCCCTCGCAGGCGGCTGGCTCACCGGGAAGTACCGCCGCGGCGCGCCGGCGCCCGAGGGGTCGCGCATGACGATGCGGCCCGGCCCGTACGAGCACCTTCGCGACGACCGCGTCTACGACGCGCTCGAGGAGCTGGAGCGGCGCGGCGATCCCGCGACCCTTGCCCTTGCGTGGCTCATCGCGCAGGACGTGAGCGTCGTCATCGGTCCTAGACGGCCGGAGCACTTGGCCCCGGCGCTGGCTGCGCTCGCCCAGCCGATCACCGCGGCGGAGCGCGACGTCTTGTCGGCACTCTTTCCCGCATGAGGCCCGAGGAGATGCTCGAGGCGTACGCCGCGGCCGTGCGCGCGAAGGACGTGGACGCGTTCGTGGGCCTGTACGAGGACGAGGTCCGCACGTTCGACCTGTGGAGCGTCTGGTCGTACGACGGGAAGTCCTCGCTGCGCGACATGGTGAGCGAGTGGTTCGGATCGCTCGGAGACGACGAGGTGGTCGCCGTCGAGTTCGACGAGGTCCGCACGCAGAGCGGGGGTGAAGTCGCCGCGGTGAGCGCCTTCACCAACTTCCGCGCGCTGTCGCCGCAGGGAGACGAGCTGCGCTCGATGAACAACCGTCTGACGTGGGTGCTCCGGAAGGACGGCGAGGGCGCTTGGAAGATCGCCCACGAGCACACGTCCGGGCCGGCAGGCGATGAGGGGAAGGTGCAGCTCCGCCGCTAGTCTTCGATCGACAGGAGGTCGGCGATGCGTGCGATAGCCGCGCAAAAGCTCCACGTGACGGGATGCGGGTGGTTCTGGGCCTGGGCGCTTGTCGGAGCAGGGCTCGCCTTCAGTGTCGTCTCGTTCCTCGGCGTGTTCACCATTCTCCCAGCCGCTGTCGCGGCGTTCGTCCTGGCACGCCGACGCCCGGTCACCGGAGCTTTCGGGTTGTTGACGGGAGCGGGCGCCATCCCGCTTTTCGTCGCTTACCTGAACCGCGCCGGGCCCGGCGAAATCTGCTCACGGACAGCGACCAGCGTCAGCTGCGGCCAGCAGCTGAATCCGCTGCCCTGGCTGGCTCTCGGCTTGGCCCTGTTCACGGCCGGGCTCGTCGGCCATGCGTGGGTGAGCGCCCGAAGCTAGGACGCGGCCCGCGCTTCGGCTACGGCCGCGCGGATGTGTGCTGCGCCGTCGAGGAACTCCGGCGTCTCGCAATGCGGCACGATCACGCGCTCGACCGGGAGCTCTGCGACACGCTCGAGCGAAGCGAGCAACGGCTCGCGATCGGCCTCGTCCACGAACACGTGCATCACCCCGTCACTGCCGGTGAGGACGTCGCCGCTGACGAGCGTCCCGTGCTCCCGGATGAAGAAGAGAACCTGCTGCGGCTCGCCGTCCAGCTCGATCGCCTCGACGCCTGCCGGCAGCTCGCGCGTGGTGCCCGGGTTCGGAAGCTTCGCTGGCCACGAGGCCCGGGGCGGCGTCCACACCGACGCGCCGTGGCGCTCCACGAAGTCCGCCGTCCCGCGATAGTGGGCGCCCTGCGTCAGCAGCACCCGCACCGGCTTGCCGCCGGGATCGAAGGAGCCGTCTGGCGGGAGGAACGGGTCGATGAGCGCGACCTCTTCGCCGGTCTCGTACCGCACGACCGGCACGTTCCGCGGCCAGTCCTCTCCGTCCTCCCACGCCGGGTGGGGCGACAGCCACCAGCCGAGCGTGCCCACGCCTAGCCGCGTTGCGCGAGCGGGACGAACTCGCGCTCGTCGTAGCCCGTGAAGATCTGGCGCGGCCTGGCGATCCTCTGCTCGGGGTCGGAGAGCATCTCCTCCCACTGCGCGAGCCAGCCCGGCAGCCGGCCGAGCGCGAACAGCACGGTGAAGTAGTCGGTCGGATAGCCCATCGCCTGGTAGATGAGCCCCGAGTAGAAGTCGACGTTCGGATAGAGCTTGCGCGAGACGAAGTAGTCGTCCTCGAGCGCGATGCGCTCCAGCTCGAGCGCGATCTCGAGCTTCGGGTTGAGGCCCGTCTGGGCGAAGACGTCGTCGGCGACCCGCTTGATCAGCTTTGCGCGCGGGTCGTAGCTCTTGTAGACGCGATGGCCGAAGCCCATCAGGCGGCCGTGGCCGGCCTTCACGCTCTCGATGAACTTCGGCACGCGCTCGACCGTGCCGACCTCGTCGAGCATCCGCAGCACCGCCTCGTTCGCGCCGCCGTGCAGCGGTCCGTAGAGCGCGGCGATCCCCGCGGAGACGGCGGAGAACGGATCGACCTGGGTCGAGCCGACGCCGCGGACGGCGTTCGTCGACGCGTTCTGCTCGTGGTCGGCGTGCAGGACGAGGAGGATCTCGAGCGCCCGCTGCAGCACGGGATTCGGTTCGTGGCGGCCGCCGATCTCGAAGGTCATGTTGACGAAGTTGCCGATGTAGTCGAGGTCGTTGCGCGGGAAGACGTACGGCAGCCCGCGGCTGTGGCGGAACACCCAGGCGGCGATCGTGGGGAACTTCGCGATCAGCCGCAGGCGCTGCAGGCGGCGGCTCTCGACGTCACCGATCTCCTTCGCGTCCGGGTAGAAGGTCGAGAGCGCGGCGACCGCGCCGAGCAGCATCCCCATCGGATGCGCGTCGTGGCGGAAGCCGTCGAGGAACTGCGTCACGTTCGTGTGCACGTATGTGTGGACGCGCACCTCCTCCTCCCACGCCTCGAGCTGCTCGCGCGTCGGCAGCTCGCCCTCGAACAGGAGCCAAACCGTCTCGAGAAAGGTCGCGTGCTCGGCGAGCTGCTCGATCGGGTAGCCGCGGTAGCGGAGGATGCCGGCGTCGCCGTCGATGTAGGTGATGCCGCTCCGCGTCGAGGCGGTGTTGAGGAAGGCCGGGTCGTAGGACATGAGCCCGAGCTGGCGGAGGTCCGTGGCCCGGATCGTGCCGTCGGAAATCGGGATCTCGACCTCGTCTCCGGTCCGGTTGTCGCGGATGGTCAGCGTGTCCTCGGCCACCTCTTCACCTTACTTCCGCACCCCGGTTTGCAGTTCGACAGGCGCGGAACCCCCTGACGAGAAATACGACTCGAAAGGGTGAAAGCACATGGGGTTCAATACGCTGAAGGACGTACTGCAGGAGCAGCTCGAGGATCTGCACAGCGCCGAGACGCAGCTCGTCACCGCGCTGCCGAAGATGGCGCAGTCCGCGAGCCACGACGAGCTTCGCCAGGCCTTCGAGCACCACTTCGACGAGACGCGTGAGCATCTGAAGCGCGTCGAGGAAGCACTCGGAGAGCTCGGCGTCTCGAACCCGTCCGAGGTCTGCAAGGGGATGCAGGGCCTCATCGCCGAAGGTGAGGAGATGATGGGCAAGGGCGGCGATCCGACCGCCAAGGACGCCGCGCTCATCGCCGCCGCGCAGCGCGTCGAGCACTACGAGATCGCTGCGTACGGCACGGCTCGCCAGCTCGCCGACGACTGCGGCTTCGACGGCATCCGCGACCTCATGGACCAGAACCTCGACGAGGAGTCGCAGGCCGACAAGCTCCTGACGAAGATCGCCACCGGCGGCATGTTCAAGGCCGGGGTCAACCAGCAGGCGACCGCGTAGTGAAGGCAGTCGCCTGGCACGGCAAGCGCGATGTCCGGGTCGAGGAGGTCCCCGACCCGGGCATCCGCGAGTCCGACGACGTGATCCTCCGGGTCACGTCGTCGGGCGTATGCGGCTCGGACCTCCATCTCTACGAGGTCATGACTCCGTACCTGAACGAAGGCGATGTGCTCGGCCACGAGCCGATGGGCGTCGTGGAGGAGGTCGGACCGGAGGTGACGGCGGTCTCGCCGGGCGATCGCGTCGTCGTCCCGTTCAACATCTCGTGCGGCCACTGCTGGATGTGCTCGCAGGGACTGCACTCGCAATGCGAGACGACGCAGCAGCGCGAGCACGGCACCGGCGCCGCGCTCTTCGGCTACACGGTGCTGTACGGCGAGGTGCCGGGCGGGCAGGCGGAGTACCTCCGCGTGCCGTTCGGCAACACGCTTCCGATCAAGGTGCCGGAAGGGCCGGCCGACGACCGCTTCCTCTTCCTTTCCGACGTGCTGCCGACGGCGTGGCAGGGAGTGGAGTACGCGGCCGTCCCGGACGGCGGCACGCTGCTCGTCCTCGGGCTCGGGCCGATCGGCGAGATGGCGACACGCATCGCGCAGCACCGCGGCTGTCGCGTGCTCGGCGTCGACCTCGTCACCGATCGTCTCGAGCGCGCGCGCTCGCACGGCGTCGAGGTCTACGACCTGCGCGAGCACGACGACGACCTCGTCGACGTGGTGCGGGAGGCGACCGACGGCCGCGGCCCCGACTCCGTCCTCGACGCGGTCGGGATGGAGGCACATGGCGCACCGGTGGCGAAGGCGATGCAGCAGGCGACGGGGCTTCTGCCCGGCGTCGTGCAACGGAAGCTCATGGAGACGGCGAGCATCGACCGGCTCCACGCGCTCTACCTCGCCATCGAGCTCGTCCGGCGCGGCGGCACGATCTCGATCTCGGGCGTCTACGGCGGCATGGCCGATCCGATGCCGATGCGCGTCCTCTTCGACAAGCAGGTGCAGATCCGGATGGGCCAGGCGAACGTCCTGCGCTGGGTGCCGGAGATCATGCCGCTCCTGCTCGACGGCGACCCGCTCGGTACCGACGCGTTCGCCAGCCATCGCGTCCCGCTCTCCGAGGCGCCCGGCGCCTACGAGAAGTTCCAGAAGAAGGAGGACGGCTCGTTCAAGGTCGTCCTGCAGCCGTGAGGAGGTAGGCCATGCCGAAGATGGCGCAAGGAGACAGGGTCAGGCGCTCGGAGCTCCCGGACACGCTGAAGCGCTCGGGCCGGAAGGCGCAGCGCACCTACGCGAAGACGCACGACGCCGCCGTGGAGCAGTACGGCGAGGGCGAGCGCGCGCACCGGACGGCGCTGGCCTCGCTCAAGCACACGCACGAGAAGCGCGGCGGACGCTGGGTGCCGAAAGACCGGCCCGGCCCGAGCGATCCGCGCTCCCGCAAGACGACGGCGCAGAAACGGCGTGGCGAGGGGGAGACCTTTGGCGGCGTCGACGTCGAGCAGAACACGAAGCAGGAGCTGTACGAGCGCGCCAGGCGGCTGGGCGTCGAGGGCCGCTCGAAGATGTCGAAGCGCGAGCTCGCCCGCGCAATCGGACAGAAGCAGTAGTCGTGCGCGTCGTCGTCACCGGCGCGAGCGGCAACGTCGGCACGAGCCTGTTGCGCGCACTGGCCGGCGGAGACGAGATCGAGCAGATCGTCGGCCTGGCCCGGCGGCGTCCCGCGGGGAACTTCCCGAAGACGGAGTGGCACACCGCGCACGTCGAGCGCGACGACCTCGTGCCGCTCTTTCGCGGCGCGGACTGCGTCGTCCACCTCGCGTGGGCGATCCAGCCCTCGCACGACCTCCAGGCGCTCCGGCGCACGAACGTGGACGGCAGCGAGCACGTCTTCCGCGCCGTAGCCGAAGCCGGCGTACCGGCGCTCGTCCACGCCTCCTCGGTCGGCGCGTACTCGCCGGGCCCGAAGGACCGCAAGGTGGACGAGAGCTGGCCCACCGAGGGGACGCCGACGAGCTTCTACGCCCGCCACAAGGCCGAGGTCGAGACGATGCTCGACCGCTTCCAGCTCGAGCGGCCCGACACGCGTGTCGTCCGACTCCGTCCCGGCCTGATCTTCAAGCGCAGCTCCGGCGAGGAGCAGCGGCGCTATTTCCTCGGGCCGCTGTTCCCGCGCCTCCTCGCGCGGCAGGGTGCGCTGGCCGTCGTGCCCGACATCGACGGGCTGCGCGTGCAGGCCGTCCACACGCGCGACGTCGCCGAGGCCTACCGCCTGGCCGTCGTCGGCGACGCGCACGGCGCCTTCAACGTCGCGGCGGAGCCGGTGCTCGACGCCCCGATGCTGGCGCAGGCGCTGGGAGCACGCGTCCTGCCGCTGCCGCCGGCCGTGGCGCGAGGGGCGATGGGTGCGAGCTGGCGGCTTCGCCTGCA
>DATFCX010000028.1:0-7355 GCA_035252585.1 Gaiellaceae bacterium
CCCGCCTCTCGCCAGGCCCCAGGCGCGCCGGCCGTCCGGCCCCAGACGTTCGGCGACGGCGCCACCCGGCAGCCCGGCAAGCTGCCCCAGCTTGCGAACTCCGAGCGCTTCGAGCTCCTCGTAGCGACCGCGTTCGAGCGGAAGAAGCGTGAGCGGCAACGGCGCGAGGAACTGCGGCAGCTCCTCGTCGGCGACCACGACCACTTGCCCCGGCCGCGCGACCGAGGCTGCGGCGAGCGCGGCGAAGCGCCGTCCGGCTGCTCCGATCCGCGCGTCCCATTCGGTCCCGACCGCGGCGAGCGCGCGCCGGAGCGCCGGCTCGAGGCCGCCGTAGAGCCGCTCGACTCCCCGCGTCTCGAAGTACGCGACGCCGAGCGAGGCAGGCTCGACCGCGAAGCCGGCGTCCTCGAGCGCATGCAGGATCTCTTCCCAGGCGCGTTCGGCGCCGGCCGCGTCGGGCTCGACGAGCGTGAGGGACGGACACGTCGCGAGCGCCTCCCCCAGCCGCATCCCCGGCCGGACACCTGCCGTCTCTGCCGCCGCCGTCACCGGCCCGAGCAGCGGCTCCCCCTGCGGCTCCGGAGCGAGCGCCGCCGGACGCAGCGCGAGCGTCGGCGTCCTGCGCAAAGCCGCCTTGAGCTCGAGTCCTGGGATGGCGAGACAAGCGATCATGGGAACGTATGTTCTACACGAACGCACGTTCCCCTGTCAAGATGGTAACTATACCTTGACACCACAGGACATACGTTCTAGAATGCGTCCATGTTCTACCGATTGGTCGCAACACAGCCTCTCTGGGTGCGAATCGTTTTTCACTGCGTCCTCGGTGGCGTCGCTATCTACGTTGGAATCAGGACGCACGCCTGGTGGGCCGTAGCGGTTGGTGTGACCTCGCTGGCAGTCCCGTTCTTGCAGCGGCCCAGACCGTCGGAAGGCGACGATGCCGCCGGTTGATCGCAACACCCCGAAGCGCGCAGAGTCGTCTGAGTCTCAGTACTCGGTCATGGAGTTCATGCGCGAGTTCCCCGACGACGCCGCCTGCTTGGAGTACCTGTGGCGTCAGCGGTACGCGCCGGACGGCGAGCATGCGTTCTGTCCCCGGTGTCAGACCGCGCGCCGGTTCAAGCGGTACGAGGGCAAGACGCGTGTGCGGCACGTCTGGAAATGCACGTCCTGCACGCAGGAGTTGTCGCCCACGGCCGGGACGATCTTTCACAAGTCGTCTACGTCGCTGCATCTGTGGTTCTACGCGATGTGGATCATGACCAGCACTCGATGCGGAGTCTCGGCCAAGCAGCTAGAGCGCGAGCTTGGCGTGACGTACAAGACCGCATGGCGGATGTTCAACCTCATCCGTGACCGGCTCATGGCGCAGGACCACCAAGGCCAAAGGGCCGCTGTCTGGTGAGGTCGAGATGGACGAGACGTCCGTCGGCGGGAAGCCGCGCCAGTCGCATCGCCGCGAAGCGGCCGAGAAGGGTTGGGACGTGCGCATGGCGCATTGGGATCCCAAGGCGATCGTGTTCGGCGCAGTCGAGCGCGGAGGCAAGGTCAGGGCCACGGTTGTTCCAAATAGTCGGGGTCACGTCCCGCGCAACCAGGCGCGCGAGTACGTGCTGCCGGAGTCGACGATTTACGCCGACCAGTACGAGGGCTACCGAAAGCTCGGTGACAAGTACCGGCACCGGCGGATCAACCACTCGGCGCGCGTCTACGTCGAGGGCGACACCCACACGCAGACGATTGAGGGGTTCTGGTCGCTCACCAAGAAGAACGAGTACGCGTGGCGGTACACCACCGCGACGACCCGCGCGCGATGTTCCGGCTGCTCTTGCAGCGCGCGACGGTTAGTTGAAGACTCAGTAGGCCGGTCTCCGGCTGGCGCTCATCCGGGACGGCAAGCGCCGTCGGACGGGCGGGACATCGGGTGCTCTTTCGGGTATCCGATCTCGTTGCGTGACAGCGGAGATCGGCCTACTTTCTTAGCTGTGGACGAGTGCCTATTCGCCGCCGTCGGCTCTCGGCCACTTCCGCAAGCCCTAATCGTCGGGGCGGTCATCTTGGTCGTTGGGACCCTGGCCAAATGGGCGTACAGGAAGTACACGAAACGGCCAAGCGATGACGACTAGCTGTCTGGCTTGCTCGCCTTCTCGAGATTGCCGAAGAACTCGCCGCGCGTCGGGTTCTCGACCTTCTGCCCCTCGGCGGTCATGGAGTAGCCGTCAGCCGGCCGATCCTTGTTCCGCTTCTTCAGCTGCTTCAGCAGCTCGCTTGGCGTCTTAGGAGGCATGTGCTGAGGTTAGCGAGTGGCTAGGGCGTGCATCTTCTGCCACCGAACGCCGGTCACGAACGAGCATGTATTCAGTCGCAAGTGGCTGACAGCGCTCATGCCTGACGCAACCAGCCTCACGACCCAAGTGGCGCGCGGGAACTGGGGCGATCTCAAGGAGACGACGTACCGCCAGCACCCGAAAGATCCGGGCCGCGTCTGGACTGGCAGTCCGGCGATCAGCTGCGCGTGCGCTACATGCAACTCCGGATGGATGAACACGTTGGACGAGCGCGTCAAGCCCGCGATCACTCCGCTTGCGAGGGGAGAACACGGCACCGTTTCCACCCCGGCTGTCCAGCTACTCGCCACTTGGGCCACCAAGATCGCGCTTGTCCTCGACACCAACCACCGAGTGATAAGTCCGACCGTCAAGCACAGCTTTCGGAATAAGCCGCATCCTCCGGCTGGATTTACCGCCTGGCTTGGTGCCATGAGTCCCGCCGACGAGGCCGTCAGGGTTCTTGGTGCCGACTTCGGGCCATTCCCAGACACAACCAGGGGAAAGGCGTTCGTAGCCACGTTCCGGGTCCTGCATCTGGTGGGGCAAGTCGTCTACGCGCCTCCGCACGTCGCCATGCGGCGGGGGAGCGAGTTCACGAAGGGCATGGAGCGGATCTGGCCCCGGAACGAAAAGCTCGTCTGGCCTCCGCCAGAAGCATGGTGGCTTGAGAACGAGGATGAGTTCACGTATCTCGCCCAGGTATTTGAGGGCGCCCGCAAATCCTGACGTCTGCTTGCCATGCATTACGATCCCACCTGTGGTGTGAAGGGATAGTTACGGAAGGAGCCGGAATGGTCGATGAAGCACGCCTGGACGACGTCGGCTCGGGCCTGGCGCCCACCTCCCCCGGCTGGTTCGTCGTCAACGTCGGCGAGGCCGCCTGGCTGAGGAACGACTCGTTCGGCGGCCGCTGTGTGTTCGAGAGCAGCCCGCGCGTGCTCGCCGAGCGGCCCGGCGCCGAGCCGCAGATGTTCGGCGACACCGGCTTCACGCTCGCGGTGCTCGAGCCCGGCAAGCCCTCGGGGATGTTCCACGCCGAGTCGGCGCAGGAGGACTTCCTCGTCCTCGCCGGTACGTGCGTGCTCATCGTCGAGGAAGAGGAGCGGCCGCTGCGCGCCTGGGACTTCGTCCACTGCCCGGCGGGGACGAGGCACACGTTCGTCGGCACCGGCGACGGGCCATGCGCGATCTTCATGACCGGCGCGCGCCGGGAGGGCAAGACGCTCCTCTACCCCGTCGCGGAACACGCGCGGGCTCGAGGCGCCGGAGTCGAGACCGAGACGCCCAGCCCGATGGAGGCCTACGCGCCGTTCGAGCACTGGCGCCTCGGACGGCCGGACACCTGGCCCGAGCTCCCGTGGGCAGGATGAGGCCGTGGACCGGGTCCGGATCGACAAGTGGCTGTGGGCGGCGCGCTTCGCGAAGACGCGGAGCGCGGCGACGGAGCTCGTCCTCGCGGGCCACGTCAAGGTGGACGGCGAGCGGGTCAAGCCGGCCCGGGACGTCGCGGCCGGCGACACGCTCGAGATCCGCCTCGGCCCGGTGCGCCGCGTCGTCATCGTCACAGGTCTCGCCGACCGGCGCGGCCCGGCCAAGGTCGCCGCGACGCTCTACGAGGAGACGCCCGAGTCGCGGGAGGAACGCGAGCGGCTCGCGCTCGAGCGGCGGCTGGCACGGCCGCTCGGCGCCGATCTCGGCGCCCGGCCGACGAAGATGGAGCGGCGGCGCCTCGACGCGCTCCGCAAGGGACAGCGGCGGCGATGAGATGGGTCGCGCTCCTCCGGGCGGTCAACCTGGGGCCCGACAACAAGGTGCCGATGGAGGAGCTGAGGGCGCTGCTCGACGCTCGCGGCTACGGCGAGGTTCGGACGTACATCGCGAGCGGCAACGTCCTCCTCGACGGCCCGTCCAGGCGAGCCGAGCTCGGCGCGGCTCTCGAGCGCCTGGTCGCGGACTCCTTCGGCGTGACGACGACCGTGATCCTGCGGAAGCCACGGGAGCTCGCCGCGATCGTCGCGGCGCACCCGTTCGGCGGCGACACGTCCGAGACGCACGTCGCGTTCCTGGCCGCGCGTCCCACCAAGGCGGCCGCCGCCCGGCTCGAAGCTGTCGACCCCGGCGCCGACCTCTACCTTCGGCTGCCGCGCGGCGTTCACGGCTCTCGCCTCTCGATCGGACGCATCGAGTCGCTCCTCGGCGTCCGTGCCACGCTCCGGAACTGGCGTACCGCAGCCAGGCTGGCCGAGCTGGCGGCCGAGGCGTAGGCTCGCGCCGACACGCACGCAAAGGAGGCTTCCATGGCATTGGCACGCGTCGTTTCGTTCGACGGAGTCAACTCGGATCGCATCGCGGAGATCAAGAGCAGGATCGAAGGCGGCGAGCCGCCGGAGGGCATGCCACCGGCCGAGCTCGTCATCCTCCACGACGCCGAGGGTGAGCGGGCGCTCGCCATCGTCATCGTCGACAACGAGGACGACTACCAGAAAGCCCACGAGGTCCTCGACTCGATGCCCGGCCCGGAGACGCCGGGGCAGCGCGCGTCCGTGACGAAGTACGACGTCGCGGTCCGCGCGAACGCGTAGTCAGAGCGTCACTTCGGCCGCGGGGCCGACGCGCCGGACGTAGCGCGGGACGACGTCCAGGACGTTCTCCTGCGCGCACCGTTCGACGTCGGCCTCGAGGCCGTGGCGGCGCAGATTCGCGGCGCTGCGGCTCGCGCCGAGCCCCTCGACGGCGTTCGGGAAGCTCTGCGCGAGCAGGATCGCGGCGTGCGCCGAGTCCGCCGGCTCGCCGCCGAGCGCTTCCGCGATGCGGCCCGCGCAGTACGCGTCGTCGAGCGCGAGCTCCCCGAGCACGCCGGCGCAGAGCACCGCGACGTCCTCCCCGCTCTCGCGCGCCGCCGCGGCGACGGTGTCCACGTTGAGCAGCGAACCGACGTAGACGCGCTGGAAGCGCTCCGCCGCCGCGACGAGGAGCCGCGTCCCGTTCGTCGTCGTGAGAACGAGCGTCTCCGCGGCCGGCTCGCCCTCGAGCTCCCGCGGCGAGTTCCCGAAGTCGAAGCCCTCGATGTGCTCGAGCCGCCGCTCGCCCGCGAGCCTCGCCGGGGGCTCCGTCTCCGCGAGGGCGCGCGCCTCGTCGATCTCGGCACAGCAGAGGACGCGCTGGTAGCCCGAGGCGAGCGCCTGGCAGATCGTCGAGGTCGCGCGGAGGACGTCGACGACGATCCCGACCGGCGCGGGGGTCTGCTCTCCCGGGGTGAAGGCCACATGGACACGCACGGCGGGCGCTAGGCTAGCCCGGATGTCGACGGCCGAGCCCCGCTACTGCTACCGGCATCCGGATCGCGAGATGGGGCTTTCCTGCTCGGACTGCGGCCGGCCGATCTACGCCGAGTGCGCGACGTTCGCTCCGGTGGGCATCCGGTGTCCCGACCACGCGGGCACGCGCCGCGGCCCGGCAACACGGCTGAAGCCGCGGCCCGTGCGTCGCGCCCCGGGGATCGCGCTCGCCTCCGGCAGCGCACCGATCACCCGCGCTCTGATCGCGATCAACGTCGTGATCTACCTCATCACGGCCTCGCAGGGCGGCGGCTTCAACGCTCCCGGCGGCGCACTGTTCGACCGGTTCGTACTCGTCGGCTCGAATTCGCACCTGGCGCTCTTCGCGCCGTTCGGCGACCTCGCGCACGACCACCAGTGGTACCGGCTCGTGACCTCGATGTTCCTGCACGCGTCGATCCTCCACATCGCGTTCAACATGTATGCGCTCTGGGTGATCGGGACACCGGTCGAGCAATACCTCGGGCGGGCGCGCTATCTCGGCCTCTATTTCGTCTCCGGTCTGGCCGGCGCTGCAGGAGCGATCCTGCAGGCCCCGTTCCAGCCGGTCGTCGGTGCGTCGGGAGCGATCTTCGGGATCCTCGGCGCGATGCTGATCATCGAATGGCAGATCACGGGAAGGCTCGCCGGGAACGCGATGACGTGGATCGTGATCAACCTCGTCATCTCGTTCGCGATCCCGAACATCTCCTGGGGCGGACACGTCGGTGGGTTGATCGGCGGGATCCTGATCACGCTCGCGTACGCCGGCTGGCGTGAGCACGGCCGAGCGGCGATGGGACACCTCGGCCTCACGGGCGTGCTGGGCCTTGTCGCCGTCGCCGCCGCTAGCGTCGCGGTTGCGTATCTGAAGGTCCGCGGCTACGCCTAGGGACTAGCCGCCGGCCTGGACGTACTCGCCGCGGTGCGCCTCCTTCAGGACGGCCTGCGCGGAGGCGAGGCGCGCGAGCGGTACGCGGTACGGCGAGCAGCTCACGTAGTCGAGCCCGATGCGATGGCAGAACTCGACGGAGCTCGGCTCGCCGCCGTGCTCGCCGCAGATCCCGAGGTGGATGTCCGCCCTCGTCTGCCTCCCCCGCTCGACGGCGATCCGCATCAGGTCGCCTACGCCGTCCTGGTCGAGCACCTCGAACGGGTTCCGTTCGAGCACGCCGTCCTCGAGGTAGAAGGTGAGGAACTTGCCCTCGGCGTCGTCGCGCGACATGCCGAGGGTCGTTTGCGTGAGGTCGTTGGTGCCGAAGGAGAAGAAGTCCGCGACCTCGGCGATCTCGTCGGCGCGGAGCGCCGCGCGCGGCAGCTCGATCATCGTCCCGCAGAGATACTCGAGCGCCGGAGCCTCTTCGTCCATCACCCGCTCGGTCAGCTCGCGCAGCCGGCGCAGCTCCTCCCGGAAGCCGACGAGCGGATGCATGATCTCGACGAGCGGCGGGTCTCCCCCGCGCCCCTGCACCGCCTTCGCCGCGCGCGCGATGGCTCGCACCTGCATCTCGTAGATCTCTGGCCACTGGATCCCGAGCCGGCAGCCGCGGGTCCCGAGCATCGTATTCTGCTCGGTCAGCGCCTTGATCCGCCGGCGCATCCGCTCGTCCTTCGCCTCGTCGAGTGACGGCAGGAACTCGTGGAGCGGCGGGTCGAGGAGCCGGATCGTCACCGGGAGGCCGGCCATGGCCTCGAAGATCCGCTC
>DATFCX010000029.1:0-10923 GCA_035252585.1 Gaiellaceae bacterium
GATCGGCGCGATCGGGCTGATCAAGGCGATCGACCGCTTCGACCTCGAGCGCGGCGTCGAGCTGACGACGTACGCGACGCCGAACATCATCGGCGAGATCAAGCGGCACTTCCGCGACAAGGGCTGGTCGGTGCGCGTGCCCCGCGGCCTGCAGGAGCTGAACGTCCAGCTCTCGAGGCTCGTCGAGCAGCTCACGGTGCAGCTGGCGCGCTCGCCCACGATTCCGGAGCTCGCGAAGGCCGCAGGCGTCGAGGAAGAGGAGGTGCTCGAGGCGCTCGAGTCGGGCCGCGCGTACACGTCCCTCTCGCTCTCGGTCGGCGGCGGCGGAGGCGACGACGACGACCTCGACCCCCTCGAGTCGCTCGGCACCGAGGAGCACCAGTACGAGGTCTCGGAGGATCGCGCGGTGCTCGCCCCGGGGTTCAAGGCGCTCGACGAGCGCGAGCGCAAGATCCTTCAGCTCCGCTTCTTCGAGGGACTGACGCAGTCGCAGATCGCACAGCAGGTCGGGATCTCGCAGATGCACGTCTCCCGGCTGATCCGGCGCTCCCTCGAGAAGATCCGAGAGACGATCGCCGCGGACGAGGAGTCGCTCGCCCGCTAGCGGTCAGGCGAGAGGACGCTCGCCCAGTCCAGCGTCATGCGCCACGACGCTGAGCTACGGCTTCAACACGCGCCAGACGAACTGCTCGCTTCCGACCGTGTAATCGCCCGCTCGAGCGTAGGCTCGATGCGCCCACGTCAGGCTGGAGCCATTGTTATTCCACAGGCGCAGCTTCTTCCCGCCAGCGTTGGCCGGAATATGCCAAGCGCAAACGACCACCTGCGCATGGCCGCTCGTCGCCGATCCGGAGATCGTTTTATGTGCGGGCAGGCGCTTACCGCCGATCTCAGCCGCGCAGCGCACGGCATTGAAGGGCTCCGGGTTGCTAGCCAGACCGGTGTTATTCGTGGCTGCCAATCCCTTGAACACTCGCCCAGCGACGGGATGCCCGTGGCCTTGGTGAAGCGTCGAGAACTGAATCGGGTGCGCGCCGACCCCCGTGGTGTCGCCGCTCGCAGTCGCTGCGCCGAGCGCCAGCACAGCCAACACTCCGACGAGGGAACCGCTTCCGATCACCAGCCGACTGCGCGTACACATGACGTTCCTAAGGTCGCATATCAGCCACTTAGACGACGAATGGAGCTAATCGTTGGCACTCTAGTATCTTCGGTGCGCTGCTCGTCAGGGTCATTCCGGAACGCTGGCGCAGGCCAGGACTAGCCACTTGTCCCGCTCAACTCGCGATTTTTCCTGGCCGCCACAGGCGCGTTCCAGTACGCGCGTAGTGTCCGCCTCATCGTGCGAAACGTCATGGGCAGACCCAGCCCGACGTAGATCAGGAACCCGAGCAGCACCCAATGCCAGGTGCCCGTGAGTACGTGCCAGAGCGTGTAGTAGGCGTATGCGACTGCGGCAACGACCCAGACGAGGTGGACGAGCCATACCCAGGCGCGCCATCCTTGAGGACGCCGTGCGAGGGGGACCAGCCACTGCGGTACGCGGTGCGCGTTTCTGGCGAGAGACTCGGCCCACGCGGCCGTCAGCCGAGCGTCGCGGGGATCGCTTACCGCCCTTCCTTCTCGGATCGCGGACGACATCTCCCTTTGCCGATCGCGCGTTGCCCAGCCCCGGGCCACCATCCTCGCCGACAACATCTCCGGCGCGATGCTCCTACTTCCGGAGCAAACGTTCCCCTCGACCGCCTCCCGGGCGTCGTACGCACGATCAGCGGCGGCATCCCGATCACCCACGGCATCGCCGCCGCCCACGCCCTCGGCGCCGGCAAGCCGTTCGCCGCCGCCGGTCACCTCTTGCTCATGGAGGCCGTCGTCGGCGTGGCCTACTTCGTCGTGGGCCTGGTCATGCTCCGCGTACTCGAGTACAGCGGCCGCCGTTCCGCCGCACTCGAGGCGTTCTAGCTATGCCAAGGAGCAGGGCGTCGGACGTTATTGGAGCGAGCTCTGGAGCGCGCCGAGCCGCTCGCGCAGCGCGTCGATGCGGCGATGCAGCTCCTGCCGCTCGTCCGAGACTTCGCGCTCGCGGTCGCGCGTCGTCCCGCTCTCGAAGCCGAAGTCGATCTGGTCCTGAAGGCGCTTCCGCGTCGCGGACAGCTGCGCCTCCTCGGCTTCGAGGTCGGCAAGCTCGCCGCGGAGATCGTCGAGGCTGGGATCTGCCATACGGGCCTTATCGGCAGATGGAGCCGTGGGTTGAGCTACCGCTCGCCGTCCCAGTAGTCGAGCTGCCCGCCGCGGCGGAGCATGTAGTGCGCGTCGCCGGCCCACACGCCGACCTTGTCGCTGTCCGGGTACTCGGCGATCCCGAACTCGTTCTTCGTGGACAGCAGGGCCACGCGCGCGGGCTCCTCCGACCGGTTGCCGACGCGGTGCGCTCCGCTCGGGCCGGCCGGGAAGCACATGACGTCGCCAGGGCTCAGGACGGTCTCGCCCTCCGGCGTGCGGACGGTTGGAGCGCCGGAGACCACGAGCAGCCACTCCTCGTCGGTCCACTCGAAGTGGTACGGGCAGATCGCCTCGCCGGGCGGCAGGTCGTAGATGCTCATGCCGACCAGCGACGCGCCGAGCTTGGGGCCGAGTCGCGCGGCACGGGCGAGATAGCCGGGCGGCTCGGTTCCGTCCGGGCCGACGTCGGTCTCGCCGTCGAAGAGGTTGAAGGTCTGCATGGGTCGGAGTATCGCGGCCTCACCCGCGGCGCCGGCGCGAGGAGCGGTTGCGCCGTTGGGAACGGCGGAGCGTGTCGAGCTCCGCGAGCGCCGCGCCCGCGCCCCGGGCGACCGTCGTCAGCGGCTCCCGGTCCCGGCTGACCGGGAGACCCGTCTCGCCGCGGATGAGATCGGCGAATCCCGGCAGCAGCGCGCCGCCGCCGCAGAGCGTGATGCCGCGGTCCGCGATGTCCGACGCGAGCTGCGCCGGAGTCTGCTCGAGCAGATCCTTGAGCGCCGTGACGATGCGCGACAGCGGTCGCTCGAGCGCGTGGCGCACCTCGTCCTCGCCGAGCGTGACGCGCGCGAGCATCCCGGTAGACATGTAGCGGCCCGCGACCTCGGCCTGGGCCACGGCGGCGTGCCCCTCGAGCGCGCTCCCGACCTCGATCTTCACACGTTCGGCCTGCTCGTGACCGACGAGCAGCCGGTGGTGGTCCTGGGCGAACCGGACGATGGCGTCGTCGAGGTCGTAGCCGCCGACCGGCAGGGAGGTGGAGACGACGATTCCGCCAAGGGCGATGACCGCCATCTCGCTCGTGCCGCCGCCGACGTCGACGACGAGGGACGCCACGGCCTCCTCGACCGGCAGCTCGGCGCCGATCGCGCCGGCCATCGCCTCCTCGATGAGGTGCGCCTCGCGCGCGCCGGCCGCCAGCGTCGCCTCGACCACGGCGTCCCGCTCGACCTGCGTCAGGCCGCTCGGGACGCAGACGATGACCGCGCGCCGGAGCCCGCTCCCGCCGACGAGGCGGATGAACTGGCCGAGCATCTGCTCGGTCGTCTCGAAGTCGGCGATCACGCCGTGCCGCAGCGGCCGCGTCGCCACGATCGTCGCCGGCGTGCGGCCGAGCATCTGCCGGGCCTTTTCGCCGACCGCGTACACCTGTCCGGTCTGCTGGTCCATCGCCACGACCGACGGCTCGAAGAGAACGATGCCCTCGCCTCGGCGGAAGACGACCGTGTTCGCCGTTCCGAGGTCGACGGCGAGATCGGTCCCGGCTGCGAACGACGGCAATCTCATACGCACTGCTCCACGACCCCGCGACGCCGGCGCGGCGCCGCGGCAGGAACCGTAGCCGTCCTACGGCCGGGAGAAACCGAAGTTCAGGAGCTGCTTGGCGTCGCCGTACAGATTCGGCGAGTCGAGGACGACCGCGATCAGCCTTCGCCCGTGCCGGGTCGCAGTCGCGACGAGGCACCAGCCCGACTCGTGCGTGTAGCCCGTCTTGACGCCGTTCGCACCCCGATAGGAGCGCAGGAGGAAGTTGTTGTTGACGTAGATCTTCGAGTTCGTCGGAGCCGCCCACCGCACGTGGATCTCCTTCGTTCGGACGAGCTCGTCGAAGCGTGGATTGCGCAGGGCGTAGCGGGTCAGCGCGGCGAGATCCCAGGGCGTGGAGTAGTTGCCGCGGTCGCGAATCCCGCTCGGGCTCGTGTAGTGCGTGTCGTGCAACCCCAGCGTGTGCGCCTCGTCGTTCATCTGGCGAAGGAACGCGTGCACCGACCCGGCGCTCGAGATCGCGAGCTGGTTCGCGTCGTCGTTGCCCGAGAAGAGGAGCAGCGAGTAGAAGAGCTTCCACGCCTTGACGCGCTCGCCCGTGCGGAGGCCCTCGCGGACGAGGGGGACTCGCGTGACCGAGCGGGCCACCGTGACCGTGCTCTGCCACGGCACCTCGTTCAGCGCGAGCGTGGCGGTCATGATCTTCGTCAGCGACGCGATCTTGCGGCGCTCGTGCGGCCGCTCTGCCCAGAGCACGCGCCCGGTGTCCTCGTCCACGAGGATCGCGGCCGGGGCGCCGATCCGGATGTGTGCGCCTGCGAGGAGCGGCGTCCCGAAGAGGAGACGCGGCGGCGTCTGCGGGGCGGGGTCGTGCGAGACGGTCCTCGGCGCCGGCGGCTTGGTCCGGTGCCGCGCGGCGACGGGACGATGCTGCGTCTTCGTCGCCGCACGCCGTCCGAACCACACGCCCGCCGCCGCGGCGGCGAGCACGACGAGGACGAACAGTGCGACCCTTCCGGCGCGGTAGCGGCGCCTCCGGCGCCGTGGTGCGACCGGCGTCAGAACATCCAGCGACACGGTCCGATGCTAACGCCGGGTCCGGTCGTGCCCGAGCACCTCACTCCTAGAATGGCCGCCGATGCGCACCACGGCCGAGCTGCGGGAGGGGTTCCAGGCGTTCTTCGAGGAGAAGGGCCACCTGCGGGTCGCCTCCGCCTCGCTGATCCCGCGCGCGGACGACCGTTCGACGCTCTACACGAGCGCTGGCATGCAGCCGCAGATGCCGTACTTCCTCGGCCGCGAGACGCCGCCGGCGCCGCTGACGACGACGTGCCAGAAGGTGTTTCGCACACCGGACATCGACGACGTCGGCCTCGACACGTTCCACCTCACGTTCTTCGAGATGCTCGGCAACTTCTCGTTCGGCCGCTATTTCAAGGAGGGCGCGATCGAGTATGCGACCGAGTTCATCCAGCAGCGCCTGAAGCTCGACTGGGACCGGCTCTGGATCAGCGTGCACGCCGGCGATCCCGGCCTGAAGCTCGGCCCCGACGAGGAGGCGATCGGCCTCTGGGAGCGGATCGGCATGCCGTCGGAACGGATCGTGCCGCTGCCGTCCTCCGAGAACTTCTGGTCGGTCGGCGGACCAGGCCCGTGCGGCCCCGACTCGGAGCTGTACTGGGACTGGGGGGAGGAGACCGGCTGCGGCACCGATGACTGCAGGCCCGGGTGCACGCGCTGCGAGCGCTTCCTGGAGTTCGGGAACCTCGTCTTCATGTCCTACGAGCTCCACCCGGACGGAACGCTCACCGAGCTCCCGAGCAAGAACATCGACACCGGCTGGGGACTCGAGCGCGTGGCCCGCGTCGTGCAGGACGTGGCGTCCGTGTACGACACCGACGGCTACCAGCTGATCATGGACTGGGTCGCCGGACAGTCTGGCGTCGCGTACGGCTCGTCCCAGGATGCGACGAAGGCCCATCGCGTGCTCGCCGACCACGGGCGCGGGATGACGTTCATCGCCGCCGAGGGCGTCGCCCCCTCGAACGAGGGTCGCGGGTACGTCCTGCGTCGCATCATTCGCCGGGCGATGCAGCACGCGAGGGGAATCGGCATCGGCAATCAACAGGAGTTCCTTGCGGGTCTCGCCGACGTGGTGATCGACCAGATGGGCAACGCCTATCCGGAGCTCGTCGAGCGTCGTGACGAGATCCATCGTGTGCTCTTTGCCGAAGAGATGCGCTTTGCTCAGACGCTCGAGCATGGGATGGCGATCTTCGAAGCCGCGGAGTCGAAGGGGGAGATCACCGCAGAGGACGCATTCAGGCTGCAGGCGACATACGGCTTCCCGATCGAGCTGACGCAGGAGCTCGCGCGCGAGCGCGGCCTCGCCGTGAACGAGGAGGAGTACGAACGGCTGATGGAGCAGCACCGCGTCGTGTCGCGCCAGGGCGGCACCGCGCGGTACGAGCCGCGCTTCACCGGCGCCCCGCGCACGGAGTTCGTCGGCTACGAGCAGCTCGACGTGCGGACCGCGATCACCGCGTACGCCGACGCCGGCGACGGTCTGTTCCAGGTCAAGCTCGCCGAGTCGCCGTTCTATCCGGCAGGGGGCGGCCAGGTCACCGACGCCGGCTGGATCGAGAAGGAGGACGGGACGCGCGCCGACCTCGTCGAGGCGCTGCGGCTCGAGAACGACCAGGAGCTCGTGTTTCAAGGCACCGGCTTCGCGGAGGGCGACCGTGTGCGCGCCGTCGTCCCGTGGGGTGTCCGCTATCCGACGATGGCGAACCACACGGCGACGCACCTGCTCCACAAGGTGCTGCAGGAGGTGCTCGGGGACCACGTCCGCCAGGCGGGCTCGGCCGTGCGGCCCGACAAGCTCCGCTTCGACTTCACGCATCCGTCGCCGCTGACGCCCGAGGAGCGCGCGGAGGTGGAGAAGCGCGTCAACGAGCACGTCTTCGCGAACCTGCCGGTGCGGATCTTCGAGACGCCCTTGTCGGAGGCGAGGAACCTCGGCGCCATGATGCTGTTCGGCGAGAAGTACGGCGACGTCGTGCGGGTGGTCGACGTCGACGGCTGGTCGGTCGAGCTGTGCGGCGGAACGCACGTGCGGACGACGGCGGAGATCGGGCCGTTCGCGGTGCTCTCCGAGAGCTCGGTCGGCGCCGGTTCGCGCCGCATCGAGGCGGTGACGGCGGGCGAGGCGTTCGCTCTGCTGCACGAGCGTGCGCGGGAGGCCGATGTGCTGCGCGGCGAGCTCGACCGGGCGCGGAAGGAGGCGAAGCAGCCGAAGCAGTCCGCGGACGCGGAGATCGTCTCCCGAGACAAGGAGGGCGACGTCCTGCTGGTCGAGGTGAAGAGCCTCAAGGGCGGTCCGCTGCGCGACTTCTCGGACCGGATCCGCCGGCAGGAGAGGGCGGACGGAGCGATCGTGGCATCGCGCGACGACGGGCGTGCATTCCTCGTCGTCAATTTCGACGACTCGCTCGTCGCGCGCGGGCTCGATGCGGTACAGGTCGTGCGCGAGCTCGGCAGGCACATCGGCGGCGGCGGAGGAGGCAGGCCGACGCTCGCCGAGGCCGGCGGAAAGAACCCCGACGGCATCGCCGACGCGCTCGCTGCCGCGAAGGACCTCGTCGCCCGGTGAAGATGCCGGGCGTGAAGATGCCTGCGTGAAGACGACGGCGTGAAGGTGATGGCGCTCGACTACGGCTCGGCCCGGACGGGCGTGGCCGTCTCCGACCCGACCGGGACGGTGGCACGGCCGCTCGGGGTCGTCCGGCAGGCGGGCACTGAGGCCGGGCTCGCCGAGCTGGCCCGCCTCGCGCGCGAGGAGGAGGTCGAGCGCGTCGTCGTCGGCCTGCCCCTGACGCTGCGCGGGACTCGCGGCGAGCAGGTGGTCGAGACCGAGGGCTTCGTCGAGTCGCTGCGCGGTGTCCTCGACGTTCCCGTCGAGCTCTTCGACGAGCGGTTCACGACCGACCTCGCGGTGCAGACCGCCGGCTCCGCGCCCGAGGATGCGGTCGCCGCCGCACATCTCCTGACGACCTATCTCGAGTGGTGCGCAGCGCGCTCGTAGTCGCCGCGGCGCTGCTCGCGGTGACGGCTGCCGGCTGCGGCGGGTCGGGCGGCGCGTCCCAACCGACGACCACCATCCGCCAGCTGCGGCAGTTCAGGGTCGTGTTCCCGGAGGGATTCACGCGCCGGCAGATGGCCGACCGCGTGGACGTGGTGGCCAAGATCGCCGAGCGCGAGTCGCACCGCAAGGTCAAGCTCT
This sequence comes from Gaiellaceae bacterium, assembly GCA_035252585.1. GTDB lineage: Bacteria > Actinomycetota > Thermoleophilia > Gaiellales > Gaiellaceae > Palsa-739. The sequence goes on from DATFCX010000029.1 coordinate 8,048, forward strand.
CGCGCGCGGCGTACCTCGCGGCGACGGCCAAGCCGCGCCTCATCCCCGGCTTCGGCAAGAAGAAGCTGCCCCTGGAGGGATTCCTCTTCCCGGACACGTACGACTTCGACCGCAAGTCGACCTCCGCCCAGCTCGTCCAGCTGCAGCTGCGGGAGTTCACCGCGAAGTGGAAAACCCTCGACCTCTCGTACGCGCGCAGCAAGAACCTCACGCCGTACGACGTTCTCACGATTGCTTCGATGATCGAGAAGGAGGCGGTCGCCCCCGGCGACCGCGCGAAGGTCGCGCGCGTCATCTACAACCGGCTGCATCTCGGCATGACGCTCGGCATCGACGCCACCATCCGCTATGCGCTGAACATCCCGGGGACGAAGTCGCTGACGCAGTCGGACCTGGCGAATCCGACGCCGTACAACACCCGCCTGCACGCCGGTCTGCCGCCGACGCCCATCGCGAGCCCCGGTCTGGCGTCGATGCAGGCGGCCGCACACCCGGCGAACGGCCCGTGGCTCTACTTCGTCGCGGAGCCGGACAAGGTGCACTCATTCTTCACGGCCAGCGCCGAGGCTTTCAACCAGTACAAAGCCACGCATGGCTACGGGTGAGCCGCGCCGCGTCTCGCTGATCGGCCGTCCCGTCGCGCACTCGCTCTCTCCCCGGATGCAGAACGCGGCCTTCGCGGCGGCCGGGCTCGACTGGGAGTACGTCCTGCGCGACGTCCCGCCGGAGGAGCTCGAGGCGGCGGTGCGCGAGGTGGAGTACGCGAACGTCACGGCGCCGTACAAGCTCGACGCCGCGCGGATCCTCGGCAGCGACGTCCCGTCGGTGAACACGATCGTGCGCGGGCGCGGCCTGTCGACGGACGCGGCGATCCTCGAGCAGGTGGATGGCGCGTCGCATGCGGCGATCGTGGGGGACGGCGGGGCTGCGGCGGCATTCCGCCATGCACTGCCGGAGGCGCGTGTCTTCTCCCGCCGCGGCGAGTGGCCGCCGGACGTGCGCGACACCGACGTCGTGATCCAGGCGACGTCCGTGCGGGACGAGGTTCTGTTCGAGCTCGGGGAGGGGCAGACGCTGATCGACCTCCCGTATCCAAGGACGGCGACGGCGGAGGCTGCCGCTGCTGCCGGCTCACGCGTCTTCGACGGGCTCGAGGTGCTCGTCGCCCAGGGCGCCGCGAGCTTCGAGCTATGGACCGGCCGCGACGCCCCGGTCGACGTGATGCGTGAGGCCCTAGGCTTGACGACATGAGCAGCTTCGTGCAGCTGTTCCCGACCGGCGACGACCGGGAGCCGCCCGACGAGACGGCGCAGCCGGCCTGGCTCGGCCCGCCGGAGGGCGAGGTCGGCGTGGCGACGTCGCTCACCGTCGTCGTCGGCCGGTCCGAGCAAGCCGCCGTCGCGCTGGCCCATGCGACATCGTTCAGCACGGGCGTGACACTGTCGTTCGTCGCGCAGGCTCGCGACCTCGGCCCGCGGACCGTGCAGACGCTTTTCCAGGAGCAGCACCCGTATGGGCCGGCCGCGGAGGATCTACCGGACGGCTTCCTCCGCCTCGGCGTGGAGTTGCCGGGAGGTGCGAAGGCATCGAATATCGGCGGCCGGCGACTGTTCGTGAAGGACGAGCCGGACGAACCGGTCTTCGTCCATCGCGGTGGGGGCAGCGGTTCCGGCGGGCGCGACCGCCTCACGATGAGTCACGACTACTGGGTCTGGCCGCTGCCGCAGCCGGGGACGATCTACGTCTCGTGTGAGTGGCCGCTCGTCGGGATCCCCCTCTCGACCGTCGAGGTCGACGGTGCCGCGCTGGTCGAGGCAGCCTCACGGGTCGTCCACCTCTGGCCGTCGCCCTCGGCTTGACCTGAGCCCGCTCGGGGCATAGAACGAGCACGATGCGTCGTTGCAGAGCCTGCGGGGGAGGAGTGGAGGACGAGTTCCGCTTCTGCCCGCACTGCGGCAAGGCGCAGCGGACGAAGATCGTCGAGTACTTCCAGGGCCACCCGGACGTCGGCGACGGCGGCCTTCGCGTCTCGGTCTACCTGACGGAGCCGAAGCATGCGCGCCTCAGCGTCTGGCGCGGCGAGGAGGCGCAGGCTGCGATCTCGCTCGACCCGGACGAGTCGGGCCGGCTCGGCCGCTTCCTCATCTCGACGGGCCCGCATCGCGCGCGGAGCCTCGTCTCGCGCGTCCTCTCGCACCTGTAGCGCACTACGCTCTCGCGCATGAGCCTCGAGCTGGCAACAGCCGGCGAGTCGCACGGGCCGGCGCTCGTCGCGATCGTCTCGGGCCTGCCCGCCGGGCTCGTCCTCGAGAAGGACGCGATCGACGCCGACCTCCGCCGCCGGCAGCAGGGCTACGGGCGCTCGCCGCGCCAGCAGATCGAGGCCGACGAGGTCGAGGTGCTCGCGGGCCTTCGCCACGGCCGCACGCTCGGCACGCCGCTCGCGCTCGTCGTCGGGAACCGCGATCACAAGAACTGGACGTGGGGGATGAATCCGTGGACTCCGGGGGGCGAGCCCGAGGGGAAGGGCACCAAGCCGGTCACGCTGCCACGGCCGGGGCACGCGGATCTCGCCGGCGTCCAGAAGCATGGGCTCGCGGACGTCCGCGACGCGCTCGAACGGGCGTCGGCCCGGCACACTGCGGTCCACGTCGCCGCCGGCGCCGTGGCGAAGGCGCTCCTCCACGAGATCGGCGTCGAGGTGTCGGGGCAGGCGTTGCCGGAGGCCGGAGCCGATCCCGGCGCGGTCGACGAGGCGCGGCAGGATCGCGACACGCTCGGCGGCCGCGTCGAGGTCCGGGCTCGCGACGTCCCGCCGGGCCTCGGCAGCTACGCGCGCAAGGAGGATCGGCTCGACGCGCGGCTCGCGGCGGCGG
>DATFCX010000030.1:0-19209 GCA_035252585.1 Gaiellaceae bacterium
CCACGACATCGCCCTCAGCCGCGACCCGCAGGCGCGCGCGTCGGGCCTGGGGGAGCTGGAGCCGGCGACGCTGCTGCGCGACGGCGGCCGGATGGTCGAGCTGCGCGGCCGCCGCGTCTGGATCGCCGGCGCCGATCCACGGCTGATCGTGCGCGGCCGCGTTCGGCTCGACCCGAACCGCCTCGCGCGCGACGCCGACCTCTCGATCCTCCTGTGCCACTACCCGCGCGTGCTCGACCATCTGGAGCCGGGGCGCTTCGACCTCGTCCTCTCGGGACACATGCACGACGGCCAGATCGCGCTCCCGTTCCCCGGCGGGAAGCTGCGCTTCGCCCACCTCCGCGCGCGCTACAACGCAGGCGTCTACCGGAGCGCGGCGGCGACGATGCACGTCTCCGCGGGGCTCGGTACGACCTTCGTCCCGCTGCGCTTCGCGGCACGGCCCGAGGCGACGGAGCTGATCCTCAGACCGGCGCTACGCTGATCCGGCTATGGCCGGCCAGGCGTCGATCTCGACCGAGATCCTCGCCCGCTACGCGGCGGACGCGGCGCGGGAAGTCGAAGGAGTGCGAGGGCTCGCGGACAGTCCGCTCCCGCGGCGGAACGCCGTGCGCGTCTCCGGCGGGAACGGCTCGGTCCGGGTCGAGCTCCACCTCGTAACGGAGTGGGGAGCCTCGATTCCGGCGGTCGGACGGCGAGTCCAGGAGCGCGTGCGCGAGTACCTCCGCAGCATGGCCGACGTCGAGCCGGCGGCGGTCGAGGTCGTCGTCGATGCCGTGGGGGCGGGCCGATGACGCGCATCTCCGGGCTGACGGGCGCGACCCTCGAGACGGCGCCGACCGTCTGCCACGAGTGCATCTGGTGGCAGACGCGCAACGGGCGCAGCGCGGACAAGCGCAAGTGGATCCGCGACGCCGAGGAGGAGTGGGGGGCGTGGGGGACCGTCTATCACGACGACGACGGCAGGCTGCTCGGGTCGATGCAATACGGCCCGGCCGAGCTCTTCCCGCGCGCGCGCGAGCTCCCCGCCGGGCCTGTGAGCGACGACGCCGTGCTCGTCACGTGTGCATATCTGACCGATCCGTCCCGGCCGTGGGTGATGCAGTCGCTGTTCCTGACCGCGATCGGCGACTCGCGCGAGCGTGGAGCGCGGGCTCTCGAGGCGTTCGCCTACCGCTACCCCGAAGGCGAGACGAACTTCGAGCGCTTCCACGTCCACCGCACCATCTTCCCGGCCGACTTCCTCGCGGACTTCGGCTTCCTCCCGGTGCGCGCGAAAGGCCGTGTGGAGCTCGCGCGGCTCGAGCTCGGTGGGCTGCAGCCGGTGGAGGAGGGGACGCGCGAGAAGGTGCTGGCGCGGGTGCAGGAGGCGTTCATGCCCGCACCCGCGCCGCAGCGGTTCTAGCTAGCGCAGGGCCGCCGTGACCCGCGCCATCGGCGCGAAGACCACCGTTCCCTTGCTCCGGTTCGGCTCGGAGCTGTACGCGACGCCTGCCGCGGTGATGTGCGCGAAGCCGACTCCGCGCTTGAGCGTTCCGACCACGCGGGCCTTGCCGCTCGACAGATTGACGGCGTGAACCGAGGACGCCGTCGTGTAGATCGCGATGTTGCCCTGGGCGTCGAGATTCTGCGGTTTCTTGCCGTGTACGGAGAGCGTCTTCAGGAGCGAGCCCGTCCCGGTGTCGTAGATCTGAATCGTGTCCGTGCTGGTGAGCACGACGAGCTTGTGGCCGGTGAGCGCGACCGCCTGTGCGTTCGACGGATTCACGTCCAGCAGCAACTTTCCGCTGGCCGAGTAGAGCGCCACGTTCTGCGAGGAGCGCAGCACCGCGACCCGCCCGGCGTCGACGGCCTGGGCCAGGAACGGCGGCGTGCCGTTCGCGACCGGCTTCACCGTCGCGCCCAGCACGTCCAGGGTCGCGCTCTCCGTGACCTCCTCCAGGGTCACGGTGGTCCAGGTGTCGAGCGCGATCACGTTCCCCGAGCCGACAAGACCGAGCAGCCAGGTCCCTGCGCAGCCCGGGTTCGCCTGCGGCGGGCCGCCCGAGCAGGCGTCGCCCGTGCGCTGCACCGACGCGACCTTCCGCTCCTTCGGATTGTTCACGGAAGAGGCAAAGAGGTAGTCGTCGCCCTCGATGTTGCCGCCGACGTTGGCGAGCCACGCAACGCGCGTGCCGGCGATCGCGAGCCCGAACAGGCCCGACCCCGTGCTGCTGTCGCCGGTCCGCGAGGTCTGGGCGCCGCTGACCTTGGTGGTCCGGCCGCTGCGGACGTTCCAGACGACGACGCGATTCTTGGTGGACCCCGGCTCGACGCCGTACGCGATCCGGTTTCCGTCCATCGCCAGGGCCTTGATCCGGCCCTGGACGTGTCTGACCCTCAGAGCGTGCGACCTCGTCGTTCCGGCGGCGCTCCCGACGAGCGCCAGAGCCGACACCAACCCCGCAGACACGACGAGAGATCCCCGTCCCAGCTTCTTCATCCGTATCACTCCTCGGTCGACGAGCGAATGTAAATGGCGCCGCGTTAACGAAAGGTCAAAATTCGGTTTGGCGCGCGTACGGCGTTAGAGGACGATTGGCGTCGCGGGCGTACTCTCCGGCTGTGCGCATGATCACGATTGCGGCCGCCGTCTTCCTCCTCGCCGCGGCGGCAGCCGCCTGCTCGCAGGCCCGGACGTACGTAACGGGGATCGCGCAGAAGGCGATCGAGGCCCCGCGGCCGTCCGGAGTCGCGCAGACGAAGCCCGGCGTGGTGCAGCAGGTCGTATGCACGTCGGCGAAGAGCTGCGCCGCCCTCGGTGCGTCGCTCTACACCGAGCAGGCCGGCAGGTGGAAGGCGTCCAAGATGCCGTCGCTCTCCCACACCGGAGGCACCAACCTCCGGTCGCTCGCGTGTCCGGCGGCGGGCAGGTGCGTCGCGGTCGGCATGGCCGGCCTCCACCACATGGTGGAGGTGACCGAGAGCGGACGGCAATGGAAGCCCGCCACGCTCGAGCTTCCGTCCGACGCTCTCGCGATCGACTATCCGGTCGGCCCGTCCCCGTTGCTCGGCTCGGTGTCGTGCTCCTCGCCTCGGAACTGTCTCGCCGTGGGCGTATACATCGGCTCCGACCGGGCCAAGCATCCGCTCCTCGTCGCCGAGAACAGCGGGACCTGGGGTACCGGCCAGGATGTCGACCGGCTGCTTCCGGCCAACGCCGGCACGAGCTTCGACCCCGACAACCCGGATGCCGGCGCCGGACTTTCCCTCGTCTCCTGCCCCGCGGCCGGGGCCTGCACTGCGGTCGGCTCGTACTCGAACAAGGACGCGTCGGACGCGGACTACCCATGGGTCGTGAGCGAGAGCGACGGCAACTGGGGGTCCGGAGCCGAGGCGCGGCTGCCTGCGAACGCCTCGACGAGCGGAGATCTCTCGGCCGGCGCCTCGCCGTTCTTCGGATTCACGGGCCTCTCGTGCCCGTCGGCGGGCAACTGCACCGCGGTCGGCGGCTACGAGAACCGGCAGGGCGCCGAGGAGGGGTTGATCCTGCGCGAGCGCAACGGTGTCTGGTCACGGGGAGTCAGGAGCCCGCTGCCCCCGAAAGGCGTCCCGAACACCGAGCCCAACGAATTCAACTCCCCTCTCACCTCGGTCGCGTGCGGCGCGCCGGACGACTGTGCCGCGGTCGGCTGGTACGTGCTCGGCCCATCGGGGGCGAGGCACGGCCTGCTCCTGCGCGAGCGAGGCGGGACGTGGAAGGCGTTTGCGCTTGCCCTTCCGCCAAAGGCGAAGGCTCCCGGCGGCGTGTTTCTCACCTCGGTTGCCTGCCCGTCGCGCGGCAACTGCGTCGCGGTCGGCTACTACGGCAACCGCGGACACACGCGCGGGCTCGTCGTCCGCGAGCGCAGGGGGAACTGGGGACGCGCCGTCGACGCGGCACTGCCGAAGGGGGCGGCTCCGGCCGGCAAGGAGCACACGTTTCTCAACTCTGTCTCTTGCCCGTCCGCGAGCCGCTGCACGGCGGGCGGCTACTACTCCGACCGTTCCGGCCGAACGCAGGGACTGCTCCTGAATCTGCGGCTGGGCTAGCTCTAGGCCGCCGCGCGGGCGGGCTCGAGCAGGAGCTCCGCGATCTGGAGCGCGTTGAGCGCGGCGCCCTTGACGAGGTTGTCGCAGGCGAGGAAGAGGACGAGGCCGTTGCCGTCGGCCGCGCGATCCGGGCGGATCCGGCCGACGAGCACGTCCTCCGTCAGCGAGGCCGCGCGTGGGGTCGGCATCTCGACGAGTCGCACGCCCGGCGCGCCGGCGAGCAGCGACTCGGCCTGCTCGGGTGAGACCGGCTCCTCCGTCTCGATCCAGACCGACTGGGCATGCCCGACGAGCACGGGAACGCGGACGGTCGTGGCGCTGATCGGCAGCTCGGGCAGCTCGAGGATCTTGCGCGCCTCGGCGCGGATCTTCGCCTCCTCGTCGGTCTCGTCGCCTTCCCAGGTCCAGTCGAACTCGAGGTCGTGCTCCGCGGAAGGCTCGCTTCGAAGCCGCTCCATCCGCTGCGCGCCCGCCCCGGAGACGGCCTGGTAGGTCGAGAGCCGCACGCGCTTCAGCCCGGCCGCGTCATGCAGCGGCTTGAGGACGCACGTGAGCGGGATCGTCGAGCAGTTCGGGTTGGCCACCACGCGCGTCGTCTCGAGTGCGGCGGCGGCGCGGTCGCCGTTCACCTCCGGCACGACGAGCGGGTAGCCCACCTCTAGCCGGTACGCACTGGATTTGTCCACGACGAGCGCGCCGCCCTCGACCGCATGCGGGACGAGCTCGCGCGACGCCTTCGTGCCGCAGGAGAAGAGGACGAGGTCGAGTCCGCCCGCCGCCAGCGCTTCCGGGGTCGCTTCCTCGACGACGACGCCCTCGTCGAGCTCTCGGCCCGCCGAGCGCGAGGACGCGAACCCGCGGACGTCGCCGTAGCCGCGCTCGCGCAGGAGCCGCAGCGTGACCGTGCCGACGGCCCCGGTCGCGCCGACGACTCCGATCTTCGCGTCGCTGTGGATATCGCCTCGGGGACAGGTTCCTGTTTTTGCGTCCCCCCGCGCGGCTCGGCGAAAGTCTCGAACCTGTCCCCGAGACTTCATTTTCCTCCGAGGTCGAACGCGTCGTGCAGCGCGGCGACCGCTCTGGGGACGTCCTCGGTGCGGACGTGGCACGCGATCTTGATGGGGGACGTGGAGATGACCTCGGGCTCCACGCCGATGCCGCCGAGCGTCGCGAACGCCTGGGCTGCGATCCCCGGATGACTCTTCATGCCGGCGCCGACGAGGCTCACCTTGCCGAGGTCGTCGCGCATCGACCACTCGACTCCGAGCCCGCCGAGCAGCTCCTCACACACGCCGCGATCCTCGACCGGGGCGCTGAAGACGATCTCGTCGCTCGACACCTGGAGGATCGTGTCGACGTTGACGTTCGACTCCGCGAGCCGCTCGAACAGCCCCGCGGCACCGATCCGGCGGACACGGTAGAGGGGCTCGCAGTCGGTGTGCGCGACGCCGCTGATGATCGCCTTCTCGAGCACGGGATCCTCCTCGTCGACGATCCACGTCCCCTCGGCCTCGGAGAACGTCGACCGCACCTGCAGCCGCACGTCGTGGTTGCGCGCGAACTCGACCGAGCGTAGCTGGAGGACCTTCGCGCCGCTCGCCGACAGCTCGAGCATCTCCTCGTACGTGACGGCCGGGAGGCGGCGGGCGTGCGGGACGAGCCGCGGGTCGGCCGTGAAGACGCCCTCGACGTCCGTGTACATCTCGCACGCGCCTGCGCCGAGCGCGGCCGCGAGCGCGACGGCCGTCAGGTTCGAGCCGCCGCGGCCGAGCGTCGTCACGTCGTGGGAGTCTGCGGAGACGCCCTGGAAGCCGGCGACGAGGACGATCTTCCCCGCGTCGAGCGCGTCGTTGATCCGCGTCGCGCGCACCTCCGCGATCTTCGCCTTGCCGTGGACGGTGTCGGTGACGATTCCCGCCTGCGAGCCCGTCAGGGAGATCGCCTCGTGGCCGAGATCGTGGACGGCCATGGCGCAGAGCGAGTTCGAGATCCGCTCGCCGACCGAGATGAGCATGTCGTATTCGCGCGGGTGCGGCCGCCGCGAGATCTCGTGGGCGAGGCGGATCAGCTCGTCCGTCGTGTCGCCCATCGCCGAGAGGACGCCGACTACGCGCCGGCCCTCCTCCCGCGCCCGGACGAGGCGGCGCGCGACCTCCTTGATCTTCTCCGTGTCCGCGACCGACGAGCCGCCGAACTTCATCACCACGAGGTCGGGGCCGCCGGCCGCAGCGTCGGCCGCAATCTCCGGAACCGATTCGTACTGCGTCGTCGCCACGGCTACATCTCCCGGCGGCCGGCGAGCGCCCGGCCGAGGGTGACCTCGTCGGCGTACTCGAGGTCGCCGCCCACGGGCAGCCCGCTCGCGAGCCGGGTGACCCGGACGCGGTCGCGCAACCTGCCCGCGAGGTAGGACGCAGTCGCCTCGCCGGTCGCGTTCGGATTCGTGGCGAGGACGACCTCGACCACGCCGTCGCTCTGGACGCGGTGCAGGAGCTCGTCGATCCGCAGGTGCTCGGGCTCGACGCCGTCGAGCGGCGACAGCGCGCCGCCCAGGACGTGGTAGAGCCCGCGGTACTCGGCCGTCCGCTCGAGCGAGACCAGGTCGACCGGCTGCTCGACGACGCAGATCGTGGTGCGGTCGCGGCGCGCGTCGAGGCAGATCGCGCACAGCTCGTCCTCGGTGAGGTTGCCGCACTCGCGGCAGAAGCGGACGCGCTCCTTCACCTCCTCGATCGCGCCGGCGAGCGCGAGCGCCTCCTCCTTCTGCGTCTGGAGGAGATGGAACGCGAGCCGCTGCGCGGTCCGGCTGCCGATCCCCGGCAGGCGCGTCAGCTGGGCGACGAGATTCTCGACGGACGGGCTCAGCATGCGCCCTGAGGGTACTCGCCCGCTCCGGACATGCTTTTCCTCGTAACAGTCTGTTACCAGCGTCGGAAACCGCCTGCTAGTGCGTGCGGCTGTCGTCTCCGCCGGACACGCCTTTCCTTGTAACAGTCTGTTACTTGGGAATCAGTGCGGGCTGAAGTCGAAGGCCCAGCCCCAGACCACGATGCCGATCAGGGCGAGGACGATCAGGGCCCAGAGCCAGTTCGAGAAGAGGTAGGGGCCGCGGAGTCGCTTCGGAGGCGGTTCGCTCACTCGCCGAGCCCGGGGAGCCCGAGTCCGCCCAGGCCCATGTCGCCGAGCATCTGCTGCGCCTTCGCCTCCACGCCGGCCCGTGCCGAGCGGAGTGCCTCGTTGACGCCGGCCAGGACGAGATCGCCCAGCGCTTCGGGGTCGCTCGGGTCGATCGCGTCGGGCGCGATCTCGATCGCGACGACGTCGCCGGCCCCGTTCGCGGTGACCTTGACGAGGCCGCCGCCGACGGACGACTGCGCCGTCTCCTGCGCGGCCTCGTCCTGCATCTGCTGCATCTGCTCCTGCATCTGGGCGGCTTGCTGCATCAGCTTGTCCATGTCGAAGGAAGAAGACATGCCCCTAGCTTTCCCGTTCCTGGGCGTCGAATGTCTCCTTCAGGAGTTCGAGAATCCGCTCCTCTCCGGCCGGCTCCTCGTCGGCGGCCGGCGCCTCGCGCGCTTCGCCGAGCTCGAAGACGAGCTCCAGCCGGCGGCCGGTCACGTCGTAGAGCGCGTCGGCGAGCAGGTCGGCGTTCTTGGGATCGCGGGCCAGGTCGAGGTGGAACTGGGCGCTCGGAGGGAACTCGAGCGTGAGCGTGTCGCCGCTCAGGTCTGCCGGATGCGCCTCCCGCAGGAGCGACGCCGTCGGGATGCCGCCGCGCTCCTCGACAGCCGGCAGCACGGTGCGCGCCCACGCTTCCTGGAGCTGCGAGATCTCGAGTGCCGGCGCGCCGACCCGCACCGGCACGCGCGCGACCGCCGGCTCAGGCTCGGTGCTCGCCTTCTCCTTTTCTGCTTGTAACGACCCGGTACCAGCCGGGGCCGCGGGAGGCTGAGCGGCTGCCCCCTGCTCCAGCCGCTCGAGGCGGAAGGCGATCGATTCACGTGAGAGGTCGCTCGCCGGCCGCGTCACCTTGACGAGCGCGAGCTCGAGCGGCAGGCGAGGGTCGCCGCCCTGGCGCATGTCGTCGACCGCCACCGCGAGCAGATCGACGAGCCGCAGCACCGTGGCCTCCTCCAGCTGGCCCGCCTGCGCCCGCAACCGCTCCCGCGCTTCCTGGCTCGTCGCCGCGGCTTCGGGCACGTCGCCGAGGTGTTGCGCGAGCATGAGCTGCCGCAGGTGCTCGATCAGATCGAGGACGAGGCGGCCGAGGTCGTGTCCGCGCTCCGACAGCTCCTCGACATAGGTGAGCGCGCCGGCCGTGTCGCGGTCGATCACGAGGTCGCAGAGCCGGAAGAGCGCCTCCTCCTCGACCGTCCCGAGCAGCTCGAGCACCGACTGCACCGTGACCTGGTTGCCGGTCGCGGACGCGAGCTGATCGAGCGTCGACTCGGCATCGCGGTACGCGCCGCGGCCGCCTCTGGCGACGAGCGCGAGCGCCTGGTCGGGAACGTCGATCTCCTCGGCATCGGCGATCTTGCGCAGCTTCGCGACGAGCTCCTGCAGGCTCGGCCGCTGGAAGACGAACGTCTGGCAGCGCGAGCGGACGGTCGGCAGCACCTTCGAGAGGTCGGTCGTGCAGAAGACGAAGACGAGGTGCGGCGGCGGCTCCTCGATCAGCTTCAGGAGCGCGTTCCAGGCCGCGTCCGTGAGCTGGTGGGCCTCGTCGAGGATGTAGACCTTGTAGCGGCCCTCGACCGGCTGGAGGACGACGCGGTCGCGGATCTCGCGGATGTCGTCGATGCCGCGCTGCGACGCGGCGTCCATCTCGATCACGTCGAGCGAGGTGCCGGCGGCGATCGCGCGGCACGCGTGGCAGGTGCCGTCCGGCGTGGTCGTCGGGCCCTGGGCGCAGTTCAGGCACTTGGCGAGGATGCGCGCCATGGAGGTCTTGCCGGTGCCGCGCGGCCCTGCGAAGAGGTAGGCCTGACGCACCGCATCCGTGCCGATGGCGTTGCTCAGCGTCCGGACGACTGCCTCCTGCCCGACGACCTCCTCGAAGCTCTGCGGGCGGTACTTCCGGTAGAGAGCAGCCACGAGTCGATTCAAGCAGAGGGCCAGGCACACCGCACACCTGAGAGGGACTACTTAGCGCTGCTTCCTCCCGGATCTGACGCGGTTCGCAGGCTCCCACTGCACGGGGCCTGGCCCGGCGGCCAGTGTAGCCTCGAGCCCGATGCCGGACGACGCCCGCCGTGCGCTCCTGACGAGGTTCTTCGACCACGCGCCGATGTTCCCGCCGGCGAGCCTGCCGCCGGCCGAGGCGCTCGCCGAGGACCGGCGCGCGCGGGAGAGCGAGCACGCATGGCTGCTCGGCCGGCTCGTCTGGCCCGCCTCGCAGCTTGCGGACCTGCCGCAGGACGAGGGACGTGCGCTCGCGGTCGTCGAGGCGGGAACCGAACGGCAGGACGACGCGGTCTATCTCGAGGGTGTGCCGCTCGACGAGGTCGCAGCACGTGGCTTGCGGGCGAAGATCCGCTGCGGCGGCGAGCGCGTTCCGAGCGTGGAGGAGCTCGCGCAGCTCATCCGCGGCTGCCGTTCGCGAGGGCTCGTCTTCAAGGCGACGGCCGGCCTCCACCACGCGTACCCGACTGCTCAGGGCGAGCACGGCTTCCTCAACCTCCTCGCGGCCGCCGTGTTCGGCAACGAGGAGGAGGCGCTGTCCGAGGGGCCGCCTGCGTTCGTGCTCGACGCCGAGTCGTTCCGCTGGCGCGACCAGGAGGCGCTGCCGACCCGGCTGGCGGACGTCCGCGCCTCGCTCTTCCACTCGATCGGAACATGCTCGTTCTTCGAGCCGCTGGAGGACCTCGTGGAGCTGCGAGTCCTGTGAGCTTCGCAGCCGGCCCCAACGGACTGCTCTGGCGGGACGGCACAGACGCCGTGGACCTGTCCGGTCTCGGCGACGTCTTCGCGCAGCCGGCGCTGAATCCGCTCATGGCTCAGGGCCGTGCCGCCTGGCAGGAGGCGATCGCCGCCGCGCGCGCTCACGACGGGCCACGCCTGCGAGAGAGCGACGTCGGCCTACGCCTGCCGTTCGAGGTCGCGGACTACCTCGACTTCTACTCCTCGCTCGAGCACGCCACGAATCTCGGCCGCATGTTCCGGCCCGACCAGGAGCCGCTGCTGCCGAACTGGCGCTGGCTGCCGGTCGCCTACCACGGCCGCGCCGGCAGCGTCGTCGTCAGCGGTACCGACGTCGTCCGGCCGAGCGGCCAGCGGAAGACGCCGGACGAGGACGCGCCCACCTTCGGGCCGAGCCGCCGCCTCGACTTCGAACTCGAGCTCGGCTTCGTGGTCGGCGTCCCGACCGAGCTCGGCGAGGCGGTCTCCGTCGACGCGTTCGCAGATCACGTCTTCGGAGTCGTCCTCGTCAACGACTGGAGCGCGCGCGACATCCAGGCGTGGGAGTACGTCCCGCTCGGGCCCAACCTCGGCAAGTCGTTCCAGACGTCGATCTCGGCCTGGGTGACGCCGCTCGCGCTCCTCGAGGACGCGCGGGTCGAAGCTCCGGCTCAGGATCCTCCGCCGCTCCCGCATCTCGCGGGAGGACGCGACTGGGCACTCGACGTCGCGCTGGAGGTGGAGCTGAACGGCGAGACGATTTCGCGCGGGAATGCGAGGATGCTCTACTGGACGCTACCGCAGCAGCTCGCCCATGCGACGTCGAACGGCGCGCGGCTGCGCACGGGAGACCTCATGGCGTCCGGGACGATCTCGGGCTCCGAGCCCGGCTCGGAGGGCTCGATGATCGAGCTCTTCCGGGGCGAGCGCTTCCTCGAGGACGGCGACGAGGTCGTCCTCCGCGGCCGGACCGCGAACGGCGTCGAGCTAGGCGAGGTGCGCGGGCGCGTGCTTCCGGCCGCGCGGCTAGCCGCTCAGCACTGAGCTGCGGTCGCGTTCGCGCTCGTCGCCGTCGTCACGGCGGGCGAGGACGACTGCGAGGCCGTGGGCGTCGTGGCCGTGACGGCCGGCGTGAGCTCCGTCAGACCGGGGTCGACGGCGCTGAGCGGGGATCCGGGGTGCACCTGCGAGCAGCTCCCGACCGCACCGGTCGCGTCCGTCTGGACGCCGAGCAGCTCGCCCAGCCCGTTGGCGTAGTTCTCGGTGCGGCCGACCGCGAGCGGGCCGACGGACGTGAGCGCCGAGGCCGCGAAGTCTTCGCTCAGCGCAGCACCGGTGCTCGCGAGGGACTGGTAGTCCTGCTCCTGCCAGACGACCGCGCCGCCGCCGTCGACCTTGGCGAGCCACGGAGCAAGTCCTAGCTCGCCTCCTTGAATCAGATCCGCGTCGCCCGCGAGGACGAAGCCGCCGTCGGCCGTCTGGTGCACGGAGTTGACGACTCCGCCGATCGGGGTGCAGGTCTCGCTGTCGAGGCAGTACAGGCCGCCGCTGTAGGCCGTCTGCGACTGGATCGAGCCGTTCGCCGAGAGCCGGAGGAGCAGTGCACCGCTTCGGCCGAGGTACTGCCCGGTGCTCCAGTTGCCGCCGATGGCGTAGCCGCCGTCGGCGGTCTGCACGATCGTGAAGGCATGCGTGGCCGCAGCGACGCCGCCGCCCGAGCCGACGTCGTTGTAGGCATGCAGCCAGGAGACGTTCCCCGCCGCGTCGAGCTTGACCGCGAGGGCCGACTCGAAGGGCTCGCCGTCGTCCGAGGTCGAGCCGTCGTGCAGCTGTCCGGCCGCGATGTAGCCGCCGTCGGAGGTCTGGCGGACGTCGTGGAGATAGACCTGGTCGTTGCCGGTCCGCCCAAGCGCCCGCTGCCACTGGACGTTGCCTGCGCCGTCGAGCTTGACGATCAGGCCGCCGAGGTCGTGGCTCGCGTCGCTCGTGCTGCCGGCGGCCACGAATCCGCCGTCGGCTGTCGGAGCGATCGCGTCGAACTCCGCGCCGTTGGCGCCACCCGCGTACACGCGCGCCCACTCGAGCTGCCCGGCGGCGTCGAGCCTCTCGACCAGGCCGCACTGGATCCCGCTCAGGGCCGGGCAGTCGTCGCCCGACCCGCAGCCGATCGTGCCTCCCGCGATGACGTAGCCGCCGTCGCTCGTCAGCTGTAGGGACAGGGTGTCGGAGTAGGCGCCGGGCGGTGTGCCCGGGCAGCCGACTTCCTCCTGCCACTGCGGTGCGCCGACGGCGTTTCTCTTCAGCAGCCAGCTGACCCCCGGGCCCGTGCCTGCGCCGGACGGAGGCGGCGCGTACGTGGTTGCGAGCGCGATCGACCCGCCGTCCGGAGTCGCCTGCACGTCGACCGGGGACAGGTCGTACTGCACGCCGTTGACGACGTTGGCGTAGTTCTTCACGTACGTGCTCGTCGTGGAGGGGGCGCCGCCGCCGCTGCCGCCTCCGCCGCCCCCGCCCTTCGGCGGTTTCCTCGCGGCGGCGGCAGTGGGGAGCAGGAGGACGGCCGAGACGAGGAGCGCGAGCGCTGCGGCGTAACGAGCGGGCACGGGCGGGCACGCTAAGGGCCGGAGCTTGCGCGTTCCTTAACGAAGGTTTTCGAGCTTCTTAAATCGGGTGAATCGCGCCGGTCTACCCGCGCCGGGCGAGGCGACCAGGCGGATTTCACTCAGCTCGGGTGAGTCGGCGCGTGCCACCATTCCGGCATGGGCCGCGTCGTGTGGAGCGTGAGGGAGGGCCGGACCGGCGAGTTCGACGCGCCTGAGATCCTCGCCGGCTATCGGTCGACGAATCCTGTGCACGAGCCGAGGCTCGGAGACGTCCTGCGTCTGCCGGACGGCTCGGGTCCGTGGCGCGTCGTCGACTGGGCGGTGGCCGACCGGGTCGACGCTCCCGGGAACGTGCTGGTCGTCGAATCACTGGCCGACCGGGCAGCGTAGAAGTCAGGCGAGGCCGTCGACGTGCAGCGGCAGTCGCCGCCTGTCACGATCGGGTGCATGCGGCTGGACGAAGAGAAGCTCGAAGCGCTGCGGACGTGGGGCGAGAAACTACGAGAAGCGAAGGGCGAGGAGTCTCAGGCCGTCGGGCGCGCGATTCTGATGCTCGTCGAGGAGATCGACCGGTTGCACGTCGATCTCTGGCACGCACGCATGCAACCGGAAGAGGAGGCCCGCGCGACCGGGGACGAAACCGAGAGTGAGCGGGTCGCCTCGAGTCTGCACGCGCGGCTGCGGCGCGTGCTTCGGGGGCATTCAGACTCTTCTACGTCTGCGGCTCCACAGCCTGTGGAAAAAGGTGGTGATACCCACGCTGACGAGGAGGCCGTCAAGGCTTGGATAGACGGGTTGCGTCGCCAGGGCTAGTCCGAGCTCTCTGGCGGGATGGAATGATGGGCGCGGCTGGGATCGAACCAGCGACCCCTCGCGTGTGAAGCGAGTGCTCTCCCGCTGAGCTACGCGCCCTTGAGAGCGGGATTGTAGCCCGGCTCCGGTTGCGAATCGGAGGCCGGGGCATCAGCGGCTCGTGCCGTCCGTGCCCGCCTTCCTGTCCGCTCGCGCGATGCGCCGGCTGAACGTCGCGCTCGCGATCTGGGCCGCGTTCTGGATCGGGCTCGCGGCGTACACGGCGTACGAGGTGGCCGCGCTGAAATCGCTCAGCCACACCGTCGTCAAGGCCGGCAGGGCGACCGAGACCACGGGGCACGCGCTCGCGGCGGTCGGCCATCTGCCGTTCGTCGGCGGGCAGATCTCCCACCTCGCGGCGCAGGCGATCGCCGCCGGCGCGAGCGCCCGCGCGAGCGGCGCCGCGACCGCCACGACGATCGACCAGCTCGCCGTCCTCTTCGGCATCGCGATCGCGCTCATCCCCACGGTGCCGTTGCTCGCGCTCTACGTCCCGCTCCGCCTCGGGTGGCGACGGGATCGGCGGGCGGTCCGAAGCGCGGTGGCGCGCTGGGACGGCGAGCCCGACCTCGAGAGCTACCTCGCCCAAAGGGCCCTCGCCCACCTGCGATTCGACGAGCTCCGGGAGCTGGGATACGACGGCACCGCAGGCTCCGCTGCGAATGCCGAGCTCGCGGCGGCAGAGCTGCGGCGCCTCGGTCTCGACCGGCCCGCCCGCCGGGTTGTCGCACTGGGACGCCGGCGAGAACCGGTGGGTCGGTGATCGAGCAGAAACCGCGCCGGCCGCCGCTGTCCCCGGAGAGCGACGCGGCGGGACCGGCCGGGCCGCCGCCTGCCGGACGGCTCACGCGTCTCTACGGCGGTGTCGTCGTGTGGCTTGCGCCGCTCCTCGTGCTCGTCGTCGTCGCGGCCGCCTACGGCGCCTACCGCTATCTGCCCTCGATCGCCTCCGCGCCGACGGCGACGAGCGACGCGCTGCTCCCGAAGCACCCGCAGGCACTCGCCGTCGAGCGAAAGTCCGCGAAGCTGTTCGGAGCTCCGGTCGCCACCCCGTACGTCGTGGTGCAGCGTGACCCGGCGGGGCTCTCCGCACGCGTGCAGCGCGCGACCATCGCGAAGGCGCTCGCGGTCGACAAGGGCAGGGTGCCGTCGCTTCGCGGAGTCATGGCGGTGCCGGTGATGAACACGCTCGGGATCGTCCCCGGCTCCCGCGAGCACGGGACGACGATCGTCACGTACCTCTACTTCCCGGGCTCCACCCCGAGCGGCCTCGCGTTCACGGACACGCAGCGCTACGCGCGGTATCTGGGCCCGCAGCTCCACGCCGTGGGAGCGACCGGGGCCGAGGGCGCGCGCCTCGAGCAGTTCGACCTGCTCGCAAACCGCATCCACTGGGTGGAGGGAGCGACGGTCCTGCTCATCGTGCTCATCGTCGGCATCGCGTTGCGCGCGGTGCTCGCACCGATCCTGACGGTGCTCAGCGCGGGGCTTGCGTTCCTCATCTCCCAGCACCTGCTCGGGTGGCTCCAGGCGAACTCGAACCTGACGATGCCGAACGAGTTGCAGGGCGTGGCGGTCGCGCTGATGCTCGGGATCGTCACCGACTACTCGGTCTTCTACTTCAGCAGCGCGCGCGAGGCGCTGCGGGACGGGTTGCCCAGGCGCGAAGCGGTACGCCGCTCGACCGTCCTCAACACGCCGATCGTCTTCACGGCCGGTGCGGTCGTGTCGTTCGGCGTCGCCTCGCTGATGGTCGGAACGCTTGCCTTCTTCCGCTCCTTCGGGCCGGGGATGGCGATCACGGTCGCCACCGGTCTCCTCGTCTCGGTGCTGCTCGTGCCGGCGATGCTGCGGTTGCTCGGACCGGCGCTGTTCTGGCCGGGACTCCGGCAGGGCCCGCCGCCGGTGCGCGACTGGCGGCGAAGGGTCTCGTACCTCGCGACGCGCAGGCCGGTCTCCTTCCTGCTCGGGGCGGGCGTCTTCGCCGCGCTCGTGCTGGCTGCATCCGGGCTGCGCAGCGGGCTGCCGCTCGGGCTGCAGCTCGTGCAGGGACTGCCGTCGGGCAATCCGGTCGCCGTCGCCGCTCGGGCGGCGGGCCAGGGTTTCGCCCCCGGCGTCGTCGCACCGACCGAGCTGCTCCTCCAGGACCCGGGCATCCAGAACGATCACGCCGCCCTGGAACGGCTCGAGGCGGCCCTCGAGCGGCAACCGCACGTCGCGGGCGTCGTCGGCGCCGGTGACCAGCCGACAGGCCGGCGGTTCGGCGGCGCCTTCGCACCGCGTGGGGGAGCCGCCCGCTACGCGATCATCTTCGACAGCGACCCGACCGAGGCGCCCGCGATCGGCCACCTCCAGCGGCTCCAGCGCACGCTGCCCGTGCTGCTCCGGCAGTCCGGGCTCGGCGGTGCGACCGTCGGCTGGGGCGGCGAGACCGCGCTCGGCGTCGAGACCGTGCAGGCGACCGACACGTCGCTCTGGCGCGTCATCGCCGTCGCCTTCGCCGTCAACTTCGTCTTCCTGCTGCTCTTCCTGCGCTCGTTCTTCGCGCCGCTCTACCTCCTGATCGCGAGTGCCGCCGCCCTGGCCGCGACCTTCGGCCTCACGGTCTACTTCTTCACCGACGTCCTGCACAGCTCCGGGCTGCCGTACTACGTGCCGGTCGCGTTCTCCGTGCTGCTGCTCTCGCTCGGCTCCGACTACAACATCTTCGTCGTCGGGAGGATCTGGAAGGAGGCCGACCGGCGACCCCTGCAGGAGGCCGTGGCTTCGGCCGCGCCGCGTGCCGGTCGTGCGATCACGGTCGCCGGCGTCGCGCTCGCGCTGAGCTTCGTGATGCTCGCAATCATCCCGATCACGCCGTTCGCCGTGATGGCCTTCGCGATGGGCGTCGGGATCCTGCTCGACACCTTCCTCGTCCGTTCGGTGCTCGTGCCCGCGCTCGTCGTCGTCTTCGGTCGCGCCGGCCGGTGGCCGCGCCACAGCCCCGCCGCGGAGCCGGAGCACGTAACCGATGCAGCCAGTGGGCCGTTGCAGCGGCAAATCCAAGGAGGGGAAGAATGAGCACTACTACCCCCGAGACCACGGTCGTCGACCGCCAGGACGGCGCACCTGGTCCACGACGTACCGGCCTTCGCCGCGAGATCGGCTTCATCGGACTGCTTTGGGCGTCCGCCGGTTCCATCATCGGCTCCGGTTGGCTGTTCGGAGCCCAGAAGGCACTGATCGCGGCCGGACCGGCGGCGATCATCTCGTGGGGGATCGGCGCGCTCGCGATCTTCCTGCTCGCGCTGACTCACGCCGAGCTCGGCGGGATGTGGCCCGTCGCCGGCGGCACGGCCCGATTCCCGCACTATGCGTTCGGCGGCGGCGCCGGCGCGTCGTTCGGCTGGTTCTCGTGGCTGCAGGCCGCGACGGTCGCGCCGATCGAGGTGCTGGCGATGATCACCTACGGCCAGCACTACTCGTTCGCCGCGAGCTGGATGAAGACGAGCACCGGCGGCACGAGCGTCCTGACCGCCCCCGGGATCGTGGCGGCCGTCGTGCTGATGGCGATCTTCACCTCGATCAACTTCCTCGGGATCCGCAAGCTCGCGCATACGAACAGCGCGGCGACCTGGTGGAAGGTCGGGATCCCGCTGCTGACGATCTTCGTGCTGGGGATCGTCAACTTCCACGCGAGCAACTTCACCGCCGCGGACGGCTTCAGCCCGTTCGGCGCCAAGGGCGTGCTCGCGGCGGTCTCGACGAGCGGGATCATCTTCGCGCTGCTCGGCTTCGAGCAGGCCGACCAGCTCGCGGGGGAGAGCGCGCGGCCGAAGCGCGACATCCCGCGTGCGGTGATCCTCTCCGTGGTCATCGGCGCCGTCATCTACATGGCGCTGCAGATCGTCTTCCTCGGCGCGCTGCCGGGCTCGCAGATCGGGCACACCTGGGCGCACGGTGCGTACACGACGATGACGGGCCCGTTCGCGCAGATCGCGACGCTCGTCGGAGTCGGCTGGCTCGCGGCGATCCTCTACGTCGACGCGATCATCTCGCCTGGCGGCACCGGCCTGATCTACACGACCTCGAGCTCGCGGGTCTCGTACGGCCTGAGCCGGAACGGCTACTTCCCGACGATCTACGAGTCGACCGACCGCCGCGGCGTGCCGTGGTTCGGCCTCCTCACGGCGTTCGTCGTCGGCTGTGTCTGCTTCCTGCCGTTCCCGAGCTGGACGTCTCTCGTCGGGCTGATCACTGCCGCGAGCGTGCTCATGTACGCGGGTGCGCCGCTCGCGTTCGGCGTCTTCCGCCGTCGGCTGCCGAACGCGGAGCGGCCGTGGCGCGCCCCGATGGGGCCGGTGCTCGCGCCGGTCGCGTTCATCGTGGCGAATCTGCTGATCCTCTGGTCGGGCTGGGACACCGACTGGCGGCTCGGCGTCGCGATCTCGATCGGCTACTTCATCCTCGTCGCGACCCGCGTGCTGCATCTCAACTCGCAGTCCCCGCAACTCGATCTCAAGGCCGCGAGCTGGCTCCCGGTCTACCTCGTGGGGATGGGCGTGATCGTCTACCTCAGCGACTTCGGGCCGATGAGCAGCCCGATCTTCCCGCTCTGGTGGGACATCGTCGCGGTCGCGATCTTCAGCGCGATCATCTACTACTGGGCAATGGCCGTCGCGTTGCCGGCCGAGCGGATCGAGGCGATGATCGGCGACGTCGTCCTCCCCGAGGAGGAGGGCATCGGCGGGGCCGACGAGCCGATGACGCGCGAGGGCGAGCCCCTCGGGCGCGAGGACGAGCCGCTCACGCGGGACGTCTGATCAATCCACGACCACGGCGGTGGTGCGGTGCCGAGCGCGCTGCACCACCGCCAGCGCGGTTGCGCAAAGCCCCGCCGCGACGAGGAAGGGGACGACGTCGCCCGAAGCGGCGGCCACGGCGCCTCCTGCAGCCGGCCCGACCAGCGCGCCCGTCGCCCAGGCGGCGTTCATCAGGCCGAAGGCCATCCCCTGAGGGAGGCCCGTCCGTTCGGCGCCCTCGGCGATCAGCGCGAAGGCGGGCGTGAACAGCACGCCGTACGAGCCGCCTGCCACGACGACGAGCGGCACGTAGGCGAGCGGGCGCGGACCGAGCGCCAGACCGACCGAGAGGGCGACGGCGGCGCCGAGTGCCAGCTGGATCGGCAGGAGGAAGCCGCGGCGGTCGAGCACCCGGCCGGCGACGGGCGAGAGGACGGTCTCGAGGCTCGCGCCGACGAGCCAGACGCCGCCGATGGCCGCCGCCCCCCAGCCGGCGGCCGCGAGGTGGAGTGGCGCGAGGGTTGAGAGCACGCCGAAGAGGAGCGACGGGAGCGCCATCAAGGCGAGCCCGCCGACGAAGTGGGAGTCGCGCAGGGCCCGTCCCAGCGCGGAGAAGGAAGGAGCCTCCGGCGGGATCGACTCGATCCGCAGCGTCCATGCCCCGAGCACGACCGCGAGGCCTGCGAGCGCGCTGAAGACCGCGCCGCGGCCGAGGAGTGCAGCCCCCGCCCCGACGACCGGCCCGAAGAGGGCTCCGAACACGGCGGCGCCGAGAGCCGTCCCGATCAGCTCGCCGCGCCGGTCACGCGGGGCGGCTGCGAGGAGCCAGGCGAAGGCTCCAGCCCACGTGAACCCGCTGGCGCATCCCTGGAGGAAGCGTGCGATCGCGAGCGGCCAGAAGCCGTGGGCGAAGGCGAATCCGAGGCTGGCCAGGCCCATCAGTGTCAGGCCCCCGAGAACCGCCCGCCGGGCGCCGAGCCTCGCCGCGGCCGCGCCGCCGGGCA
>DATFCX010000031.1:0-45098 GCA_035252585.1 Gaiellaceae bacterium
CTCCAGGCGGCCGTTCTGCGCTCGCCGCACGCGCACGCGAGGGTGAAGCGAATCGACCTCGCCCCGGCGCTCGCGCTGCCGGGCGTGCGCGCGGCGGTCGGGCCGGACGAGGCTCACGGGCTCGTCGAGGAGGCCGGCTTCGCCGGGGCTCCCGTCGCGGCAGTCGCCGCGGACACGTTCGCCCAGGCACGGGCGGCGGTCGAGGCGATCGACGTCGAGTGGGAGGAGCTCGAGGTCGTGCTCGATCCCGACGGCGCCGTCCAGCGCGAGCTCCTCACCGACGACGCGCGCCGCTACGAGCGGGGCGATGTCGAGAAGGCGCTGGCCGGGGCGGACGTGGTCGTCGAAGGCACCTACAGGACGCAGACCGTCCTCCACAACTCGATGGAGACGCACCAGGCGATCTGCGAATGGCAGGGCGACACGCTCCACGTCTACATCTCGACGCAGTACATCTGGGGCATCCGCCAGGCGGTCGCCGAGACGCTCGGGCTGCCCGAGGACAAGGTGCGCGTGGTCTGCGAGTTCATGGGAGGCGGCTTCGGCTCGAAGAACAGTCCGGACGAGTACACGTTCGTCGCGGCCGAGCTCGCGAAGCGCACGGGCCGGCCGGTGCGCTGCGCGCTCACGCGGCGCGAGGAGAACACCTCCGCCGGCAACCGCAACTCGACGATCCAGCGTCTCCGGGCCGGCGCCCGCAGCGACGGGACGATCGTCGCGCTCGACGGCGAGTTCACGAACTCCGTCGGCTGGTCCGGCTGGAGCGCGTCGACCGAAGGGCCGATGCGGATGCTCTACGACTGCGAGAACGTCCGCACGGTCACCTACGGCGCGAAGCTCAACACACCCCCGATGAAGGCGTTCCGGGCACCCGGCTTCGTCGAGGGGACGTTCGGGCTGGAGTGCCTCATCGACGAGCTCGCGGCCAAGCTCGACGTCGACCCGCTCGAGCTGCGGCGCCGCAACTACGCAAGCTCGAACGACGGCACACCCTTCTCCTCGAAGAATCTCGAGGACTGCTACCGCCGCGCCGAGCCGCACTGGGAGCGGAGGCACGAGGTGCACGCGCGATCCGACTCGGTCTGGAAGCGAGGCGTCGGGATGGCGAGCCAGATCTGGTACGGCGGCGGCGGCCCGCCGTCCTACGCGTGGGTACGCCTCGGCTCGGACGGGCGCGCGACCGTGATCACCGCGATGCAGGACATCGGCACCGGCACGCGCACCGCCATGGCGCAGATCGCCGCGGAGGAGCTCGGCCTGCCGCTCGAGCACGTCGAGGTCGTGCTCGGCGACTCCGCCCGCGGGCCGTACGCCGCGATCTCGGCCGGATCCTCGACCACACCCTCGATGGGGCCGGCCGTGCGCGCCGCGGCGGCCGACGCGAAGCGGCAGGTGATCGAGATCGCAGCTCAGCGCTACCACCTCGAGGAGCGCGTGCTCGACATCCGCGACGGGATGGTCGTCTCGGCGGACGGCAACCTCTCGGAGCCGGTCGAGGACGTCGTGGGCCTGCTGGAGGAGGCGCAGATCCTCGGCAAGGGCGCGCGCGGCCCGAACCCGACCGGCATGAGCGTGCTCACCTTCGGCGTCCACGTCGTGGAGGTGGCGGTCGACGTCGAGACCGGCGAGGTGCGCGTCGAGCGCGTGGCGGCGATCCACGACGTCGGGCGCATCATCAACCCGCTCGGCGCCTCCAGCCAGGTCGAGGGCGGGGTCATCCAGGGCATCGGCCACACGCTCTCGGAGGAGCGGCTGCTCGATCCCGAGACCGGTCGCATCCTCACGACCTCGCTCGACGCGTACCGGATGCCGACGATCGCCGACGTGCCGCCCGAGATCATCTGCGAGTTCGTCGACCGGTCGGACGAGCACCTGACGAACCTCGGCTCGAAGGGGCTCGGCGAGCCGCCGATCGTCCCCATCGCAGCCGCGATCGCGAACGCGATCCGCGACGCGACGGGCGCCGACGTCCACGAGCTGCCGATCTCACGCGAAGAAATGCTGCGCGCGCTGCGCGAGGCCGAAGAGCGGGCCCGGGAGAGGGAGAAGCGTGGAGCTCCTGCGGCCGTCTAGCGTCGAAGAGCTCGACGGAGGAGTCCTGGTCGCCGGAGGCACCGAGGTCGTGCCGCTGCTGCGGGACGGCCTGCTCGAGGCGACGCGGCTCGTCGACGTGCGCGGCGTCGTGCCGCGCGGCGTGCAGGCCGGCGCGATCGGGGTGGGAACGACGCTCGCCGAGCTCGAGGTCGAGCCCGCGATCCCCGACGCGCTGCGCGAGGCCTGCCGGCTCGCGGCCTCGCCGCAGCTCCGGAACATGGGCTCGCTCGCCGGCAACCTGCTCCAGGCGACGCGGTGCTGGTACTGGCGGCTGGACTACCCGTGTCGCTTGCACGGCGGTGACCGCTGCCACGCGCGCGACGGCGAGCATCGGGAGCACGCGATCTTCGCGAACGACTTCTGCGCCTCGGCGCATCCCTCCGATGTCGCGGCCGCGCTCGTCGCGCTCGGCGCACGCCTTCGGACCAACCGCCGTGAGCTCGCGGTCGAGGACCTTTATCGGCTCCCCGACGAGGCCGACCGGAGCACGACGACGCTCGAGCCCGGAGAGCTGCTCCTCGAGATCGAGCTGCCGCCGGTGGAGGCGAGCGCGTACCTGAAGGCGATGGACCGGAAGCGCTGGTCGTTCCCGCAGGTAGGAGTCGCCGCGGCGCGGGTCGGTGGCGAGACACGGATCGCGCTGGCGGGAGTGGCCCCGATCCCGTGGCGGATCGGAAGCGCCGAGGATCTTGCCGGCGCGACGCCGCTGCCGCGGACGGAGTGGAAGGTGCCGCTCGCGCAGGCCCTCGTGCGCCGCGCGCTCGACGCGCTCGCGTGATCGGGGCGGTCGTGCTGGCCGCCGGAGCCTCCTCCCGCTACGGGACGGAGCCGCCGAAGCAGGTCGAGCTGCTGCCGAGGGTGCTGGCGGCGCTCCGCGAGAGCTCCGTCGACGAGATCGTCGTCGTCAGCGGGGCGCACGCGCTGCCGGTCGAGAACGTCCACTGTGCCGACTGGGAGCTCGGCGCCGGAGCCTCGCTCCGCTGCGGGCTCGCCGCGCTCGCGCCCAATGTCGAGGCCGCAGTCGTCGCCCTCGCCGACGGGCCCGGCCTCGACCCGCGCGCCGTCGACCGCGTGATCGACGAGTGGCGGGAGAACGGCGGCGACGCGGTCGCCGCGAGCTACGACGGCGTCCGCCTCCACCCGGTCCTGCTCGCGCGCGCGCTCTGGGACGACGTGCCCGACGAGGGCGCGAAGTCGCTCCCGGCGCGGCTCGTCCCCTGCGACGACCTGACGCCGCCGGGTGACGTCGACATCGCTATTCCAGCGGGATCCTGAGAGCGGAGAGCTTCTGCCGGAGCTCCGCCGGCATCTGCTCGGTCGCCGCCTTGCGCACGTAGATCCGCAGGCTCTCCTCGAACTTGTAGCGCCTGCGACAGTCCACGCACTCGGCGAGATGCGCCTCCGCCTGCCTCATCTCCTCGTCGGTGAGGACGTGGTCGAGGTACGGCTGCATCATCTCCTCGCAATGCGCGCAGGGGTCCTTCATGTCGCCTCCTCCAGGGCGGACTCGGCGAGCTCCCGCTTCAGGATGCGGCGCCCGCGGTGCAGCCTCGACATCACCGTGCCGACCGGGATGTCGAGGATCTGGGCCGCGTCCGCATAGCTGAAGTCGCCGAGGTCGACGAGCACGATCACGTCGCGGAAGTCGTGCGGCACCGCCGAGAGCGCCGACACGATGTCGTCCTGCGACAGCCGCTCCACGACCCGTTCCTCGTCGGAGACGCCGTCCCCGTTCTCCGCGAGCCGGTCGTAGAGGAAATAGTCGTTCGCCTCGAGCGGCTGCATCTGTGGCGCACGCTGCTGCCGCCGCCCGCGGTCGATGTTGATGTTGGTGAGGATCCGCAGCAGCCAGGCGCGCATGTTCGTGCCCGGCTGGAACGAGCGCCAGCTGCGGAAGGCCCGCGCGTACGTCTCCTGCATCAGCTCGTCGGCGTCCTCCCGGGACGACGCGAGGTGGCGGGCGACGCGGTAGACCTGGTCGGAGAGCGCGAGCGCGTCCTCCTCGAACCGGACGCGGTCGCGCGCCTCGGTCGCGAGCCGCTGCGCCTCCTCCGGCTCCGCGTCCATGCGGTTCACCGTACCAGTGAGGTCCACTCTCTCCCGAACGGCGGCGAGGACGTTGCTATTCCGCGGGGGCGGGTACGCGAGGGCCGTGGACGAAAAGCCCGAAACCGAGAAACGCCCCGAGAGCGGACCCACCTCGCTCGAGGACGGACGGTCGATGGAGCCCGGCGAGGGGCCGCACGACAGGCACCCGGAGCTGGAGCAGCTGCACGGCGTCCCCACCGACCGCCGGCAGGACGAGGACCGCTAGCGGCTAGACGGCGGCGAGCTCGGGGAAGCCGGACTTCGCGAGCTTCTCGACGATCGCCTCGCGGCTCGTGCGCTCGTCGTCCCACGCGAGCGTCACCTGTCCCATCAGGTTCGCATTGGCGGCCTCGAGACCTTCGTGGCCTTCGAGCGCGTGCGCGAGCCGCATCACGCACCGCTCGCACCGGACGCCGCCGACCTGGATCGTCTCGCTGGTGGTCGCCATGACGTCACCCTACCGTCAGGGCGGCGATCTCCCGCAGCGCACCCTCCGGCCCGAGCTCGAGCTGCCGCTCGGCCTCCGGCCCGCCGCCCTCGCGCCCGGCAGTGTCCCGCAGGGCCGCGTACTCGTCGCGGTCGAACGGCGACCCGTCGGAGTCGGCGGCCTCCCGGACGAGCCGCTGCACCTCGGCGGCGAGCTCGACCGTCCGGCGGAGCGACGTCGGCTGGTCGAGGACGCGCACCTCGAGCGTCCCGTACTCCGGCCGCGGCCAGGCGTCCCAGTGGCGGCGCGTGCTGTCGTCGCGGCTCGCGGCCTGCCAGTCGTCCCAGCTCCGGAGCACCGGCGGAGTCCCGCCGGTCGGCATCTCGAGCAGGATCTGGGACCGGATCGAGCGCCAGCCGCTGTCGGCGCCGTCCCAGTAGGGGGAGTTCGCGGACGCGGCCAGCAGCTCCGGGAGCTGCGGCACGACGCCCTCGAAGGCGCGCAGACAGGTGTCGGGCTCGGGCACGGACACGTGCACGTGGAGTCCGCAGACGTGCTGCCGGTAGAGGAGCGGGAGCTTCGCCTTCATCCGCTGGTAGCGCTCCACGGGAACGATCGGAACCCGCCCGCGCGCCGTGGGATGCGAGCCGGTGGCGAGGACGGCAAGCCCATGCTCGGCCGCGCGCTCGGCCACCTCGCTCCGCAGCGAGCGCAGTTCGGCCTCCACCTCTTCCGCGGTCTCGACGACCGGGGTCGTGATCTCCACGAACGACTCGAACAGCTCGGGCTTGATCCGCTCCGTCGCCTCGCCGAACACGCGGGAGAACCCGTCGCGCGCCGGCAGGTGCGTCTCCGCGTCGACGAGCATCAGCTCCTCCTCGACCCCGAGCGACCATGGCGGCGCCGAGCCGAAGCGGCTCAGATCCATGGGCACTCCGTTACTTGCCGCGGACGCCGTGGACCGGCCGGCCCGCCGCCTCCCACGCGTAGTACGAGGCGCTCGGCCCGAAGTCGACTTCGTAGGAGACGATGTGCGGATTGCGCCCGACCTCCTTCGCGCGCTGGGCATGCCGCAGGAGATTCGGGTCGTCCTGCTCCTCCCAGACGAGCACGAGGTGCGCGGCCGTCATGAACTCCGCCACGAACAGGCAGCCGGGCGCAGGACACGGGAACGGATCGGTGCTGACGCAGAACCAGCCGACGTGCTCTTGGCCGTCCTCCGTCCAGAGCTCCTCGGCCTCCTGAGGAATGGCCTGCTCGACGAGCCCGCCTCTGCCCGTGTGGATCTCCCCGCGCTCCACCGCGCAAAGGTAGCGACAGCCTCGCGGTCGTCGCTACCCGTGGAGGAGCAGGGCCCAGACGCCGCCGGTGACGGCGGTTCCGACCACCACCCAGGTCACGTAGTCGCCGACCACCCCGCTGTGCAGCGCATGGAGAACCCGGATCGGCGGCGCCAGCGTCCGCTCGGCAGCCACGAACAGAGCGCGTGGCAGGCGGCTGCTGAAGAGACCCATGAGCGCGAGCCCGAGGGCCACGAGCGTGAATCCGCCGCCGTAGAGCAGCGACTCGAGAGAGGTATGGCTGACCGAGACCGGCAGGCTGGTGGACGGCGCCATCGCCCGGTCGTGCAGGACGCGGGCGGCGTAGCCGCCGGTGTCGCGGAAGCGGTCGGCAGCGTATCTCGCGCCCTGTCCCAGGCCCGGCGCGACGCTGATCGCCACACCAATGAGCACGGCGGCCAGCGCGACCCCGACCAGGAGCGGCCGCAGCACGTCGCGCTCGAGCGGATCCTCCTCGATCGCCTTCCCGAGCAGCTCGTCCTCGGCGTCCCCCCAGCCGAGGAAGATGCGCGCGCCAGCACGCAGCAGGGCCGCCCCGGCCAGGGCAGAGCCGAGCCATAGCAGCGGCAGAACCCACGATCGCCCGAGCTCCGTGGCACCGTCGTCGATGAAGCCGTGCCCGAGGTAGATCCCTACGTACGGCGTCCCGACGAGTCCGATCGTCCCCGCGAACCAGGCCATTGCCGGCGCCCAGGAGCCACGGCCGAGACCGCGCAGGTGCAGCTCGTCGATCAGCCCGTGGTCGGAGTGGAGGATGCCGGCGACGAAGAAGAGGCCTGCGGTGAGCAGGGCATGGGCGAGGAACATCAGCTCGGCGCCCGCCAGTCCCGACGAGTCGAGGAGGCCGACGCCGGCGAGCATGATCCCGATGTGGCAGACGACCGAGTAGGCGAGCATCCGCTTCAGATGCCGCTGCAGGAACGCCATCGTCCCCGCCAGCACCGCCGTGACGATCCCGAGCCAGAGGAGCACGTCGCCGACGGCGTGTCCGTGCCCGAACGGCACCGCGAACACCGTCCAGTAGAGACGGGCGACGCCGATCAGGCCGATGTCGGTCATCACGCCGCCGAGCACGGCGCACACCGGTGCCGGCGCGACCGCATAGGCGTCCGCCGCCCAGAGGTGGAAGGGGACGACCGCTCCCTTGACCAGGAAGCCGCAGAGGAGGAGCGTCATCGCGACGATCACGAGACCGCCCGCGGGGCCGTGCGAGAGCGTGCGCCCGATCTGTGCGAGGTTGAGCGCGCCGGTACGGGCATAGAGGAGCGCGATCCCGACCGCGAAGAGGTAGCCGCCGAGGCTGTTCGTGATCGCGAAGTTCACGGCGCCCTGCACGGGCCCGAGGCGCTCGACCTGGAACCCCGTCAGCGCGTAGGCCGCGACGGCCATCAGCTCCAGCCAGACGAAGAGGTTGAAGAGATCGCCCGACATCGCGAAGCCGCACATGGCCCCGAGCGCGACGAGCATCAGCGCGTCGAAGAGCCGGGCGGCTTCACGCAGGAACGTGAGCGAGTAGAGCAGCGCGAGCGTCACCACGAGGCCGATCACGGCGCACATGCCGGCCGCGAGCGGCCCGACGGCGAAGTCGATGCCGAGCGCGATCCCGCGGTGCGGCTGCCAGCCACCGAACCAGTGCACGACTTCGTGGTTCTCCGCATGCCATAGGAGGACGAATGCGAACGCGGTGGTCGCGACGGACGCGGCCACGACGAGCGCGTCCTGGACCGGCTCGGGCGTCACATGGTCGAGGCCGGCCGTCACCGCGGCGGAGAGCAGGGGGATCGCGACGAGGAGAGGCGGGATCCAGCTCATCCCGAGATGTCCGCGAGACCATCCGGGTCGACGGTTCCGGACAGCCGGTGGGCATCGAGGGCGAGCGCGAGGATGAGCCCGATCACGGCGACGCTGACCACCACGTCCGTGAGCGTGAGGGCCTGCACCACCGGATCGACCGCCGTCGTGCCGAGCTTCGTGCCGACGAAGATCGGAGCGACTCCGTGCCTGACGTATCCGACCGAGAGAAGAAGCACGTAGCTCGACGACTGCGTCACGGTCAGCGAGACGGCGAGGTGGATGAGGTTCTTGCTCGTGGCGACGCCCACGATCCCGACCAGGCAGATCCAGGCTGCAACCGCGTACGGGAGATAGCTCATGACCCGGCGTCCTCCGGCTCGAGGGGGACGACGTACGTCTCGAGGAACTCCGCGAACAGGATCAGCATGGCGCAGCTCACCGCGATCGCCGACGCCCAGTTCAGCAGCGGAATGCTCCCGCCCGAGCGCAGCGTGCCGGCCGTGCCCAGACCGAGGAGGTCCGTCAGGAACGCCGTGCCGGAGGCGAGCGCGGCGAGTCCGATGATCACATAGCCTCCGGCGCCGAGGCTCTCCAGCGGGTCGAGGGCGTGCACGATCCGGAACGGCCGATAGTCGCGGTGGCTGCCGACGAGGTAGAGCAGCAGGATCCCACCGGCGAACAGCACACCACCCTGGAAGCCGCCGCCGGGCGTGATGTATCCGAACGCCATCAGCCACAGGCCCACGAGCACCCCGCCGCCGACCATGAGACCGCCGACCAGCCGCACCGCATCGCTCGGAAGCCGTCGCGTTCGTCGCTCGGCCTGCCGCGAACGGGTCTCGTCGCGCAAGAGGAGCATCACCCCGAGGACCGCCGCGTAGAGGATGAACTCCTCCCCCATCGTGTCGACCCCGCGCACGTCGAAGGTCGTCCCCATCACGACGTTGGTCGTGTGCCGCAGCGGCACGACCACCCGGTTGAGGACGTAGCCGTATGGACCGCGATAGTCGCCGAAGGCCGGCAGCCCGGCGATCGCCCACGCGAAGAGCGCACCGAGCCCGAGCAGCGCCGGCCCGAGGACCGCGATCCGGATGCGCCTGCTCACCGGTCCTCGCCTTTCTCCTCCCGGTCATGGCCGCGGACGCGCGCCACGGCCGCGAGGATCACGAGCGGGTAGCCGATCCCCGAGACGACGAGCATGGACAGGGCGGGGTCGGGCGCCTGAAGCACGACGAAGAGAGACACGAGCGAGACGCCGTAGATGCCGTTGACGAGCGCCTGCCGGAGCGGGTCGCGCGTAAGGACGACGAGCGGAGCGCCGAGAGCAACGAGGCCGAAGGCGACGGCTTGGAGAGGCACGAGTGTCGCCGCGAGCACTATGGCGTCTCCTCGCCTTCGTCGATGCGCCGCGCGGCCTGCGCGGTGGCGACCAGCAACGCAGGATTGAGCAGGAAGAGCAGGCCGACCGCTGCGAGAGCCTGGAGCCCGCCCGCGGACATGTGCTCGCGCACGAGCGCCGCGGCGAGGATGAGGAAGGCGGGCACGCCCGTCGCGGCTCCCACGTAATGGAGCCGGTCGAAGGTCGTCCGCATCACGAGCACGCCGGCGACGCAGAGCAGCTCGGCGGCTACGCCGAGCCCGAGGAGAACGTCGACGGCCAGGTCCGACGGATGCATCAGGTCCAGCGGCCGAGGAAGCGGACGAACACGAAGCCGCCGATCCAGGTCGCGACCGCCGCGGCGACGGCCACGGTGAAGAGGATCGACTGGCCGAACCCCACGGAGAGACAGAGCAACGTCAGAGTCGCCACCGCTCCCGCGATCTCGAGCGCGATGAGCCCGTCGATCGGCCGACGAAGCGATGCAGCAGCCATCAGCGGAGCGAGGGACGCCAACAGCACCGTGCCGGCGACGAGAAACGCGTTCACGCAGGATCCTCCGAGGGCCGATGCGGGATCAGATCGTGGAGGAGCACGCGGCGCGTCTTGGGGTCGACGTCGACGACGTACGCGTTGGGACTGTAGGACGCGAGGAGCACCGTCCAGGCGCGGGGACCGGCGCCGCGCGCGATCCGACTGCTGTGCTCGACCTCGCGTGCGACGAACTCGCCCCGAACGATCCGTCGGCGAGCGACGCTCGCCACGAGCGCCCAGACGAGGATCCCGAAGTCCACGAACACCATCGCCAGTACCGACGGCAGGTCGGCCAGGACGGCGACCGGGAAGCTCACGCCGAACCGGGTGCGCGAGCGAGCGAGCTCGGCTATGCCAGCCGAAATCGCCGCCGCGATCGCAGCGGCCACCAACTCTTCGCCGTTCCACTGGCCCACCAGGAGCAGCCAGAGCCAGAAGAGCGCCACCCACCACGCGAGCCAACCGCCGACGTGCCTCACGCGAGCTGTATCCCCGCCTGGCGACAGTGCGAATCTCCCGAGCAAAACGAGGGCCCGTCCGGGGACGGGCCCTCGTTTCTCGGGCGAGGTGGGGTTCTGCTGCGTTACTGGCCTTGCTTGATGCCCGGCTCCGCCCAGGGGAGCTCGACCGCCTCGAGAGGCTGCCGGCCCGGGATGTTCCGGTCCTTCTTGAAGTGACCGGTGGGCAGGATGGTGCGCTTCGTCATCGCGGTGAGCGCCATCGCCAGCACCACGTACGCGGCGAGACCCGCCGAGATGACGAACAGGACGCCGCCGGCTCCGAGCCAGCCGTTGCCGATCCCGGAGATGAACCAACCGGCGGCCGAGAGGCCCGAGCCCACCGCGAGCGTCCAGAGGACGGCCGCGATGCCGAGACTCTCCATCGTCGCCGCGAGCGCCGCAATTCCGGTCATGTACGCGAGCCCGAAGAACCAGAGCCCGAGTGCGTCGTTCGGCGCGCCGGGAACGGGTGCGGGGATCTTCCCCGCGATGATGAAGATCTGCAGCAGCCCGAAGGCCAGCCAGAACGCGCCCCACATGCCGTGTGCGACCGTCGCCACGACGTCGCGTGCCTTGTAGGACCACATGCCGGCCGCGAACTGCGCGATGCCGCCGAACGTCATCGCGAAGAGCCCCACCACCCCCATGTCCGCCCAATGTCCCAGCCAGCCGGCCTGGATCAGGGAGACCATCAGCGTCGCCACCGAGAAGCCCGCGAGCCCGAGCGCGGATGGTGCCGCGATCGGCTGGAGGAACACGCGCGGGCGGGCAAAGCCGTCACGCCAGGCCTCCTCTTCGCGGAGCGCGACGCCGGCGGAAGCGTGCTCTCTACGCTCATCGATCGTGCTCATAAAGCACCGACCCCTTTCTGCGTCGTGTCCTTTTCATTCGTACTCCGTTGCTTCTTTCGATTGCCCGCTCTCGAAAGGGGAAAACCTCAGGAATCCCCGCGACTCGATCTACATCGGATCCCGTTTACACGCCGGCCTGGATCGGAAAGACAGGGTTGATGGAGCTGTCGAAGCTGCTCGAGTCCTGGCCGGCTCTCCGGCAGCTTCGTGAAGGCGATCCGCTCGGGCTCGGCAAGGCTGCGCAGTCCCCGCGCTCCGAGAGCCTCGTGCCGCGCATCGACGAGGCCGAGCACGTCGTCCACTCGATCTGCCCCTACTGTGCGGTCGGCTGCGGGCAGCTGATCTACGTCAAGGACGGGGACGTCACCCACATCGAGGGAGACCCCGCGAGTCCTATCTCACGCGGCCGCCTCTGCCCGAAGGGCCAGGCCTCGAAGAGCTTCATCCAGAGCCCGCTGCGCGAGTACAAGGTCAAGTACCGGCGCCCGTACGGGACGCGCTGGGAGGAGCTCTCGCTCGACGACGCGATGGACATGATCGCCGAGCGGATCATCCGGACGCGCGCTCAGACGTGGCGCAAGCGGACGGAGGGCGGCGCGCCGGCCAACCGGACGATGGCGATCGGCAACCTCGGCGGCGCGACGCTAGACAACGAGGAGAACTACCTGATCAAGAAGCTGATGACGGCTCTCGGCATCGTCCAGGTCGAGAACCAGGCCCGCATATGACACAGCTCCACGGTGCCCAGTCTGGGCACCTCGTTCGGACGAGGCGGGGCCACGACGTTCCAGCAGGACCTCCAGAACTCGGACTGCATCGTCATCATGGGCTCGAACATGGCCGAGAACCACCCGGTGGGGTTCCAGTGGGTGATGGAGGCCAGGGAGCGCGGGGCCAAGGTCATCCACGTCGACCCGCGCTTCACCCGCACGAGCGCGATGGCGACGAAGCACGTCGGCATCCGCGCCGGCAGCGACATCGCCTTCCTCGGCGGCATCGCCAACTACATCCTCCAGAACGACCTCTACTTCAGGGAGTACGTCGAGAAGTACACGAACG
Source organism: Gaiellaceae bacterium (assembly GCA_035252585.1). Classification (GTDB taxonomy): domain Bacteria; phylum Actinomycetota; class Thermoleophilia; order Gaiellales; family Gaiellaceae; genus Palsa-739. Next base: position 12,066 of record DATFCX010000031.1, read on the forward strand.
CGCCCGTGATCATCGACGAGCGCTTCGTGGACACCGAGTCAGCGGACGGCCTCTTCTCGGGCTGGGATCCCGAGGCCGGGCGCTACGACATCGAGTCCTGGCGCTACGAGGGGATGGAGGTGCACGGCGCGGCCGGACAGCGCGGCGAAGGCTTCGAGCCGAGCGGCGAGCAGTCGGGCCACGGCGCCGCCGGCGGCGGCCTTCGGCACGGCGAGCCGCCGGCCGAGGATCCGGAGCTCGAGCACCCGCGCTGCGTCCTCCAGATCCTGAAGCGGCACTACCAGCGCTACACGCCGGAGTTCGTGGCCGAGACCTGCGGCTGCTCGGTCGAGGACTTCGTCGAGGTCTGCGAGACCCTGGTCGCCAACTCGGGCCGCGAGCGCACGAGCGCCTTCTGCTACGCCGTCGGCTGGACGCAGCACACGGTCGGCGTCCAGATGATCCGCAGCGCCGCGATCGTCCAGCAGCTGCTCGGGAACATCGGTCGCCCCGGCGGCGGGATCATGGCCCTCCGCGGCCACGCGTCGATCCAGGGCTCGACCGACATCCCCACCCTGTTCAACATCCTGCCCGGCTACCTGCCGATGCCGCACACGCTGAGCTACCACAAGCTCGAGAACTTCATCGACTCGAACACGTCGCCGACGGGCTGGTGGGGCGAGTTCAGGTCGTACTGGGTCAGCCTGATGAAGGCCTACTTCGGCGAGCACGCCACCGAGGACAACGACTGGCTGTTCGAGGAGCTGCCGCGCGTCGACAGCGACAACTCCGCGTACTTCACCGTCCAGCAGATGCTGGAGGGAAACGTGAAGGGCTACATCATCGCGGGCGAGAATCCCGCAGTCGGCCACGCGAACGGCAAGGCGCACCGGCTCGGCCTCGCGAAGCTCGACTGGCTGGTGGTGCGCGACGTCGTCGAGATCGAGTCTGCAGCCTTCTGGTACGACAGCCCGGAGGTCGAGTCGGGCGAGCTGAAGCCGGAGGAGATCCCGACCGAGATCTTCTTCCTCCCGGCTGCCGCCCACACCGAGAAGGACGGCTCCTTCACGAACACGCAGCGGCTGCTTCAGTGGCACTGGCAGGCCGTCGAGCCGAAGGAGGACTGCCGCTCGGAGCTCTGGTTCTACTTCCACCTCGGCCGGCTGATCAAGCAGAAGCTCGAGGACTCCGAGGAGGAGCGCGACACGCTGATCAAGGCGCTCCGCTGGGAGTACCCGACGCATTCGGCGGTCCAGGAGCCCGACGCCGAGGCCGTGCTGCAGGAGATCAACGGCTGGGAGATCGAGAGCGGGAAGTTCCTCTCCGGCTATCCCGAGCTGAAGGACGACGGCTCGACGCTCTGCGGCTGCTGGATCTACTGCGGCTGCTTCGAGGACGGGATCAACCAGACGGCCCGCAAGAAGCCGCACTGGGAGCAGGAGAACTACGTCGCGCCCGAGTGGGCGTGGGCGTGGCCGGCGAACCGGCGGCTCATCTACAACCGGGCCTCGGCCGACCCCGACGGGAACCCGTGGTCCGAGCGCAAGCGGTACGTCTGGTGGGACGACGGCGAGGGCAAGTGGACGGGTCTCGACGTTCCCGACTTCAAGGAGGACAAGGAACCGCACTACGTGCCGCCCGACGACGCGGAGGCCGAAGATGCGATCGCCGGGGCGCATCCGTTCGTCATGCAGGCCGACGGACGCGCCTGGCTCTACGTCCCGCAGGGTCTCGAGGACGGCCCGCTCCCGACGCACTACGAGCCGCACGAGTCGCCGTTCGGCAACCAGCTCTACTCCCAGCGCGCGAACCCGCGACGTCAGCAGAACAAGGACCTGGCCGAGGATCCGTACAACCCGGTCGCGGACGAGCCGGGCGCCGACCTCTATCCCTACGTCGTCACGACGTACCGGCTCACCGAGCACCATACGGCCGGCGGGATGACGCGCTCGGTGCCGTATCTCGCCGAGCTGCAGCCGGCGATGTTCTGCGAGGTGCATCCGGATCTCGCCCGCGAGGTCGGGCTTGAGCACGGCGGCTGGGCGACGATCTACACGACCCGCTCGGCGATCGAGGCCCGCGTTCTCGTCACCGAGCGCGTGCGCCCGCTGACGATGAAGGACGGCCGCACCGTCCACCAGATCGGGCTCCCGTACCACTGGGGCAAGCGCGGCCTGATCACGGGCGACTCGGCGAACGATCTGTCCCACATGGCGCTCGACCCGAACGTCCACATCCAGGAGGTGAAGGCGTTCACCTGCGGGATCCGCCCCGGCCGCCGGCCGCGCGGCCCCGAGCTGCCTCGCTTCGTCGCGGAGCTGCGCGACCAGGCGCATTCGAGGCGCGAGCAGGAGCCGCGCGTCGAGCCCGAGGAAGTGAGGGACACGTCGTGAGCGTAGGCTCGACGGAGCTCACCCAGGAGCGGAGGTACCGGCTTGGCCGGTGCCGGAGCGGGGAAGCGTGAACGGCCCGCTCGGTGCCCTGATGGAGCCGACCGGCGTCCCGGCGGGGTGGGAGGCGTACGGCGACGAGAAGAAGGAACGCGTCGGCTTCTTCACCGACACCTCGGTCTGCATCGGCTGCAAGGCGTGCGAGGTCGCGTGCAAGGAGTGGAACGTCATCCCCGAGGACGGCCGGGTCTGGACGGGCGAGTCGTACGACCACACGTCGCAGCTCGACGCGAACACGTGGCGGCACGTCGCATTCGTCGAGCAGCGGAAACCACTCCTGACGAACGGGGACGGCGCGGCGCTCGGCGTCGACACCGGGGGAGACGGCGGCACCGGCCTGCGCTGGCTGATGGAGTCGGACGTCTGCAAGCACTGCACGCACGCCGCCTGCCTCGACGTCTGCCCGACCGGCTCCCTCTTCCGCACCGAGTTCGGCACGGTGGTCGTCCAGCAGGACATCTGCAACGGCTGCGGCTACTGCGTGCCGGCGTGTCCGTTCGGCGTCCTCGACAAGCGCCACCTCGAGGCCACGACCGATCCGCCGCCGGGCTTCCTCGGCCGCAGGGAGGACGGGCGCGTCTGGAAGTGCACGCTCTGCTACGACCGCCTCAAGGGTGGCCACGAGCCGGCGTGCGCGAAGGCGTGCCCCACGAAGTCGATCCAGTTCGGTCCCCTCGAGGAGCTGCGGGAGCGCGCCGACGCACGGCTCGCGAAGCTCGACGCCGAGGGCTGGAACGGCGCGCAGCTCTACGGCCGCGACCCGGACGACGGCGTCGGCGGTTTCGGCGCCTTCTTCCTCCTTCTCGACGAGCCCGAGGTCTACGGCCTGCCGCCCGACCCGGTCGTGACGACGCGCGATCTGCCGGAGATGTGGACGAACATGCTGGCCGCCGCGGGCGCGCTGCTCGCCGGCGTGACCGCCCTGACGCTGCTGGGAGGCAGGCGATGACGGAGACGACCTTCCATCTCGACGGAAACCCCTCGATCACCGCGGCCGGAACCGAGATGCGCTCGTACTACGGCCGGCCGATCATCAAGGAGCCGACGTGGACGTGGGAGATCCCGACCTACTTCTTCACCGGCGGGCTCGCCGGCGCCTCGGCGGTGCTCAGCTCCGCGGCGCGGGTGACGGGGAACAAGGAGCTCGCCCGGAGGGCCCTCTACGTCGGCGCCGTCGCCGACCTCGTCTCGCCGGCGCTCCTCATCTCTGATCTGGGACGGCCCGAGCGCTTCCACCACATGCTCCGCGTCGTCAAGGTCACGTCGCCGATGAACCTCGGCTCCTGGGTGCTGCTCGTCAGCGGCGCCTCCTCGACAGCCGCGGCGGCGCTGCAGCTCCTCGACAGGTGGAAGCCCGTCAGGATCGCAGCCTCGATCGTCGCCACGCTCGCCGGGCCGCCGCTCGCGACGTACACCGGCGTCCTCGTCGCCGACACGGCGGTGCCGGTCTGGCACGACGGCCGGCACGAGCTGCCGTGGATCTTCGGAGCGAGCGCAGCTGCGAGCGCCGGTGCGGCCGCCTCGATGTTCGTCCACCCGGACGATGCAGGCCCCGCGCGGCGGATCGCCGTCGCCGGCGTTCTCGCCGAGGGCGCGCTCATGCAGGCGATGGAGCTGCGGCTCGGGACAGTCGGAGAGGTCTACCACGAGGGAGAGGCCGGCAAATTCTCCTGGGCGGCGAAGGGGCTGTCGGCCGCCGGCGCCGCGCTGCTCGCGAAGCGTGGGCGGAAGAGCCGCACCTCGGCCGTCGTCGGCGGCGCGCTCGTGTGCGCGGGCGAGCTCTGTCTCCGCTGGGCCGTGTTCAAGGCCGGTTTCCAGTCGGCGCGCGATCCGAAGTACGTCGTCGAGTCTCAGCGCCGGCGAGTCGAAGAACAGGGAACGAAGGCGACGACGAAGCCCGGCGAGGGCTCGGCTCCACCCGGCCGCGGCGTGTGACGGACGGCCCGGGCGCGACACCGCTCCCGATCACCTTCCTCGGCCTGACGATCGCGACGACGCTGTACGCCGGGTTCGAGACGCAGATCCTCCCTCACGCCGACTTCCACACGGTCGGCTGGCTGGTCCTCGCGATCCCCGTGCCGCTGCAGTTCCTGCCCGCCGTCTGGGGACTGATCCGGGGCGAGCTCGCGGCGGCCACGGCATCCTCGGTGCTCTGTGCGACCTGGCTGGGGCTCGCGATCGCGACGATCACGGGGCCGGTGGGCGCACCCGGCCCCTCGAGGGCGGAGAGCCTGATGCTCTTCGCGGCCGCAGCTGCCCTCGTGGTCTCGATCACGACCGAGGTCCTGGACGGGAAGCTCGTGACGGCGGCCGTGCTGTCGACGGCGGCATGCCGTTTCGCCCTCACCGGCGTCTCGGGCCTCACGCACGCAGCAGGCTGGGCCACGACGGCCGGGGTGGTCGGCTTCGTGCTCGCGGGCGTGGCCTTCGCGGGCGCGTTCTACGTCGAGCTGCGGAACGCGCTCAACCGGACCTGACCGCGCCGCTCTCAGGATGGAGCTGGGTGTAGGCATCGGCGCCGGGCGGCGCGCCGCTCTCCTCCCGCGGCGACTCCGGCTCCTCGTGCTCGAACTCCGGCTGGACCGGGACGAGCGCCTCGCCGACCTCGTCGATGTTGTCGTAGCTACGGTCGGGGAGGCGCTGCAGCATTGCGATCTGCTCTCCGGTCGCGCCCTGGCGCAGCGCGTACTTCACGAGCTCCGAGAGCTCGCTGGGGAGCGACACTCCCTCCAGCAGCACCTGCAGCTCTGCGACGCTGGCGGGCTCCATGCCGTGGTGATGCCTCGAACGGGGCCCGCGGAAACGAGCTCTACCAGTCGGGCTGGAAGTTCCAGCCTTTCTTCGAGCTGACGTAGAGGATGTGGCGGATTCCCGTGCCGTCGGGCCGGATCTCCTTCAGATAGTCGCCGTAGGTGAAGACGAGCCACCGGCCGTCGGGTGACCAGCTCGGCTGGTCTCCCCACACGCCGAGCGAGTGGTAACGCCTGGTGACGACGTTCAGGAGCTCGAGCTTGCCGCGGAAGTTGTAGGCAAGCTGCTTGCTGTCGGGCGACCACCCGAGGGTCATCCCGGTGGCGTTCCCGAGAGCGTGGATCCGGTGCGTCTTCGTCGAGAGCAGGTAGATCCGATCGGGCGCGACAGCGCCGACGAAGGCGATCCAGCGACCGTCGGGCGACCAGACCGGATCGGTCGCGCCCGTGGCCGCGTACGTCAGCCGGGTCACGTGCCCTGTGCGCACGCTCGCGAGGTACAGCTGCTCGCGGCCGCCGTTGAGTCCCGTGAAGGCGGTGAAGACGATCTGCCGGCCGTTAGGCGACCAGTCGAGGCTCGGCACCTCGTCCTCGCCGTAGAACGGGTGAGCGTTCGCGGACCGCACGAGCACCCGCTGGTTCGAGCCGTCGGCGTTCATCACCCAGATCTGGGAGCTCGTGTGCGCCCTCGGCTTGACGAAGGCGATCTGCCGGTGGTCGGGCGACCACCTCGGCGAGACCTCGGTCACCTTGTCGTGGGTAAGAACTCTCAGGCCGGAGCCGTCCGCATTGACAACGGCGATCTCGCCCTTGCCGCAGTCGACCGGAACCTTCCCTCCGCCGTTGCCGCCCTGGGTCAGGCAGAAGTGGTTCATGCCGAACACGATCCGGCCGGTCGGCTGCGAGCCGGTGCTCGCGGCTGCGGCGCCGGCGAGTAGCGCGAGGGACGCGAGTGTCACCACTACGAAGCGCTTCATCGCGCAGAACCTACAGCGGCTTTGTTATTGCGCGGTAACGATTTCGGAATCGTTTTGCGACGCGCGAAACAGGTACTCCCTGCGGATGGAGCTCGGCTTCGCTCTCTCCTCCGAGGACCATCCGCCGAACGAGCTCGTCCGGCAGGCACAGCTCGCCGAGCGGGCCGGCTTCACGTTCGCGCTCATCTCCGACCATTTCCATCCGTGGGTGAGCGCTCAGGGCCACAGCCCGTTCGTCTGGTCGACGCTCGGGGGGATCGCGCAGGCGACCGAGAAGATCCGCCTCGGCACCGGCGTGACCTGCCCGCTGATCCGGATCCACCCGGCGATCGTCGCCCAGGCCGCCGCGACGGTGGGCGCGATGATGCCGGGCCGCTTCTTCCTCGGGGTCGGCACCGGCGAGAACCTGAACGAGCACGTCACCGGCGCGCGCTGGCCGCTGCCGTCGGAGCGGCTCGAGATGCTCGAGGAGGCGGTCGAGGTGATCCGGAAGCTCTGGAGCGGCGAGGAGATCACGCACCGAGGCGAGCACTACACGGTCGAGCAGGCACGGCTGTACACGCTGCCCGACGAGCCGCCCGACATCTACGTCGCGGCCGCGAAGCCGCAGGCCGCGGAGCTCGCCGGCCGCCTCGGCGACGGCTTCATCTCGACGGCGCCGGACGACGAGGTCGTCTCCGCCTTCGAGGAGGCGGGCGGCTCCGGCAAGCCGAAGCTCGGCATGATCCACGTCGCCTACGACGAGGACGAGGACGCGGGGCACGAACGCGCGCACAAGCTTTGGCCGAACCTCGCGCTCGCCGGCTCGGGCGGCCAGGAGCTGCCCGCGCCGCGCGACTTCGAGGAGTCCGCCGCGAACGTCACGGTCGCCGACGTGGCCGAGTCGACGCCGGCGGGGCCGGATCCCGAGCCGTACCTCGAGCTGATCGGCAAGTACGAGGACGCCGGCTTCACGCACGTGTACGTCCATCAGATCGGCGACAACCAGGAGGAGTTCGCCGAGTTCGCGGCTCGGGAGCTGATCCCCCGCCTCTAAGATCGATCACATGGAGCAATTGCGCGTCGGCGACGAGAGCTACGGGGTCCACAAGCTCGACGCCGCCGCCGCCCGGCTCCCGTACACGCTCCGGATCCTGCTCGAGAACGTCCTCCGGTCGGGCTCCGAGGAAGAGGCCGAAGCCGTCGCAGGCTGGGTCGCCGACGCGGAGCCGTCGCACGAGATCTCGTTCCACCCCGCGCGCGTCCTGCTCCAGGACTTCACGGGCGTGCCCGCCGTCGTCGACCTCGCGGCCATGCGCGACGCGATGCGGAATCACGGCGGCGATCCGAACGCGATCAACCCGCTGATCCCGGCGGAGCTCGTCATCGACCACTCGGTGCAGGTGGACGAGTTCGCGTCCCGGCTAGCGATCGAGCGCAACGTCGAGCTCGAGTTCGAGCGGAACCGGGAGCGCTACGCCTTTCTCCGCTGGGGACAGGGCGCGTTCGACAACTTCCGCGTGGTGCCGCCGAACACCGGCATCTGCCACCAGGTCAACCTCGAGTACCTCGCCCGGGTCGTCGAGGTACGGGACGGCGTCGCCTTCCCCGACACGCTCGTCGGCACCGACTCGCACACGACGATGGTCAACGGCCTCGGCGTCCTCGGCTGGGGCGTCGGCGGCATCGAGGCCGAGGCGGCGATGCTCGGCGAGGCGTTGTCGATGCTCGTGCCGCAGGTCGTCGGTCTCCGGCTCACCGGCGCGCTGCGCGAGGGCGCGACCGCGACCGACCTCGTGCTCACGGTGACGGAGATCCTCCGGCGAACCGGCGTGGTCGGGAAGTTCGTCGAGTACTTCGGTCCCGGAGTCGGCTCGCTCGCCCTCGCCGACCGCGCGACGCTCGGGAACATGAGCCCCGAGTACGGCGCGACGTGCGGTTTCTTCCCGGTCGACGACGTGACGCTCGAGTACCTCCGCCTCACGGGCCGGCCGCAGGAGCGGATCGCGCTCGTCGAGGCGTACTGCAAGGAGAACCTGCTGTGGCACGAGCCGGAGGAGCATCCCGAGTACTCCCAGGTCGTCGAGCTCGACCTGGACGACGTCGAGCCCTCGCTCGCCGGCCCGCGCCGGCCGCAGGACCGGGTGCCGCTGGCGAGCGCGAAGGGCGCCTTCCTCGAGTCGCTCGGCACTTTCGGCGTCGACCTCGTGAACGGCACCTACGACAAGGAGATCGCCGACTCGTTCCCGGCGAGCGACCCACCGACCGGGGACGGCGTGGGCGACGCCGACGCCGTCCGCGCGCCGTCGACCGCGACCATCGAGAACAAGCAGATCGCGGTCGAGGGCGAGGACTACGCGCTCGAGCACGGCTCCGTCGTGATCGCGGCGATCACGTCCTGCACGAACACGTCGAACCCGTCGGTGATGATCGCGGCCGGCCTCCTCGCCCAGAAGGCGGTCGAGCGCGGGCTCGAGCGGCGGCCGTGGGTCAAGTCCTCCCTGGCCCCAGGCTCGAAGGTCGTGAGCGAGTACTACCGCGCTTCCGGCCTCGACGAGTACCTCGACGAGCTCGGCTTCAACACGGTCGGCTACGGCTGCACGACGTGCATCGGCAACTCCGGCCCGCTGCCCGAGCCGATCAGCGCCGCCGTCGCGGAAGGCGACCTCGTCGTGTGCGCGGTCCTCTCCGGCAACCGGAACTTCGAGGCTCGCATCCACGGCGAGGTGAAGGCGAACTACCTCGCGTCACCGCCGCTCGTCGTGGCGTACGCGCTCGCCGGCCGGATGGACGTCGACCTCGTGAACGAGCCGCTCGGCCAAGGCGCGGACGGCGAGGACGTCTTCCTCCACGACCTCTGGCCCAGCCGGGACGAGATCGACGCTGTGATAGGGCGGTCGGTGAAGGGCGAGATGTTCTCCTCCACGTACGCCGACGTCTTCACCGGCGACGAGCGCTGGCGTGGGCTCGAGACGCCCGAGGGCGAGCTGTACGCATGGGACGACGCGTCGACGTACGTGCGTCTCCCGCCGTACTTCGACGCGATGCCGCGCGAGCCGGAGCCTGTCGCGGACGTCGAGGGAGCCCGCTGCCTCGTCCTGCTCGGCGACTCGGTCACGACCGACCACATCTCCCCGGCCGGCGCGATCAGGCCAGACTCGCCGGCCGGGAAGTACCTGATCGACAACGGAGTCGAGCGCCGCGAGTTCAACTCGTATGGCGCCCGGCGCGGCAACCACGAGGTGATGGTGCGCGGCACGTTCGCCAACGTGCGGCTCAAGAACCTCCTCGTGCCGGGCAGCGAAGGAACGTGGACCGTCCACCTGCCCGACGGCGAGGAGGGGACGATCTTCGAGGTCGCCGAGCGCTACCGCGCCGACGGCGTGCCGACCATCGTCATCGCCGGCAAGGAGTACGGCTCGGGCTCGTCGCGCGACTGGGCGGCCAAGGGTCCGAACCTGCTCGGCGTGCGCGCCGCGATCGCGGACTCGTACGAGCGCATCCACCGTTCGAACCTCCTCATGATGGGGATCGCGCCGCTCCAGTTCATGCCCGGCGAGAACGCCGAGTCGCTCGGGCTCACCGGCCGCGAGGAGTTCTCGATCACGGGACTCGAGGGCGGGGAGGCCGACGAGGTGACGGTGCGGGCCGACGACAAGGAGTTCCACGCCCGTCTCCGGCTCGACACGCCGCGCGAGCGCGAGTACTTCCGCCACGGCGGCATCCTCCAGTTCGTCCTCAGGCGCCTCCTCGGCGCCTGAGGAGATGGAACTCCGCGAGCCGGAAAGCGCAGTTTCCGATCCGCTCCGTGCTGCTCTGGTTTGGCGATCTCTGGCTGGAAGGCCTCCTTCGTACGCTCGCGCACGGCAAAGGCCGGCGCGAGCGCGGTTCGGCCTCCGGCCCTTGACCTAGTCCGGACGATGCGCGACGACGATCTACCGCTCCTCGTCGTCGTCACCGGGCCGCCGGCGGCGGGGAAGACGACCGTCGCGCGCGAGCTTTCCGCCCGGCTCAGCCTGCCGCTGATCGCGAAGGACACGATCAAGGAGGCGCTCTTCGACGGGCTCGGCACCGGCGATCTCGCCTGGTCGCAGCGCCTCGGCGAGGCCACGTATCTCGCCATGCTCGGGATCGCGGAGGACGCAGCGAACGCCGGGGCGAGCCTCGTGCTCGAGGCGAACTTCGTGCGCGGCGGCGAGTTCGCGACCGCGCTGGCCGGGCTGCCGGCCCGCTTCGTCCAAGTGCACTGCAGCGCGCCGCTCGAGGTGCTGGTCAAACGCTACGGCGCACGCGAGCGCCATCCGGGCCACGTCGACTCGCAGCGGATCGACGCGCTGCGCGACTCAGTCGAGACAGGACGCCACGAGCCGCTCGACCTGCCTGGCGAGACGATCCGGGTCGACACGACGCAGCCGGTCGACCTGGCTCGGCTCGTCGAGGAGGTGCAGGCGGCCTAGGACTCGAGCGCGCCGGGATCGCCCGGAGGCTCGTGCCCGCGGCGCATGCGCGCCAATCTCGCCTCCGACTCCGCCGCATGGCGCTCGTGCACCACGGCCTCGCTTGCCTGCAGCTCCTTGCACGTCCACCAGGCGACGAGCCCGAACAGCACGGGCAGCACCCAGACGATGACGCGGTAGACCCAGATCTGGGAGACGTAGTCCGGCCCGAAGGTGACGTTCACCCGGTCGGCCGAGCCGGCGAGGAAGACGAGGAAGACCCAGCTGACCATCGCGACGCCGATCGCGGTGCGCACCGGCGCGTCGCGGGGGCGGTCGAGGAGGTTGTGAAAGGCGTGGTCGCCTGTGACGCGGCGCTCGAGCCACGGCCAGAAGTAGAGGAAGCCGAACACGACGAGCGGGAACGCGGCGCCGCCCCAGAACGGGTTCGGTACGAGCGTGTAGCCCGCGATCGTGAAGTCGAAGCTCGGCACGAGCCGCAGCCCGCCGATGAGCCAGCCGAGATACCAGTCCGGCTGGGCGCCGTTCGTGGAGGAGTAGGTGTGGTACGGCCCCCAGAGCCAGATCGGGTTGATCTGGACGAGCCCGCCGAGCAGGAACAGGAAGCCCGCCGTCCCGACCATCAGCCCGAGCGACCGCGGCGCCTGGCCCGGAAACGCCGGCACCCCGACGATGGTGTGCTCGCTCTGCGCCTTCTTCCGGCGGAACTGCGTGTGGTGCCGCATCGCCACGAGTAGCAGATGCGCCCCGAGCAGCAGCCCGATCAGGATCGGGAAGATCAGGACGTGCGCGATGTACATCCGCGGCCAGAGCTTGGCGCTGCCGGGGAACATCCCGTCGAACAGCCAGTTCATGAGGTTCTGGCCGACGAACGGGAGCGAGAGCCCGACCGAGTAGCCGATCACGAGGCCCATCCCCGACATGAGGTCGTCGACGAGCGAGTAGCCCATGTACGCCTCGAGCAGCGACAGCATCAGCATCGTCACGCCGAGCCAGTACGTCAGCTCCCGCGGCTTGCGGTAGGCGCCGGTGAAGAAGATGCGGAAGAGGTGGAGGACGATCGCCGCGATGAAGACGTTCGCGGCCCAGTGGTGGGTCTGGCGGATGAGCAGCCCGGCGTGGACGGCGAGTGACAGGTGGACGACGGACTCGTACGCCTCGCTCACCCGCTGGCCGTAGAGCGCCGGGTAGTAGTCGCCGCGGAAGACGACCTCCTTCGTCGAGTCCACGAAGAAGAAGGTCAGGTAGATCCCGGTGGCGACGAGGACCATGAACGCGTAGAGCGCGACCTCCCCGAGCAGGAACGACCAGTGGTCGGGGAAGAGGTAGCGGAGCGCCTTGCGGAGATACGGGGCGCTCGCGCTGCGCTGGTCGACCCAGCGGACCGCGCGACGCGTCATGGGGGCTCCACGAGAGCGATTCACGGCTGCGCCTTCCAGAGGCGGACGCCCCACCACGAGGGGCCGACCGGCCCGTCGAAGTTCCCCTTCGCGCGCAGGTAGCCGCTCGAGTCGACGTACACCGGCAGCAGGGGCAGGTTGCGTCCGGCCGGCCCGAAGGTGACGGTGCCTCCCGTGGCGGGGTCGAAGGTGGAGTAGTGGCACGGACAGACGAGGGCCGGCCTCGGCTCGTCGGGCTGGAAGAGCGGCGCGCGGTAGAGCGTGATCGCGCACCCGGCGTGGGTGCAGATCCGCGAGTAGGCGAGGATCCCGTTCGCGTCGTAGCCCTTCAGGTGCGGCGGCAGGTCGACCTGAGCGGGCGGCAGGCGGATCACGACGAGCGACGCCGCCATCTGCTCCTTCTCCTCGTCGCTCGTTCCTTCGGGGAAGGCGAGGTAGAAGTCGTCCTCCGAGATGTCCGACGCCTTGTATGGCCGGCCGTTCTCGTCGACCAGCCGCCGCCCGCGCCGCCACGGCGTGCGCAGGAAGTCGCCGACGTGGAAGAGCGGCCCGAACGAGACGGCGGGCGCGAGGATGGCGAGCCCGAGCGTCCCGCCCGCCCCGAACAGGCCGAGCTTGAAGAGGCGGGCCCGGGTGAAGCGCGTCCCGCTCTCGTCCAGCACCTCCGCGATCACCTGCTGCTCGCCCGGGTGCTCGTGCGGCGGGTACTCCTCCGCGACCTCCTCGGCCGGCACGAGCTTCAGGGCGACGACGACGAGGGCCGCGGCGAGGAAGAGGAACGCGAGCCCGATCGTCGCGCCGAGGAGGGGGGTCACGGCCGGGAGCGAGCTCGCGAACGCGTAGATCAGGATGAAGCCGACCGCCGAGAGCGACGAGAGCCCGAGCAGCGCCAGGACCGCGAGCTCGGCCGCGGGGTTCGGCGGCAGCGCCGGCACCATCCGCGTGTCCTCCTCCCTCGGCCTGCGGCGCCGTCGCCGGCCCAGGAGGAGGACGAGCCCCGACACGATCGCGTTGCGGACGCGACTCAAGAGCGCAGCCTCCTCCCCAGGATCAGGCAGAGGATGAGCAGCGCCGGGATCGCGAGGAACCACGTCACGAGCCCTTCCGGAACCGGCCCGATGTAGCCCAGGCCCCAGCCGCCCGGACGCGTCGGGTCCTTCGTGAACTCGACGTAGCGGACGATCGAGTCGAGCTGCCGGTTGCTGATCGAGCGCGTCGAGAACCTCGGCATCACGTACGGCCCGATCCGCACGGCCTGCGCGACCTGGCGCGGCGTCGCCAGCACGAGCGCCGGCGGCAGGGCGCCGGTGACGTAGCCGCCCTGCGCGAGGACCTGGTGGCAGCCTGCACAGTGCTCCGTGAACAGCGCCTGGCCCTGCGAGAGGTTGCCGAGGTCGGGCCGCGGCGTCGGGATCGGCGGGCCACCGAAGCTCGCGATGTACGCGACGAGCGCCCGGATCTGATGCTCGCTGAGGAACACGCGCCGGCGTCGCGGCTGCAGGCCGAGGTGGCGGAGCGGCATGTACCCCGTGCGGAGGTAGAAGTCCGCAGCGAGCGCACCCACGCCGTGCAGCGAGGGGCCGATCCCGCCCTGCTGCCCCTGCGCGCGCCCCGGCCCGGCGCCGCTGGCCGACGACGGCTCCTTGTAGCGTCCTGCGGCGTTCGTCCCGTGGCACGCGAGGCAGTACTGGCCGTAGAGGTGGAACCCGTAGGCGGCGAGAGGATCCTTCGGCGTGCCCGGCGCGGCTGCGCCCGACGCGGGGACGAGCAGCGCGGCGGCCGCGAGGGCGGCGAGGGTCAGGACTGCACGCATAGGGAGTCGAAGACGGACGCGAACCCGTCCATCAGGATCGCGGCGAGGAAGAGGACGTTGGCCACCATCGCTGCGGTGGCGAAGAAGTGGAGACGCGTGTACGGGACGGCGCCGCCCCAGCGTCCGTCCCCGGGCGGCCCGTCCCCGTAGTTCGTCTCGCGCGTCGCGAGGAAGACCGCAACGGCGGCAGCCTCGGAGACGAGGATCAGCAGGCCTGCGGCGGCGAGGATCGCGAGCTGCCACGTGTCGTAGCCGATCCCCCAGCGCAGGCCGCCGACGCTACAGCGGGCCTCGCCGACTCCGTAGCCGACGACGTGCTGTGCGGTCCAGGCGAGGGGCGCGACCACCACGCCGACCCACTGGACGACGCTCAGCTGCCCGAGCGTGAAGCGCCCGACGCGGTCGTGCGGCGACGGCGCGACCAGAGTCTCGCGCCGGGCGGGGACGATGTCGCGCGCCGCACTCATAGCGTGGCGCTCAGGAGGACCCCGATCACGATCAGGGTGAGGAGGTTGACGGCGTGCCAGTAAAAAGCGACCACCTGCACGGCGTTGAGCCGGTACATCGTCAGGCCGCGGGCCAGCTTCCAGAGCAGCCACACGACGAGAAGGATCCCGATCGCGACGTGCGCGTGGTCGGCGCCGAGGAGCGTGTAGTAGATCGAGCCGTACGCGTTGTCCTGCGGGGCCGAGCGGTGCAGCTGGTCGACGTAGTCGTGGATCTCGTACACGAGATAGCCGCACTGGACGACGAGCGCCCAGACGAGAAAGAAGCGCGCGGCCCAGAGGCCGCCCCGACGCGCGGCCCCCGCGGCGAGCTGCATCGGCAGGCTCGTCGTCGCGAGGATCCCGACCATGATCAGCGGCACCACCACGCGCGGCTCGGGCGTACCGACCGGCGGCCAGTGCGGCGTGTTGAAGCGGAGGTAGTAGTACGTCCCGATGAAGGTGCCGAAGAGCGTGACCTCGCTCGCGATCACCATCGCCATCCCCCAGAACGCGACGCTCGGCCCGCGCCGGCGTCCCACCAAAACCATGGCTTCGCCGGCGTTGCGGGCGTCGGTCGTCCGCGGGACGAGCCCCTCCGGCACTCCGCCTGCCACGTAGTCGGCCACGGTCAGGCCTCGCTCTCCTGCGGCTCCTCGCCGTGCCAGCCCAGGAGGGCGAGCAGGATCCCGGCCAGCGCGAAGCAGAAGCCCATCCAGAGGTGGAGGAGCAGGAGCACGAAGACGACCGACATCGCCAGGGCGAGCAGGATCGGCCACGGCGAGTCGTGCGGCATCTCGACGATCTCGGCCCACCAGCCGTCGACCGGCGAGCTCACAGGCTGCTCGTGCCCCTGCTCGAGCACCATCACTCCTTCCGCGAGCTTGCGCCGGTCCTCTTCCCGGTCCGCGTAGTCCCAGTTCGCGTACGCGCTGGAGACCTTCGGGATGACGGCGAAGTTGTACTCGGGCGGCGGCGACGGGATCGTCCACTCCAGCGTGGCGCCGTGCCAGGGATCGGGTCCCGCAGGCAGTCCGCGGAACCAGCTCACGAGGAGGTTGGCGAGCAGCACGACGATCCCGACCGTCGTGATGTACGAGCCGATCGTCTCCGCGAGGTTCTCGGGGCCCCAGCCGAGCCCGCTGGGATAGGTGTAGTTACGCCGCGGCATCCCCTCGAGCCCGACGATGTGCATCGGGAAGAAGAGCAGGTTCGTGCCGAGGAAGATGAGCCAGAAGCTGATCTGCCCGGGCAGCTCGAAGTAGAGCTTTCCCGTGACCTTCGGGAACCAGAAGTACATGCCGCCGAAGATCGGGAAGACGGCGGCCCCGAAGATGATGTAGTGGAAGTGGGCGATGACGAAGTAGGTGTCCGTCACCTGCTGGTCGAACGGCACCGCCAGGAACATGATCCCGGTCAGCCCACCGGCTACGAACATGAAGATGAAGCCGGCGATGAAGAGCAGCGGCGTCTTGAAGCGCGCGTTGCCGGTGACGAACGTCATGCACCAGGCGAAGACCTGGATCGTGCTCGGGATCACGACGACGCCCGTGGCCGCGGCGAAGAAGACGACGGTGACGGTGGGCATCCCCGTCGCGAACATGTGGTGCGCCCAGACGCCGAAGCCGATGAAGACGACGAGGAGCTCGGCGACGGCGACGAGCGGGAAGGCGACGACCCGGCGCTGCGTGAAGGCCGGAATGATCTCCGTCGCGATCCCGAACGCGGGGACGATCAGGATGTAGACCTCCGGGTGGCCGAAGATCCAGAACAGGTGCTGCCAGAGCAGCGTCGAGCCTCCCTTCGCGACGTCGAAGAAGTGGGTGCCGACGTTGCGGTCGAGGAAGAGGAAGATCGTGTCGGCCGTCAGCGAGGGCAGCGCGAACAGCAGTCCCCACGACGCCGCGAGGAAGGCGAAGCAGAAGAGCGGCATCCGGTTGAACGACATCCCGGGCGCCCGCATCTTGAGGATCGTCACGATGAAGTTCGCGGCCGTCAGCGACGACGAGATCCCGTTGAAGATGATCCCGAGGCAGTAGAAGTCGATCGCGTGCCCGGGATCGAACTTCGCGCTCGCGAGCGGCACGTAGTCGAACCAGCCGGCGTTCGGCGCGATCCCGAGGAACAGGCTCGTGTAGATGAAGATCCCGGAGGCGAGGAAGACCCAGAAGCTCAGCGCGTTCATGCGCGGGAAGGCCATGTCCCGCGCGCCGAGCATCAGCGGGAGCAGGTAGTTCCCGAACGCGCCCGTCGTCATCGGGATGATGAAGAAGAAGATCATCGTGATCCCGTGCATCGTGAAAAGCTGGTCGTAGGTGGACGGGCCGACGACGTGCTGGTTCGGCTGGATCAGCTGCGTCCGGATGATCAGCGCCTCGGCGCCGCCCGCCGCGAAGAGCACGAGCGTCGTCCAGAAGTAGAGAAGGCCGATCCGCTTGTGGTCGGTCGTCATCACCCAGCCGAGCACGCCGGGGCGCGACTGCCACATGCGCTCGAGGCGCTCGAGGATCTCCTCGGCGGGCGCGGGCGGCGGAGGAACGGTCGTCGCTATTTGAGGCCCTCCAGATACGCGACGATCGCACGCACCTGACCCTGCGACAGGTCGAAGTTCGGCATCTGGTTCCCGGGCTTGAAGTGCTGCGAGTCGACGATCCAGCGCTCGAGGTAGTCCCTGCTGTTGGGGATCGTCACGCCGGCGAGCGTCGTGCGGCTCGCGAGGTGCGTGAGGTCGGGACCGACGAAGCCGCGCGCGCTCGTGCCGCGGATCGTGTGGCAGCTCGCGCAGGGGCCGTTCAGGAACGCCTGCTCGCCGCTGCGCGCGAGGGCGGTCGTCGGGGCCGCCGCCGGCGCGGACTGCTTCCTCAGCCAGGCCCGGAACTGCGCCTTCGACTGGACGACCACGAGCATCCCCATGTGCGCGTGCTGCAGCCCGCAGTACTCGGCGCACTGCCCGCGGAAGACGCCCGGCCTGTTCGCGTAGAGGAGGATCCGGTTCTGCCGGCCCGGGATCGTGTCGACCTTGCGGTTCAGCTCCGGCACCCAGAAGCTGTGGATGACGTCGGCGGTCGTCGCGACGAGGTTGACGCGCGTGCGGACGGGAATGTGCAGCTCGCCGGCCGTGACCGCCTTCGTCCCCGGATACCGGAACGCCCAGTACCACTGATGGCCGACGGCGTCGACGGTCATGGCCGTACTGGACGCCGCGGGGGCCTGGGTGACGCTGATGATCGAGCCGTTCGCCACGACGAAGAGCGCGACGATCACGACGAGCGGGAAGATGACGCCCATCCCGACGACGACGAACCAACCCGGCCTCTCGCCGGGATGCGGATCGTCGGCGTCGGCACCGACGAAGCCGCGCCGCCCGCGCCGGAACCAGGCGAACACGAGCAGGCCGGTGACGAGCGCGAGGCCGCCGAAGGCGACGGCCATCATGACCCAGAAGAGATTCGCGATGTCGGTAGCCGCGTGACTGTGCGGAGCGAGCGAGCTCTGCTTGCCGCCGCAGCCGGCGAGCATCAGCAGGAGGAGCACCAACGCAGCTCCCGCGAATCCCCTGCGCGGCTTCGTCCCCCGAGACGTAGACAAGTCGGGAAACGGGTACCCGAGCGCGTCGACCGAAAAACCGTGACCACCGGATGAACGACTGGAACCTCGACCCGCTCGAGCTCTCGGTCCTCGTGCTCGTCGGCACGCTGTACTGGCGGCGGGCGAGGACGCTCGCGCGACGCGGCCGCCCGGTGCCGGCGTCGCGCCTTGCCGCGTTCGGTGCCGGCCTGCTGACGCTGTTCCTCGCGCTCGCGTCGCCGATCGACACGATCGGCGAGGAGCGGCTCTTCTCCGTGCACATGCTCCAGCACCTCCTGCTCGGGGACGTGGCGGCGCTGCTGCTCGTGCTCGGGCTCGACGGCCGGCTGCTGCGGCCGCTGCTGCGCATCCGCCTCTTCCACCGGCTGCGGGTGCTGGCGCATCCGCTCGTCGCGCTGCCGCTCTGGGCCGCCAACTTCGTCGTCTGGCACGTCCCGGTTCTGTTCGACGCGGCGCTGCGGCACGACGCGATCCACGCGCTCCAGCACGCGCTCTTCGTCGCCTTCGGGATGCTGATGTGGTCGGCGCTGATCGAGCCGCTGCCGGGGCCGGCGTGGTTCACGGCCCCTTGGAAGATCCCCTACGTCCTCGGGATGTGGCTCGTGATGCTCGTCCTCTCCCAGGTCTTCATCTGGTCGAGCCACGTCTACTACGCGCCCTACACGCACGACGCGGCGCTGTGGGGACTGAGCCACCTGTCCGACCAGAAGGCGGGCGGCGGCGTGATGCTCGTCGAGAGCACGTTCACGATGCTGCCGGCGCTCGTGTGGGTGCTGCTCATGGTGCTCAGGGAAAGCGAGGCCCGGCAGCGGCTCGTCGACGCGGGCGTCGCTGCGCCGGCAGCCGCGCGCGCGGCCCGTTACGGCCGGGCCTGATCCGGATCCGGCAGGAGGGCCGTGAGCCCGGGCCTCGCCGGCTCCACGGAGTAGCCGCGAGGGTTGCGTCTCAGGAAGTCCCGCGCGTATCTGCAGAAGCTCCTGCGCAGCTGGAGGTGTCGCTCGCGAACGTCCGCGGGCGGCGCGCCGAGCGGCCGCGTCCAGACGCGGCAGGAAGGACCGACGATCTGCACGCAGATCCGATCCGAGGCCGCACCCACGAGCGCGTCGTCCGGCACGCGGGGCCGACTCGCGGTTCCGCCGCACAGGACTCGCGTGACCACGGGCGCGGGCTTTGGCAAAGGAGCGCGTGGCGTCCGGCCGCGCGCGTGGACGGAGTCGATCATGGTGGCGAGCTGCACGCGATCGGCCTTCTTCGCAGCGTTGCCGACCCAGGTGATCGCCCAGTAACTCGCACCGTTCACCCGGAACCAGGCTCCCCACTGCTCCGGAGGCGTCGGCTTGCTGCCCGGGAGTACGAGTCCTCTGTCAGCCGCATTGAACTGCCAGAGCGACAACCTGCGATCGCCGAGCTTCACGTTCGCCGGCCCGTTGTCCGCAGGCGTCCGGTACAGCTCGAGAGCGACCCCGCTACCCGAGAAGCGTGCGCCGGAGCCGCCCATCTCCGGCTGCGGCCGCAGCGGATAGCTCGCGATCACGACACCGCGGTCGCAGCCGCCGTTGCGATCGCCCGTGACCTCGAAGCTGCAGCTCGTGAACCGTCGGGCGTGGTACCCACGCGGGTACGTGAACTGGAGGTCGAACACGCGGCCGGACGAGGATCCGCTCCTCGCCGAGGCCGCGAGCGGCCCCACCTGCGAAATGACGACCGTGGTCGCGTCGGACCCGGCCTTCCTCCCCGACCCGCAGCCGGCGGCGGCCAGGCCGGCCAGGACGAGCAGCGCCAGTCCGAGACGTGCCTTCATCTCGTTCCCTTATACGGCGCGGACCGCCCGGGTGTCACACGATGGAGCTAGGAGTAGGCCCATCTCTTGACATGGGCGAGCGGAGGCGCGTAGAACGAGCGTGTGGAACGGAATCACGCGGCTTGGGCTCTGCTCCGGTGCGGCGACTGCGGGCGCACCTTCCGTGATCATCTGCCGCCGCTCGACGTGGCCATGCCCACGTGTCCGCGGTGCTTCGGCGGGCTCGTTCGTCTCGTCGAGCCGCTCGAGCCGCCGAGGTTCCGGCGCTAGCGGCAAACCGTCGGGACGCACCGGGCGTACTGGTTCTCGGAATGGGTGCGCGATCGTGATCGTCGCAAGACGCGTGGTGGGAGCCGTCCTCTTCCTGACGGGCGCCGTCTGGATCGGTCAAGGGACCGGCGCCGTCACGGGGTCGTCGATGACCGGCAGCACGTTCTGGGCCGTCGTCGGAGCCGTCTGTGTCGTCGCGGGGCTCGTCCTGCTCGGCTGGCCTTGGCGCCAGCCGCGTTCGGACCCGTAGCCCCCGGCAGCGTATGCTCGGCCGGATGGGAGAACGGCTGCGCACCCTCGAGACCCCGGACGGACGCACGCTCGCCTACGCGACCTGGGGCGATCCCGACGGCTTCCCGATCCTGAGCCTCCACGGGACGCCTGGCTGCCGGTTCAACCGCTGGCCGAACGAGGACGCCTATTCCCGCGTCGGCGTCCACTACGTCACGCACGACCGCGCGGGTTACGGGAGGTCGGATCGCCACCACGGACGCTCGGTGGCCGACGAGGCAGCCGATGTGGCGGCGCTCGCCGACGAGCTCGGACTCGACCGGTTCGGGGTGGCGGGCGGCTCGGGCGGCGGCCCGCACGTGCTCGCATGTGCGGCGCTCCTCTCCGACCGCGTCGTGCGCGCCGTCTGCGCCGTCGGCGTTGCCCCGTTCGGCCCTCCGGGCCTGGAGGAGGACGACTGGTTCGCCGGCATGGACGAGGAGAACGTCAAGGAGGAGCGCATGGCTCTCGCGGGCGAGGAGGCGCTCACGCCGTACCTCGAGGAACAGCAAAGGATCGGGGAGGAGCGCGTCGCGATCGACCCGTCCACCATCCTGGACGACTTCGAGCTGAGCGAGTCGGACCGCGCCCAGCTGGCCCGTCCCGAGGTCGTGCAGCTCATCCGCGAGTCCACGTCCGAGCAGGCGGCCAACGGAGTCGGCGGCTGGGTCGACGACGACCTGGCATTTCTGAAGCCGTGGGGCTTCGACGTCGCCGCCGTCTCCGTTCCGGTGCTGATCCGTTACGGCCTGACGGACGTGCTGGTGCCGCCCGCGCACGGCGAGTGGCTCGCGGCGAACGTGCCCGGCTGCATCGTGGCGGTCGACTCGTCCGCCGGTCATCTCGGCGACGATCCCGAGGAGCAGATCGCCAGGGACGCCCGCTGGCTGCGCGACGGGATCGCGCCCGAGGGAGCCCGCTCCCCGGGGCAGACCGCCTAGATCCGTTCGCTCTCGACCTTCTCCTCGAGCAGCTTGGCGGTCGCCCGGTCGACCTGCTCGAGAGCGAGCTGCTCCTGCTCCATCAGCTCGCGCAGCCGGATCGCGACCGTCTCCTCCCCCATCGTCTCGGCCAGGCTCGCGAGCGACTGGTAGGCCGCCGTCTCCAGGTGCTCGGTCGCCGCGGCCGCCTGCGCGTGCGCGAGATCGCGCAGCAGGCGATCCTCCTCGAGGATCTGCTTCATCAGCCGCTCGTGCTCGGCGACCAGCCCTTCGAACGCCGGGCTCTCCTCCGGCTCCGCGGGAACCTCGAGGTCGCGCAGGACCTCGCGCACCGCCTCGACGTGGCTCTCGGTCTCGAGGAGGTGCCGCTCGAAGGCCCACCGCAGGTCCGGCGCGTGCGCCTCCTCGCGCAGCTCCGGCAGCACGTTCTCGGACAGCTGGAGCTCGATCCAGAGCATCTGCCGCAGGCGTGCCGCAAGCAGCTCGCGCGGGTTCGTGAGCAGCTCGGCCACGATGCGGCTCCTTCCCGGCCGCGCGGTCCGTACACTCGGACGACCGGGGTGCCGCGCGCCGCGCGGCTGAGATCACACCCGTCGAACCTGATCCGGGTCATGCCGGCGAAGGGAGGAGCGATTCCGGAGAAAGCGCCGTCCTGGGGGATCACGCCGTTTCCCGAGCGCCTGCGAACGCTCGGCGGTCTCGAGAACGGGATGCTGTGGAGCAGCCTCGGGCTCAGCCTGCTCGTCCTCGTCGCCGGGGCGTTCCTCGTCCCCGGCCTCTCGCTGCCGATGGCGCTGCTCGCGATCCTCGTCGGCGGGATCTTCGGCAACGCGCTCCTCGGCTGTGCGGCCGCGATCGGCGCGGAGGCCGGCGTGCCGGCCATGGTGCTGCTGCGCGCGCCGCTCGGTCGCGCGGGCTCGTACCTCCCCACCGGACTCAACGTCGTCCAGAACCTCGGCTGGACGATCTTCGAGGTGCTCGTCATCGCCACCGCGGCTCGCGCGCTCGTGCACGGCCCGCTCTGGGCGTGGAAGCTCGCGGCCGCCGCGGCGGCTACGCTGCTCGCGCTGGTCGGGCCGGTCGGCTTCGTCCGCGAGTGGGTCAAGCGCGTCGCGCTGTGGGTCGTCCTCGCCTCGCTCGCCTACCTGACGTGGTGGGCGCTCCACGACGCGCACCTGGCGGCTCTCTGGTCGCGACCCGGCAAGGGCGGGCTCAGCTTCTGGCAGGGAGTCGACCTGATGGTCGCGATGCCGGTCTCGTGGCTGCCGCTCGCCGCCGACTACACCCGCTTCTCGAGGAGCGGCCGCGGCGCGTTCTGGGGAGCCGCGGTCGGCTACTTCCTCCCGAACGTGTGGCTGTACGGGCTCGGCGCGATCCTGCTGCTCACGCGCGGCCTTGCGGACGCGCCGTCCGTGATCGACGCGATCGCGACCGGCGGGGTCGGCGCCGCGCTCGCGCTCGTCGCGCTCGGCGTCGACGAGACGAAGGAGCCGTTCGCCAACGTGTACTCGGCTGCGGTCTCGCTGCAGAACGTCCTGCCGCGCGTGCCGCAGCGGCTGCTCATCCTCGCGGTGGCGGCGGTGGCGACGGCCGGAACGTTCGTCGTGAACCTCGTCCACTACCAGGACTTCCTCTACCTGCTCGGCTCGTTCTTCGTGCCGCTCTTCGGCGTGCTGCTCGCGCAGTGGGTAGCCGGCGAGCGCGACCCTTTCGCCGCTCCGGAGCTCCGGCTCGCGCAGGTCGCTGCGTGGCTCGCCGGCTTCTGTCTCTATCAGTGGCTCGCGCCGGTCGGGCCCGCGTCGTGGATCCGTCTCGTCGACCACACGCATCCTGGCCAGGGAGCGATCGGCGGCTCGTTGCCGAGCTTCGCCCTCGCCTTCGTCCTCTCCATCGGACTTACGCTTGCTGGTCGTGCGAGCGCTCGCCGTGATCGGCCCACTTGCGCGTGACGTCGTGGACGGCCACGCCTCGCGAATCGGCGGCGGCCCGTGGCACGCCGGCCGCGCGCTGCGGGCGCTCCAGCAGAGGGCGGTCGTCGTTGCGAAATGCGGCGAGCCCGAGCAGCGCTCGTACCTGCGGCGGCTTGCGGCACTCGGCCTGCCCGTCTCGCTCTCGGCGGCGGGGGAGACGACCTCTTTCTCCTTCCGCTACGACGGCGCCGGGCGCCGAGAGATGCGGGTCGAGACGATCGGGGAGCCGTGGAGCGAGAGCGACGACCCCGAGGGCGTGCTGCGCCGGGTCGAGTGGGTGCACCTCGCGCCGCTGCTGCGCGACGACTTCTCCGCCGAGACGCTCGAGCGGATCGGCCGGCGGCGGCGCCTGCTGCTCGACGGCCAGGGGCTGGTGCGGGCGCGGCGGCTCGGCCCTCTCACGCTCGACGCGGACTTCGACCGTTCGCTCCTTCGCCACGTCTCGATCCTCAAGCTCGCGGAGGAGGAGGCGCAGGCGATTCTCGGCGACGCCGAGCTGGAGGAGCTGCGCGAGCTCGGCGTGCCGGAGGTCGTCGTGACGTTCGGAGCCCGCGGCTCGCTCGTGCTCACGCGGGACGCGGTCCTGCGCGTCGCGGCGAGGCCTGCTCGAGGCGACCCGACGGGAGCGGGCGACGCCTTCTCGGTCGCCTACCTGGGTGCGCGGGCCGGCGGCCACAGGCCGATCTCCGCGGCGCGGCGCGCGAGCGCGCTCGTCTGCGCCCTCCTTGGCAACGATCTGTTCCCTGGAAGGACACGTCCGTGATCGCGGCGGTCGGCACCGTGGCGGGTGTGTTCCTCGTCGACGTCGAGGCCGAGGAGCTGCTCGGCGAGGGGAACGAGGTGCCGGCGGGCGAGCGGCCCGAGGTCGCGCTGCCGCGGGTCGTCGCCGCCGCACGCGCCGGCGCGACGCTCGTCGCAGTCGTCGAGCGGCGGCCGCCGCTGATGCTCTCGAACGACGGCGGAGCGACGTGGCGCGAGGCCGGCGGCGGCCTCCCGCCAGGCTTCGCGGTGGCGATCGCCGAGGACGATCCCGACCGGATGCTCTACGCGGCGCGCAACCGGCTCTACGTCTCCGCCAACGGCGGCGTGTTCTGGCGCTCGCTCCCGTTCGAGCTGCCGGACATCGGCTCCGTCGCCTGGATCGACTGAACCCACCTGCGCACCTCGCGCGGCGAGCGCAGCCGCACGACCCGGAGATGGGGCAACGCCTCGTAGCGCGGAGGCCAGTGCTGCCGGTACTTGCCGTGCTGGGTGATGACCCAGAGGACGATCGAGTCGCGCGAGAGCGCATTCCGGAGCGTCTCCCGGTTTCCGTTCCACAGCTCCTTGCGACTGAGGACGCGGCTACCCGTCCGCCACAGCACTCGCAGCAACGCGAGCCCGAACGGCATGTCGAGAAAGACGACGGTGTCCGCGCGCTCGAGCACGGAGGTGCCGATCTTGCCGTGGTAGTTGCCGTCGACCACCCAGCCGTCGGGCGCGGCGGCTAGCGCTTCGTCGACGCGTCCCTGCAACACGTCGGCCGGCGCCTCCTGCCAGCCCGCGTCGTGGTGGAGCGCGTCGAGCTCGACGTGGGGGACCCCGAGCCGTCGCGAGAGCTCGCGCGAGAGCGTCGTCTTGCCGGCGCAGCAGCAGCCGATCACGGCGATCCGCTTCACAGCCGGAACTCCCCGCGCGCGACGACGACCGCCGAGCCGCCGACCTCGACCTCCTCGGGCGAGCGGGCGACGGCGTGGAGCGTCGAAGGCCGGCCCACCTCCACTCCCTGGCGGATCTCGATCTCGTCGCCGAACTCGATCCGGCCGTGCCGGGCGAGGTGGAGCGCGAGCGGGCCTGCGGCCGAGCCGGTGGCGGGATCCTCGTCGACTCCGTGCGCCGGGACGAAGACGCGCGACTTCCACACGCCGTCGCCGCGCGCGAAGCAGTCGGTGCCGTAGGGATTGAGCTCCACCAGCGCCGCGAAGTCCGGGTGCAGGGCCGCCACGGCCTCCGGCGAGGCGAGCTCCACGTAGACGTAGCCCGGACCCTGCCGGTAGAGCTCCACCGGCAGCCCACTCTGCTCGACACGGAGCAGCGCGAGCAGCTCGTCTGCCCGGGCGAACTCCTCAGGGGTGACCGCCGGTTGCCGCATCCAGCCGAAGGCGATCCGCGATCCGTCCCGCTCGAGCCGGATCGGTACGACGCCTGCGCCGGTCTCGAGCCGGAGCTCGTCGAGCTGCAGCGGCCCGGCCAGCACGAACGCGGTTCCGAGCACGGGATGCCCCGCGAACGGAAGCTCGAGCGTGGGCGTGAAGATCCGGATGCGGGCGTGGCCCTCGCCCTCCGCCGGATAGACGAAGACGGTCTCCGAGAAGTTGATCTCCCGCGCGAGCGGCTGCAGCTGCTCCTCGGGGATTCCCCGCGCGTCCGTGAAGACGGCGAGCTGGTTGCCCGCGAACGGCACGTCCGTGAAGACGTCCGCGAAGACGTAGCGGAGGGTCGGCACTCAGCGCGACTGTAGTCCGTCAGCCGGTGCCGATCCGGCAGCTCCACGTGCCGTTGAGGCTGGCCCGCTTCGTCCCGTCGGCCCGGCGGAGGCTGGCGAAGACCGTGCCCAAGATGACGCCGTTCGCGGCGTGCGCGACCGTCAGCCGCCCGGCAGTCGCGACGTAGGAGGCGCTCGTCACGCCGTGCCGCTGGACGAGGACCTCGACGGCCGTGCCACCGTGCGGCGCCGAGCCTGCGGCCGAATAGCGCCCGGCGCCGCGGTAGTTCCGGAGGACGAATCTCACACGCGCATTCGCGGCGACACGCGCGATCGCCTTGCCTCGGAGAATGCGCAGCGCGCTGCTCTCGAAGACGAGACCCAGCCCGGCGGGGCGGTCCTCGCAGACGCCTCTGGTCGTGGGTCGGGCGTCGATCCTGTTCCAGCCGAGGTTCCAGCGGCGGTTCGCGATCGCACCCCAGATGCCGAGACCGCGGCCGATCCAGACCACGCTGAACCAGTGCGACTTCTCCTGTGGGAGGTAGCACGTCTCGAGCAGCGGGTAGCCGGGGCCCGCGAACCGGCCGCAGTCCCAGAACCTGCCCGCGACGGTGCAGCCGAGCCACCCCTCGTTGTGCATGGGGCGGCACAGGGGCGCGGCGTGACGCGCGAACGCACAGCCGAGGTCGCCGGTGACGAGGCTGCCCGAGCCGGCGACGGGGGCGCACGCTCGCTTCTGCGGTGCGGCGACGACGACGAACCGGTTCTCCGGCAGCTTCAGCATCTGGCGCCCGCTGTTGCCAGAGCGCCGGTAGCGGAGGACGAGGGAGCCTGGGACGACGATCGTCCGGCCGTGTGCAAGCGCGCCGCAGTGGTGCATGAGGAAGTTGACCTGGATGGTGGCGATGCGATGCGGCGGGATCGTCACGGGCCTCGTCGGCGCCGCGCTCCAGCGGTGAAAGACGAGATCCATGCCCGCAGGGCGGCCGAAGTTGTCGATCGTGCTCGGACGCCGCTCCCGAGGCGACAGCCGCAGCTGGGTCGCGACCCGGTCGACGACCCGGGGTTCCGGATTCGGGCCGATCGCCGCGGTGAGCCTGACCGGGGCCCTCGAGGTGTTCTCGACTCCGAACGCGTAGGAGTAGTGCCGGTCGTCCAGGCAGCCGAGGCTCGTCCCGGTGGGCCCGCTCCCTCCGTCGCCCCAGAGACCGCTCCCGCCTCCACCGGTCCAGCCGCCGCCGAGGACGAACGGCCCCCGCCCGACCCGGTTGGCCGGATCGACGATCGCGCCGAGCAGCGGCAGGTGGTGCGTTCGCCGGCTGGAGACGACGCGGACGCGGGCGGCGGCGCAGCCGGCTCCCGCGAAGGCGATCGCGGCGACGAGCCCATACCAGGCGACCCGCCTCATCACGGTCAAGATACGGCACCGAAGTCTCGAAGCGTCACGCGCGGTCTACCCTTCGTCGCCGATGTCTGCGATCGAGGTCAGCGGCCTGCGCAAGGCCTACGGGAACCTCGAAGCGGTCCGAGGGGTCGACTTCTCGATCGAGGAGGGAGAGGTCTTCGGGCTGCTCGGGCCGAACGGCGCAGGGAAGACGACGACGGTCGAGATCCTCGAGGGCTACCGCAAGCGCGACGCCGGGGAGGTTCGCGTGCTCGGCCACGATCCCGACCGGCCGGGGCCGGACTTCCGCGAGCGGATCGGCGTCGTCCTCCAGCAGTCGGAGATGTGGCCGAACCTCACCGTGCGCGAGACGCACGCCGTCTTCGCCGGCTACTACCGCGCGCCGCGCAACGTCGACGAGGTGATCGCGCTCGTCGGGCTGCAGGCGAAGGCGAGCGCGCGGGTGAAGTCGTTGTCGGGCGGCCAGAAGCGCCGGCTCGATCTCGGGATCGCGCTCGTCGGCGACCCCGACCTGGTTTTCCTCGACGAGCCGACCACGGGCTTCGATCCGCAGGCGCGCCGCGCGGCGTGGGAGATGATCCGCTCGCTCCGCTCGCTCGGCAAGACCGTCCTCCTCACGACCCACTATCTCGACGAGGCCGAGCAGCTCGCCGACCGCGTCGCGGTGCTGCGGGAGGGCCAGATCGTGCGTGTCGGGACGCCCGCCCAGCTGACGAGCGTCGACGTCCAGACCGAGATCCGCTACCGGCAGAACGGCGACGACGTGCTCGTCCGGACGGACGAGCCCACCCGCGTGCTCGCCGAGCTGACAGCCGCGGCCGTCGCGCGCGGCGAGGAGCTCGAGGGCCTGCAGGTGCGACGGCCGTCGCTCGAGGAGGTCTATCTCACCCTCACGGCAGAAGAGGACGAGACGGGGGTCGAGGCGTGAGCGCCGAAGCGGTTCGCATCGCAATGCGCCGCCCCGTCCGGAGGCTCTTCGTCCACCAGCTTCGTGCGGAGCAGCTCGTCTTCTGGCGGAGCCGTGAGGCGGCGTTCTTCATCTTCATCTTCCCGCTGCTGCTCCTCGTCCTGCTCGGCTCGCTCTACAGCGGCACGGACAAGTTCCAGCACGTGCCGGTGCGGTGGGCCGTCCTCGCCGGGCTGGTCTGCTACGGCTGCGCGAACACCTCGTTCGCCGGGCTCGCGATCCAGCTCGTGCTGCGCCGCGAGAGCGGTGTCCTCAAGCGCCTGCGCTCGACGCCGCTGCCGCCGGCCACGTACATCGTCGCGCTGCTCGTCTCGACGCTGATCGTGTTCGCGTTGCAGGCGGTCGCGCTCTTCCTGCTCGGGCGCGGGCTCTACGGGACGCCGTTTCCGCCCGACGCGGGCTCGCTCGTCGTCACGCTTCTGATCGGCTCGGCGGTGTTCGCCGCCCTCGGCACCGCCACCGCCATGGCGATCCGCTCGGCCGAAGGCTCGTCGGCGGTGGTCAACTTCGTGCTTCTGCCGATGGCGTTCCTGTCCGGCGGTTTCGGTCCGACCAACGGCTATCCGGCCGTCCTCCGTGCGATCGGCGACGTCCTGCCCCTCACCTACTTCGTCAAGCTCGTCAACACCGTCTACCTGCACGGGAACGCGTTCTGGACGCAACCCGAGGCGCTCGCCGTGCTCGCCGGCTGGGGAGTCGCGGGCCTCGTCCTCTCCGTCCGCACGTTCGGCTGGGAACCGCGCGGGCGCTGACGCGTTAGGAGTTCTGGCTGCCGGATAAAGGGGTCCGGCATGAGCCCGCTGATCGACGAGCCCGCCATCTCGCTCCTCGTGCGCAAGCACGACGAGCCCGGCATCGAGGTCCGCGTCAACTTCGGCGTCTTCGCAGGCAGGTACGTGACGCCCGCCGAGGTCGACGAGCTCGCGGTGGCGCTCAGGGACCTCCTGCCTTCCTTTGCGATCCTGTCGGAGGAGCGGCACGAGTTCGGCGGTGCGGTCGAGGCGTCGGTCCACCAGGTCGTGATCGAGGTGCCGCAGGAACACGTCGGCGTCGCACCGGAGATTCTCGCGGAGCAGATCGTCCTCGCCGCCAACGGCTGGGCGCTCGATTGCATCGCCTCCCGTCACGGCGCCGGGGACTTGTAATACCTCACGTACCGCGCTACTCTGCAACGCAGAATAGTGTGGACCAGGCTCAACTTCTCAAAGGCGTGCTCGAGCTGGCGGTGCTGGCGGTGATCGCGCGCGGCGAGACGTACGGGTACGAGATCCTCTCGACGCTCGAGAGCGCGGGGTTCGACGGCGTCGGCGACGCGTCGGTGTACGGGACGCTGCGCCGTCTCGAGCAGGCGGGACACCTCGAGTCGCGTCTCGCCGCCTCGAACAACGGCCCGGCGCGGAAGTACTACGCCGTCACGCCGAGCGGCACGGAGCAGCTGCGTTCCGGCACCGACAGCTGGGGGCGCATCAGCGACGCCTTCGAGAAGCTGGTGCAGACGTGACGGCAGAGGACTATCTCCGCCGCGTCGGCTTCTGGCTCCGCGACCTGCCGTGGCGAACACGGAGAGATCTGCTCTCCGAGCTGCAGGGTCACCTGTCCGAGATCCCGGCCGACGAGCTCGCCGGTCTCGGCACGCCTGAGCAGTACGCGGCCGATATGCGGGCGGCCGCCGGTCTCGACCGGCGCCGCGGCGTGATCCCGTTCCTGCGCGCGCGCCGTCCGCGCAACCTGATCCTGACCGTCGTCACGCTCACGGTGGTCGGCCTCGCGATCGGTGCAGTCGCCTGGATCGACAGCTACCAGCCGATCGTGTACGGCAATGCCACTCAAGACCCACTCGACGCGAAGCCGTCGCCCGGACAGCCCGGCGTGACGGTCGTCTTCCGCAAAGATCACCCGTTCCTGTACGGCGTCACGATTCGGAACAGCGGTCGGTTCCCGGTGCGGGTACTCGGCATCCCCAGGGACGTGACGGACTTCTTCAAGGCTCACCTGCAGGTGAACGAGCCGAACCCGGCCGAAAATGAGATGCCTCTCGAGCGCTTCCGTCCCTTCGACCTCCAGCCCGGCGAAACCCGCTGGCTCGTCTTCAAGGGCGTCTACGCCTGCACCACGGGGATGGGAGGGGGCGGCGGCGGAGTCGTCCGAGAGGCCATCCCCGTCAGATTCAGGTTCCTCTGGAGAACTGCAACGGTGCTGATCCCTCTCGACGAACCCCTGACGATCACCTTCCCCAAAGGCTGCCCGCCGAAGAAGCAATGATCATGCAGCCGCAGACAGGCCGCGCTCCGACCCCGGAGGACTATCTCCGCGTTGTCGACTTCTGGCTGCGCGATCTCCCCTGGAGCGCCCGGCGCGATCTGCTCGCGGAGCTCCGCGACCACCTGGACGAGCTCCCCGCCGATACGGATCTCCGCGAGCGCTTGGGGCCGCCCGAGGAATACGCGGCCGACCTGCGCGCGGCCGCGGGTCTCGAGCACCGCCGCGGGTTGATCGCGTTCCTACGCGCGCGCCGGCCGCGCAACCTGATCCTGACCGTCGTCGCGCTGATGATCATCGGCCTCGCGATCGGAGCCGTCGCCTGGATCGACAGCTACCAACCACTCGCGTTCCAGAGCGGAGCGGAAATCTTCCCGCCTGCTGCTGTTCAAGCACCCGGAGGCTTCACGGGCGAGTCGGTCGTCTTCCACAAGGGCGGTGTCTTCCGGCTCGGCCTCGACATCCAGAACACCGGGCGGTTCACCGTGCGAGTGGTCGGCGTGTCCTACGGCCCCGGGAGGCAACTGTTCTCGGACCGGTTGCTGGCGTCCGGTCCGGGGCCTGCATCGGGGGTTGGGTTTCCCGGAGTTCTGCGCCCCTTCCATCCATTCGACATGAAGCCCGGCGAGCGTCGCGAGCTGGAACTGAAGGGCGTCTACGCGCATTGCCGCTATTGGCGTGGCGGCGGTTCCCGGCTGATCACCGACTTCCCGGTCCGGTACAGGTTTCTCTGGAGAACGGCGACCGCCGACATCCCGCTCCCCGAGCCGCTGGCGATCGTCTTCCCCATGGGATTCCGCTGCGACGCTAAGCCGTAGCAGGCAGGTACGGCGTCCAGCCCGACGGGATCCGCGGCGCCGCGAGCTTGATGAAGAGCGTCGGCGCCGGGGCGCGCGGCGAGGTCCGGAGCTCCATCCCGGCCTGTTCCAGCGTCCGGTCCCCCTTGCGCAGGTTGCACGGCGCGCAGGCGGTGACGACGTTCTCCCAGATCGACTCGCCGCCTTTCGACCGCGGGACGATGTGGTCGAGCGTGAGGCGGCCGTTCGTCGTTCCGCAGTAGGCGCAGCGCCAGCCGTCGCGGGCGAAGAGCGCCCGGCGCGAGATCTTGCGCTGGATCGCCCGCGGCACGCGCACGTAGTGGAGCAGGCGGATCACGTGCGGCCAGATGAAGCTGCCGGTGGCCGAGCGCAGCGGCTTGTCGAGCCGCTCGACGACCTCGGCCTTGCCCTTGAAGACCAACACGTGGGCGCGCCGCACCGTGCACACGTTGAGCGGCTCATAACTTGCATTCAAAACAAGAACGTGCTGCAACCTGGCGGAAAAGTAGCAGCGCCGAAAGCGGCTACTGCCGGGATTTCATCGCGCGCTCGACGGCCTCCTGCTCCTCCGGCGAGAGGGAAACCGCGGCGCGACCGTCGTCGAGCTCCTTCACGTAGATCCGCGCGTAGTCGCGTCCCTGGATGGCGCTCAGGACGACGCCGGTGCGGGAGGAGTCGAGCAGCGCCACCGAAGCGGACTGGTGGCCGCCCGATTTCTCGTACGCGTCGTAGCGGACGACGGCCAGCCGCGACACCGTCGAATCGACGCGTCGCTCGAGCCGCGCGAGCACGGCGGAGAGGTCGTCGACAGCGCGGTGGAGCCCGTCGATCCGCCCTTGCAGCGAGACGGCGAAGTCGACGAGGTCGCTGCCGCCGGTCGCGAGCAGCGTGTGCTGCGCTGCGCGCACCCGGCGGAGTCGCACGTGGAGCAGGAGCGTGATCGCGATGCCGAGAACTGCGACGGCCGCAGCCGCGATCGCGATCACTCCGGCCACCGACGCGCTCAACGGTCAACCGCCCGAGGGAATGCTGAAGAAGACCGGGTACGCGGCTGCGTTGTTGTTCAGCGTCGTCTCCCCCGGGACCTTGCCGATCTTCACGTGCACGGTGGCGCTCGCCGCGCTGAATGCGGACGTCGGTAGCGGGAGGTTCGCGAAGCGGACCGTCGCCGTCTTCTGCTTCGCGACGGACAGGACGACCTTCCGCTTCGTCACGGGCTTGCCGACCCCGCTCACCGTGAGCGTGACCGGGACGTTCGTCTCGAGGAAGTTCCCGCCGTTCTTGAACGTGACCCGGAAGACCAGGTCGGCGGCCACGTTCACCGTCGTCGTCGTCGACGTACTCAGCGTCTTGACCTGCCCGCCGGTGACGGCCTCCGTGCTCAGGAGCTCGCTGCCGCGCAGGCCCGTCACGGGGCCCTTCGTGTTCGTGGCGTGCAGCCGGGAGTAGACCTT
Organism: Gaiellaceae bacterium; assembly: GCA_035252585.1. Classification (GTDB taxonomy): domain Bacteria; phylum Actinomycetota; class Thermoleophilia; order Gaiellales; family Gaiellaceae; genus Palsa-739. The sequence goes on from DATFCX010000031.1 coordinate 44,563, forward strand.
CTTGAACGAGAAGGCCGTGATCACCTCGGGATTGGTCACGATCCGGGATGCCGGCGGGCTCACGCCCTTGATGCCCAGCCTCCTCAGGATGTCCGTCGCCGGCAGCTTGAAGAGCTCGACCCACACCAGGTCGCTCGCCTTCAGGAGCCGCGCCTGCTTCGCCAGGAGAGCGGCGACCTGCGAGTCGGATTTCGATCCTGCGTCGGCGAGGATGTTGGCGAGGCGCGTGAGCGAGATCGCACGCAGCTGGAGCGTCGCCAGCACCTGCTGGTGCGCCGACTGGAGCGGGGCCGGCGGGCGCAGGCGCAGCGCGTCGTCGTAGTTCCGCTGCTGCTGCAGCGACCATTGCCCGAGCTTCGACTGCAACGCGCCGAGCGTGAGCTTCGGGTTGTTCGCCACGACCGAGAGCGCCGCGGTTCCCGTGGCGGCCGAGCTCTGCGCGATCGTGCGCACGCTGTTCATGTAGGAGGCGTACTCGTCGTGTCTGCTCTTCCCCTGGCAGGAGCCGACCCAGAAGACGAGGCCGACGACGACCG
>DATFCX010000032.1:0-26724 GCA_035252585.1 Gaiellaceae bacterium
CTCTGGTGTATCAGTCGTCGTGCCAACGGCGCTGCTGATTAGCCACGTCTGGATGGGATAACCGCTGAAAGCATCTAAGCGGGAAGCCCACCTCGAGATGAGAGCTCCCATCCCCTCGAGGGAGTAAGGGCGGTCGGAGACTACGACCTTGATAGGCGGGACGTGCAATCGCAGCAATGCGTTCAGCGGACCCGTACTAATTGCCCGAGGTCTTGATTTGAACGCCGGTCGAGTCGCTATGGAGTTTTGAGGGCCCACGCGTGTGCGCGAGGCCTTGACAGTTCGGCGGTCATACCGGCAGGGAGACACCTCTTCCCATTCCGAACAGAGAAGTTAAGCCTGCCAGGGCCGATGGTACTCGGAGGGCAACCTCCCGGGAGAGTAGGTCGCCGCCGATTTATCTTTTGAAAAGGAGCCGCGGAAGCGGCTCTTTTTCGTGGAGAAATTCAGGCTGCGGCTTCGCTCTGAATGCGATCGCGCCAGGACGGATCGAGCTCCCGCAGCCGGCGCACGCGCTCTCCCACCGGAGGGTGCGTGGCGAAGAGAGCACCGAGGCCGCGCTCGGCGAAGGGGTTGATGGTGAAGAGCGGCTCGGTCGCCGGACTGCCCTCGAACTCGACGAGCTCCGCCGCCTGCTCCAGCCGCGTCAGCGCGTCGGCGAGCCCGTGCGGCGAGTCGCAGAGCCCTGCCGCGAACCGATCCGCCGCGAACTCGCGTTTCGGAGAGACGAGCAGGTGGACGCAGGCCGCCGCGATCGGGCCGAGCACGAAGAGGAGCGCCCGCTCGAGGAAGCCGCCGATACGGCTCGTCTCGAGCATCACCGCCGCGGCGACCGCGGCCGCGGTCTGCACCTGCACGTCGTGGAGCCGCACATGCGCGATCTCGTGCGCGAGCACGCCCTCGAGCTCCGCCGGCGCGCAGGCCGCGAAGCAGCCGGTGCTGAGCGCGAGGGCCGAGCTGCGCACGCCTCGCCCGGTCGCGGCTGCGATCGGCAGTCCGTCGGGGATCAGATAGAGACGAGGCTTCGCGATCCCGGCCCGCGCGGCGAGCCGCTCGACGGTGGAGTGGAGGAGCGGCGCCTCGCCGACAGGCAGCTCGCGCGCCCCGATCATCCCGAGCGCCACGCGGTCGAACGTCCAGTACGCGCCGGCGGCGGCGAGCAGCGCGCAGAAGACGAAGATCGACAGCCCTCGCACGCCGTCGAGCAGCCAGCCGGCGAACGCGAAGACTCCTGCGAGCACCAGCACGAGCAGCCACGACTTGAGGATGTTGCGGGCCGCGAGGAGCACGCCTAGCCGCTACCGGTCGTCGCCGCCGTCTTCCTGCCCGTCGTCCTCGAGCAGCCCGCGCGGCGGCCAGTCCTCGTTCTGCGGCGCGTCGCAGCGGCTCGAGCAGTGGAGTGACGCGATGTTCTGGAGGGGGACGAGGATGTGTCCGTTGAGCTCGATGTGGGCCACCTCGTCGACGTAGCAGTAGGCGGTGAGGACGCCTTCCTGATACTCGCCGCCGAAGAGCGCCACCTCGACCTGCTCCCCCTTGTACTTGCTCGTGTAGTCCTCCACCGCGGAGGAGCGTAGCCCACGCCGCTCCGCCCAGCGATGCGGCCGGCGGTGGGTTGCCGCGCCGTGATCCTGCCTCTACGCTGAGGTGCACCACGCGGGCCGGTGGCCGCCCGTCCGCGCGGGACGGCGTTTTCGCGAGGAAGGGGGCACGTCGGTGCACAAGATGGTGTCGTTGGTCGCGGCGACCTCTGTTGCCGCCATCGTCTGCATGCTGAGCGCCGGTCAGGCGTCTCCGCGCTCCGCGGCCTGCGCGGCCGGGAGCGTCGACGGGACCGCCCCGCGCGCAGCCATGTGCTTCGGGAAGATGTTCCCGCACCTGGCCCCGTTCCACTACTCCGATCGGGCCGCGGCCGATCTCGCGGCGACGATGGAGAACGGCTCGCCCGATCCCTCGGGGATCGACCGGGGCGGTCCCGACGACAGCGCGACGCTCCCCGCCGAGTACACCTATCTCGGCCAGTTCATCGACCACAATCTCGATTTCGACCAGACCGCGCAGCCCACGGCCGACGTGAACCCCTGGTCGGTGACCAACTCCGAGAGCTTCCGCTTCGACCTCAACAACCTCTTCGGCGGCGGGCCGGCGGTCGATCCGCAGCTCTATGCGCCCGACCACAAGCACCTGTTGGTATCGGGGACGCCCGGGAGCAGCGGCGTCTACGACCTGGCCCGCGACCCGCTGACCGGCCAGGCGGTTCTGGTCGAGCCTCGCGACGACGAGAACCAGATCCTCTCGCAGGTCACCGCCGCGTTCGCCGCCTTCTACAACGACTTCGTCGACCGCGGCGACGGCTACGCGCGGGCCAGGCGGCTGACCGAGGACTACTACCAGGAGATCGTGCTCACCGACGTCCTGCCGGCGTACGTGGGGCAAGCAACCATCGACAGGTATTTGAGCTTCTCTCGCGGCGGCGTCGCCAGGCTCGCCACGCCGAGCTTCCCCGATGCGAGCTTCACGCCGGTCGAGTTCTCGGTCGGCGCCTACCGCTTCGGGCACGCGCTCGTACGTGAGAGCTACCACATCAACGACATCTTCCCGGCCGCCGCCGACATCGACGACAACGTCCCGATCTTCGACCTCGCGCATTTCCAGACCGGCGACCTGTCCGGTGGGAGTTGGCTGCCGGGACCGAACGGCGCTGACACAACGGCATGTACGTCGATCTCGCTCTGCGTCGACTCGAACCCGGCCGGACACCAGATCCAGTGGAAGTACTTCGTGCCGGCCCTCGACGCCGATCCCAACGACCCCGGGATCAACTATGCCCGCCGGACGCAGCCGAGCATCAGCGCGGCGCTGTTCGATCTTCCCGCCGAGACGATCCCGGGCTGCGCCGCCACGGCCGACCCCGTCTGCAACGGCTCCGGCGATCTGATCTCACGCGACTTCGCCCGCGGGAACTGGGACGGGCTCGCATCGGGGCAGGACATCGCCCGCGCTCTCGGCTGCCCCGTGATCTCCGCGGCGGCGCTGAACCCGACCCACGACGCGGTCTTCGATTCGGGGACGCCGTTGCTCTACTACGTGCTCGCCGAGGCCCAGCGGGCTGATCGCGTGCTCGGGTGCGTCGGGCGGCGGATCGTCGCGCAGACGTTCCTGCGCGTGTTGTGGGAGACGCCGAACTCGATCCTGCATACGCGCTTCCGGCCCGATCCGAGGCTTGTCGCGCTCGCGCCCGAGCAGCCGGCGTTCAGCTTCGGCGATCTCCTCGTCGACACCGGGCTGGCGCCCCGCAGCAGCTAGGGGAGCGCGCGGAAGGCGCCGCCCTCGCAGGTGCAGAGCCAACGGCCGCAGTTCTCGACGACCGGCAACGCCCAGCCGAGCGCGGCGGTCTGGACTCGCCGCATCGAGCCGCCGTGCGTCACGACGAGCACGCGATCGCCGGCGGAGTGGTTGGCGGCGATCCGTCGCAGCGCCCGGAGCATCCGCTCCTGGTGCGCGTCGGTCGACTCGCCCACGAACTCGACGCGGTCGCGCTCGACGGCGGTCAGACCCTCCCACGTGCCCCAGTCCTTCTCACGCAGCTCCGGGTCGAGCACGACCGGCAGCCCGAGCCGCTCGCCGACGATCTCCGCTGTCTCGCGGGCGCGAGAGAGGTCGCTCGAGTAGATCGCCTCGAGCTCCTCGTCCGCCAGCTCGTCGGCGAGCTGCTGCGCCTGCCGGCGGCCGAAGTCGCTCAGCGGACGGTCGGTCTGGCCCTGCAGGCGGCCGTCGGCGTTCCAGTCGGTCTCGCCGTGGCGAACGAGCAGGAGCGTGGGCATGACGGACTACGCTAGCCAGCCATGGACCTCGGGCTCGCCGACAGCGTCTGCCTCGTCACCGGCTCGACCGGCGGGATCGGCCTCGAGACGGCGGAGCTGCTCCGCGCCGAGGGAGCCACCGTCGTCACGACCGGCCGCAGCGGCGGCGACGTCCGGGCCGACCTCTCGCAGCCCGGAGAGCCCGAGCGCGTGGTGCGGGAGACGATCGGACGGCACGGCCGGCTCGACGTGCTCGTGAACAACGTCGGCTACAGCGAGATCCGGAAGCTCGAGGACGTGACGGACGAGATCTGGCAGGCCTCGTTCGAGATCAACCTCCTCAGCGCCGTGCGCGCGACGCGGGCAGCGCTCCCGGACATGCGCGAGCGTCGCGCCGGGACGATCGTGAACGTCTCCTCGACCGCTGCGAAGCGGCCGTCCACCGGCATGCCGGACTACTCCGTGATGAAGGCCGCCCTGCTCTCATACTCCCGGCTGGTCTCCGACCTGTATGCGAAGGACGGGATCCGCTGCAACGCCGTCACGCCGGGCCCGACGGCCACCGGCGCCTGGCTCGGCGAGGGCGGCCTCGCCGACCAGCAGGGCGACCGCGACGAGGTGCTCTCCAAGGTCGCGGCAGGGCGCCCGCTCGGTCGCCTCGCCCGGCCGGAGGAGATCGCCGCGGTGATCGTGTTCCTCTGCTCGCCGCTGGCGAGCTACGTCACCGGCGCCGCGTGGAGCGCGGACGGCGGCACGGTCCCGATCATTCTCTGAAGAGCACGCTGATGCTCTCGCGCTCGTGGATGCGCTTGATCGCCTCAGCGAAGAGCCCGGCCACCGACACGACCTCGATCCGCTCGCCGAGCGGCTGCGGGTGACTCTCGACGGTGTTTGTGACGATGACCCGCTCGATCGGGCTCGTGGCGAGCTTTGTCGCGGCGTCCCCGGAGAAGAGCCCGTGCGTCGCCGCCGCGATCACCGATCGCGCGCCGCGCTCGACGAGCCGCTCGGCCGCCTCCACCAGCGTCCCGCCCGACGCCACGAAGTCGTCGACGAGCACGGCGTCGCGCCCGGCGACGTCGCCGAGCAGGCCGAACACCTCGGCCTCCTCGTCGTGGCCGGAGCGCGTCTTGTCCGCGAGCGCGAACCCGCCGCCGAGCCTGCGCGCGAAGCGCCGCGCCATCTTGGCGTAGCCCGAGTCCGGGGAGACGACTACCGGATCGCGCTCGCCTGCCCGCCGAATCGCGTCGACGAGGATCGGCATCGCGTACAGGTCGTCCACCGGCACGCGGAAAAAGCCCTGGATCTGCGGCGCGTGCAGATCCATCGTGACGACGCGGTCGGCGCCGGCGACCTCGATCGCGTCGGCCAGCACGCGCGCTCTGATCGAGACGCGCGGCTCGTCCTTCTTGTCGCCCTTGCCGTAGCTGAAGTACGGCACGACCGCTGTCACGGAGGCGGCGCTCGCCCGCCGGCACGCGTCGAGCCAGAAGAGCAGCTCCACCACGTTGTCGTTCGCGGGGTAGATCGTCGACTGGACGACGTAGACGTCGCGGCCGCGGACGTTCTCGAGCAGCCGGACGAAGATCGTGCCCTCGGCGAAGCGCATCGTCTCCGCCCGCGGCCGGTTGCACGCCGAGCTCTGCGCAGATCGCGCCGCCGAGCCGGCGGCTGCCCGAGCCGCAGACGACGACGGGCTGGTCGGCGGGACGGCGGCGCAGGCGCATCGCCGCAAGTATCCATGGTTCCGGCCGCGGGGGATCGTCAGCTGCGGACGCGGCACCGCATCCAGCCGTAGATCCGGTCCGGCACGGTTCCGGCCCGCGCCCCCGAGAAGCCCAGAAAGCGCACGCGTTGGCCGCCGATCGTCGTCGCTGCAGTCACTGTGCCTCGGGCCGCGGTACGGATTAGATTGGCCGGGGATGGCCGAGATCGCCGGACAGGTCGCGGAGGGCTTCGCCGACGCGGTTCGCGAGCACGAGGAGCAGTGGCTCTCTGCGCTCGCGGTGCGCTCGTACGAGACGCGCGGACGCGAGGCTCCCGAGGAGGAATGCCGCCTGCGTACGCCGTTCCAGCGCGACCGCGACCGGATCGTCCACTCCAAGGCCTTCCGCCGTCTGCGCCACAAGACGCAGGTCTTCGTCGACCCCGAGGGCGACCACTTCCGGACGCGCCTCACGCACACGCTCGAGGCGGCAGGGATCGCGCGCGGGGTCGCGCGGGCGCTGCGCCTGAACGAGGACCTCACCGAGGCGATCGCGGTCGGCCACGACGTCGGCCACCCGCCGTTCGGCCATGCCGGCGAGGACGCGCTCGACGAGCTGCTGCGCGAGCGACACCTCGGCGGCTTCCGCCACAACGAGCACTCGCTGCGCGTCGTCGAGCGGCTCGAGCGCGACGGCCGCGGGCTCAACCTCACGTGGGAGGTGCGAGACGGGATCCTCAAGCACACCGGGCCGGAGGAGCCCGAGACGCTCGAGGGCCGCATCGTGCGCCTCGTCGACCGGTTCGCCTACATCAACCACGACATCGACGACGCCGTCCGGGCGGGGCATCTCGATCCCCACGACCTGCCGGAAGAGCCCATCGCGCTGCTCGGCGACACGGGCTCGCGCCGCATCGACACGCTCGTCCACGACGTGGTCGAGAGCTCGGCGCGCGCCGGCGACATCGTCCAGAGCGACGAGATCGGCGACGCGATGCTGGCCCTCCGCGCCTTCATGTTCGAGCGCGTCTACCTCGCGCAGGACCACGGCCCGGCGCGGGTCGCGGTGCGGCGGATCTTCGAGGAGCTGGTCGACTCGCGCGGGATGGACGCGGAGGCAGCGACCGACTACCTGGCCGGCATGACCGACCGCTTCGCGCTCTCCTACGCCGCAGAGCTGGACTGACGGTGGCGCGGATCAAGGACGACTCGGTCGAGCGCGTCAAGGCGGCGATGGAGATCCTGCCGCTCGTCGAGGACGTCGTCCGCCTCCGCAAGGCGGGCAGCACGTACAAGGGGCTCTGTCCCTTCCACCAGGAGCGCACGCCGAGCTTCACGGTCTCGCCGGCGCGCGGCACCTTCAAGTGCTTCGGCTGCGGCGAGGGCGGCGACGCGATCACGTTCGTCGAGAAGACGGAGAACCTGGACTTCGTCGGCGCGATCGAGCTGCTCGCCCGACGCTTCGGCGTCGAGCTCGAGTACGAGGAGGCGTCGCCGGAGCAGGAGCAGAAGCGGCGGCGCGAGGACCGCCTGCGGGCGCTGCTCGAGCGGGCCGCCGAGTTCTACGGGCGCGTGCTCTGGGATTCCGAGTTGGGTGCCGGCGCGCGCGAGTACCTCGGCTCGCGCGGCCTCGGCGAGGAAGTCTGCCGCGAGTTCCGGCTCGGGTACGCGCCGGGAGCGGCTCGGCTGGCCTCGCGCGCTCTCCAGGAGGGCTACGCCCAGGACGAGCTGCGCGCAGTCGGCCTAGCGAACAGCCGTGGCAACGACTACTTCCAGCGCCGCATCGTCTTCCCGCTCGCGGACGCGCGCGGCCGCGTGCGCGGGTTCCAGGCCCGAAAGCTGCACGACGACGACCCGCTGCAGGCGAAGTACGTCAACTCGCCGGAGGGCGAGCTGTTCCGCAAGGGCGACCTCCTGTACGGGCTGGACACGGCACGGCAGGCGATCGCCCGGGAGGACCGGGGGGTGGTCGTCGAGGGGAACACCGACGTGATCGCGTTGCGGCAGGCCGGCTTCGCGCCCGTCGTCGCCTCGATGGGAACCGCGCTCACCGAGGCGCAGCTCCGCGAGCTAGCGCGGCTGACGAAGCGGCTCTTCCTCTGCTTCGACTCGGACGCCGCCGGCCAGGACGCGACGCTGCGTGGGATGGAGCTCGCGGTCCGCGAAGGCTTCACCGTTCGGGTCGTCCCGCTGCCGCCGGGGACGGATCCGGCCGACGATCCGGCCGCGTTCCAGGAGCGCCTGGCGAGGCCGGTGAGCTACCCGGTGCACCGCGTACGGCTCGAGCACGCGCGGGCTACGGATCCACAGGCGGCCTTCGCGGCCATCCGCTCCTTCCTCACCTCGCTGCCCGACTCGCCGGAGCATCTGGAGGCGATCCGGGTCGCCGCCGACCTTCTCGACCTCCCGCCGGAGACGCAGTCCGGCCTCGCGCCGGCCCGCGGGAGCGCGCGCACCGCCGGTGTCGTCTCGCCGCGGCTTCTCGACGCGGGGCTGCGCCTGGAGCGGAGCGCTCTCGCCGGCGTCGCGGGTCACGAGTCTCTGCTGCCGGAGCTCGAGCTGCTCGGCCCGGAGCACTTCGACGACGAGCTCCACCGGCGAGCGCGGGCGTACCTGCTGGGCCAGGAGGCCGGCGACGGCGATCTGACGGCTCTGCTCGCCGAGCTCTACGCGCTCCAGGACGAGGAGGAGATCACGCTCGAGACGGCGACCCAGCTCCTCCTCCGCTTGCGGGAGCGAGGGCTGCAGAGGGAGCTCGCGGACGCCGACGGCGAGCGCCTCGTCGAGCTCCAGCAGGCGCTCGCGAAGCTTCGTGACGAGATCAGGGCCTTCGCCTGACTCCCGAGCCTATGGGCCCCGGAAAGCCGGTCTTTGTGCGGACTCTGACTGCGCCGAAGCGCCGTGAAATCGACGCTCTTGCAGGGACCTTCGATCGGTATCGCGTTCATTACGGCGAGGCTTCCGATGTCCCACGGTCGGCGAAGTGGCTGGAGCAGAACCTCGGCAGAGGTCGCCTGCGCGCATTTGTTGCAGAGGACGTCGGGACGCTCCTTGGGTTCGCGCTCACGATGGAGGTTCCGGCGTCGGTGCGGCTCCAGCACTTCTGGCAGATCCGAGACCTCTTCGTCCTGCCGGAGCATCGGCGCCAGGGAATTGGTCGCGCCCTTCTCGATTCCGTCCGGACCGCTGCAGTCGCGTCGGGCGCGCTGCGCCTCGTCCTGCAGACCGAGGCAGACAACGACCCTGCTCTCCGGTTGTACACCGACAGCGGCTACACGCTGCTGAACGGATATTGCTCGCTGGTGTTGCCGCTCGGCCGCGAGACTCGAGAAAGCTGACCGGATACTCCTTTCCGTCTAAGGCCGGGCTCAGCGCCGAGCACCGTCGCCGCGACTCCTCCCGGCTACAATGGCCGCCGCCAATCCCCGGTAGCTCAATTGGCAGAGCATCCGGCTGTTAACCGGAGGGTTGTTGGTTCGAGTCCAACCCGGGGAGCTAGCCCGCGTCAGTCGTGGTGCCAGGTGACGGAGAAGGCGGAACCGTTCTGACTGAGACTGCTCGGCACCGCTTTCGCTGTTCCGTTACCGGTGACCATCGTCAGCGGATCGAAGCTCCAGGCGCTGTCGTCGATGGCGCTTCCGTTGGTGGAGGCGCCGTTGAAGTTCACGGTGCCGAAGTTCGTCAGCGGCAGCTCGCGACAGGTCTTCGAGCACATCGACGGCGCTTCTGCGATCCACTCGGCGGAGCTGAGCGACGCAGCTCCCTGCCCGGTGCTGAGGCTGAAGGGCTGGTTCCCGCCGCCCGAGAGCGTGAGCTCCAGGTCGCCGGCGACCAACTGGACCTGCGCGGTGTAGGTGGCGCCCGGGGTGACGACGAAGCGGCTGATCATGCGCGACGGATCGGGAAAGATCTCCCACCACGCGTAGTAGACCGGCTTGCCCTTCGAGCAGTCGGCCTCGGTTCCGAGCTGCTCGACCGTGCTCGAGCTGTACCCGTCGAGACCGACCCAGAACGAGGAGTACGTCGACTTGCCGTTGCATTTCGCAGCCGGCTGGATCCAGCTGCCTTTGACGTCGTCGAAGGTCGACTTGATCGAGGCGTAGCCTGACCAGTTGAGCGAGGTGGAATGGCCGATCAGACTCGCGGGCGGAACGTGTTCGAGCGCCCCGCTGGTGCCCGACGAGCCGAGAGCAGTCGAACCGGCGATCAGGCCGAGAAGCAGCAGGTCCACGGCCAGGCGTACGAACCGCATGGGATAGCCCCCCTTTTCGAGACGGTGGACTCGAACCTAAAAGGTCCGCTCTCGAGGATCCGGGGATTTAAGGGACTGTTCAGTCGCGCGGTCACGGGCCGGCTCGAGCTGCGGCGCCGCTAGGCTCCCGGCTCCGTGGCCGATTCCCGCTTCGACGAGCTCCTGCGGCGCCTCGGCGAGATCTACGACCTCGAGCACGCGAGCTCGCTGCTCAGCTGGGATCTGGAGACGAAGATGCCTCCGCTCGGCGCTCCCGCGCGCGCCGAGCAGCTCGGGACGCTGGCCCGACTCGCGCACGAGCTCGCCACGGCTCCCGAGCTCGGCGCGTTGCTTGAGGAGCTGCGGGAGGTCGGGACCGGCGCGGATCCGGAGTCGTTCGAGGCGAGCGTCGTCCGCGTCGCAGGCCGCGACTTCGAGAAGAAGCGCCGCGTCCCGAGCGACCTCCAGGCGGAGATGAGCCGCGCCGCGTCGCTCGGCTATCGCGCCTGGCTCGAGGCGCGCGAGGCTGCCGACTTCGAGATCTTCCGCCCGCACCTCGAGCGCCGGATCGCGCTCACGCACGAGTACGTCGCCTGCCACGAGCCGTTCGACGCCCCCTACGACGTCCTCCTCGACGACCACGAGCCGGGCATGCGGACGACGGCGGTCGAGTCGGTCTTCGCGCGGCTCAAGGCCGAGCTCGTTCCGCTGGTCGCCGGGATCGAGCATCCGGTCGACGACTCGTGCGTCCACGGCGACTTCCCGGAGGATCGGCAGCGGCAGTTCTCCCTCGAGTTGCTGGAGCGCTGGGGGATGGACGACCAGGCCTGGCGGCTCGACGACACCGTGCACCCGTTCACCTCGAACATGTCCGAGAAGGACATCCGCCTCACCGCGCGCTTCAACCGCGACGACCTGATGGGGATCCTCTCGTGTATGCACGAGTTCGGGCACGGCCAGTACGAGCGCCACGTGGACGAGCGGTATTTCCGCACGCCGCTCGGCGAGGGCGCCTCGTCGTCGTTCCACGAGTCCCAGAGCCGGCTGTGGGAGAACATCGTCGGGCGGCGCCTCTCGACCTGGCGCTTCTTCTACCCGCGCCTGCAGGAGCTGCTGCCCGACGGGTTCGGGGACGTCGCGCTCGACGACTTCCTCCGGGCGCTCAACCGGGTCGCTCCGAACCCGGTGCGGGTGGACGCCGACGAGGTCACGTACCCCCTCCACATCGTCCTCCGCTTCGAGCTCGAGCGGGAGATGCTCGCAGGCAGCGTGGCTCCGGCGGACCTGCCCGAGGCCTTCGACGCGAAGCTCCGCGAGTATCTCGGCGTCGAGCCGGCCGACGTCGTCGAGGGCGTGCTGCAGGACATCCACTGGTCGGACTCCAGCTTCGGCTACTTCCCCACGTATGCGATCGGCAGCGTCATGGCGGTGCAGCTCTGGGATCGCGTGACCGACGAGCTCGGCGACCTCGACAGAGAGTTCGAGCGGGGAGAGTTCGGCGCGCTGAGCGAGTGGCTGCGAGAGCGCGTCCACCGCTGGGGTCGCGCCTTCGAGCCGCCCGAGCTGCTCGAGCGTGTCGTGGGCGGGCCGCTCGACGCCGAGCCGTACCTCGCTTACCTCCGCGAAAAGGTGGAGGCACTCGAACACGGGTAGTTCGGGGCCGCCGGCGCTGCGCTAGACTCGCGGGGTGAGCTGGCTGTACATCGCCTTGCTCGCGGTCGCTGTCGTACTGGTCGCGGGCGCTGAATGGCCGCGGCTCGGCGAGCGGTTCGGGGTCGACTCCCGTCGTCGCCGGCAGCGCGCGAGGCGGAAGGCCAGCCTTCGGCTCGTCCGGGACGACCGGGACGACGAGGCGGACGAGTTCGCGGCGAGCGTCGAGCGCGACCTCGCCAACCTCCCCACGATCGACGACCGCGAACGCCGCTCGCGCTAGCTGAACGGCGAGCCGGAGTCGGCATGGTGCTTCAGCCACGCCGTCCGCAGCTCCCGCGTCCGGCGCTCCAGGCCCTGGACGAGGCGGCGGGCTTCCGCCAGCTCGCGTGAGAGCGCCTCGACGCGGCGCACCTCGGCTGCGATCTCCGCGAGGGGGCTGGCCGGGTCCGCGTTGAGGCGGGCGAGGCGGTCCTCGGCGGCGTGGAGCTGCGCCTCGGTCGCCCGGATCCACCCGTCGGCGTCGCCGGCCAGAGCCCGCAGCTCGGACTCGGTCGCGACCTCGCCGCCCACGACCTGACGCAGGCGCCTGACCAGTACGAGATCCAGCTTCTCGGGAATTGCGCTCACCGGGCCGGGTGAGACTGACAGATCCGGCGGGGGTTAGCGGCGCAACGTCACGGTCGTGTGGAAGACGCGCGTGTTCGGCAGCACCGGCCCGACGTCCTCCATGTTCTTCGTCTCCTGGAAGTCGGATGCCGTGACCACCACGGCGTTCCTGCCGGGACGCAGCCCCCCGGCGCGGAGCGAGAGCACGCCGTGCGCGTAGGCCAGACGCACCGACCGGCCGTCGACAGTCGCACGGAGCGATCGCGGATCGACCCCGGAACCGGCGTCCCGGACGGCGAAGCGGATCGGCCGGCCGACCGCGTCCGTCCTGCCGAGGCGCCGGATCGACGGGGGTGACGTGTCGTTGATCCAGAACCGGAACCTGAACGAGCCCGGCCTCTTGCCCGTCGGCGTGTCGAACACGAACTCGTACGTGCCGGGATCGGGCAGCACCGCCGCCACGATCGGCTCCGCGCTCGCAAATCCCTGGTACGGGTTCAGGCTCGCCGGGATTCCGGTGTAGCCGACGACCCGGTTCTCGTCGTCGTCGGCGACGAGGCGCGGTGAGACTGCGACGCCGTGCGCCCGGCTGACGATCGCGATGCCGAAGTTCGCAACCTTCCGGCGCAGCGTGAAGCGGAACACCTGCTCCGGCCCACCGAGCCGTGTCCGCACGCCGGGCGCAAGGCCGCGCTCGGGGTAGCGATACGACGAGACGTGCGACGCCTTCCCGGCCGTGTCGCCGCGGTATACGCCGGGCGTGCGCAGGATCCGATGCGGGTCGAGCGCGAGCTCCGGTACCTCGACGTGGAACCAGAACGCGATCCGGCGGACGTCGCCGCCGCGCCTGAGGACGACGAACCCCGCTCCGTCGCCGGGTCTGGCCGTTGGCGACACCGTGAGCCTCAGCGCCACCGATCCTCCGGCGACGAGCGTCGTCTGCTCAGGCACGAGCTTGGCGCCCGCCGGCATCGACTGGGCCGCGATCGTCACGCTCCACGGCGCACTGCCGCCGCCGGCGTCGGCGGTCGAGAGCTGCTTCGTTCCCGAGAACGTGCGGCGCACGAGACCCCAGCCGAGCGAGGTGGGGTCCGTGAAGATCAGCGGCCGGTCGGCGTGGACGAGGTCGATCCGGCCCCCTCCCTCGCGCAGCACCGACACCTCGCCCGTGGCCCCGGTCGGATGTACGAGGGCGCCCGTCGACGCGAGCGCGGACTTCACCTGCTGCACCGTCCAGGCCGGATGGCGCTGGAGGAGGAGGGCGGCGCCTCCCGCGACGTGCGGCGCGGCCATGCTCGTCCCGTCGAGCGTCTCGAAGTCGTGCGTCGGGACGGAGGAGAGGACGTCGACGCCGGGCGCCGTCACGTCCGGCTTGAGCAGGAGCGAGACCGGGGTGGGCCCGCCGGAGGAGAAATCCGCGATGTGGTCCGGGTGCGTCCCGTCGCCGCCCAGGGTCGACGCCGCGGCCGTGATCGCGGCGGGCGCGTTCGCCGGCGAGCCGACGGATCCGGCGCCGGCCACGTCGTAGTCGTTTCCGGCCGCGACCACCGGGACGACGCCGGCCGCCGCGGCGTCGTCGAGCGCCTTGACGACGATGTCCCGGCGCGGCTGCACCTCCGGCTCCCCGATGGAGAGGTTGATCACGTTCATCCCGTCCGCCACCGCCTGATCGATCGCCTTGGCGATCTCCGGGGAGTTCCCGTCGAGGCCGTAGGCCCTCGTCGGCACGGTCAGCGCCTTGTAGTTGCCGAGGTAGGCCTTCGGCGCGATGCCCGAGATGGGAGAGCTGCCGTCGGGCGCCGTCGGCGTGCTGTAGTCGCCCGCCGCGATTCCCGCGACGTGGGTGGCGTGGAACGAGAATCTCGGATCGAAGGGCCGTCCCGCGTACTTCCAGTGCGTCGATGGCGACGGGAACGCGCGCGCGACGATGACCTTCGGCGAGGTGTACGCGGTGTTCCCCTTCGGGAAGCCGGCCGGATACGAGAAGCCTGCCGGGCTGAAGTAGGGGTGCGCCTGGTCGATCCCGTCGTCGACGAGGCCGATCTTGATGCCCTGGCCGGCGGTGGCGAGGGTGGGGCCCCAGAGCGAGGACGCGCCGATCAGGGCCGGGCCTCGGTTCACGAGCGTCGCCAGGGCGGCCGACGCGGTCGTGCCCCGCAGCGCGTGGTACGTGACGGTCGGCCAGACCGTTGCGCCGGGGATCGCGCGCAGGCGTGCGAGATCCGAGGCGGGGAGGACGACGGAGACGCCGTCGAGCGCCACGCCGTAGTGCCACCGGACCCGGGCGGCCGGAACGGCGACGGCGAGCCGGGCCGACAGCGTGCGCTGCGCGGCCGCCAACGTGCGGAGGTAGGAAACCGCGGCAGGCGTGCCGACGGCGACCGAGTGGCGACGGCGCACGGCGGCCGCGAGCGTGCGGTTGCGTGCGACCTCCACGGCGAGCGAGGGCTGCGGCAGCGTGACGACGACCTCCACGAGGCGCTCGGGCGGTCGCGGGAGAGCGGCTGCTCCTCCCCCTGCGAGCAGGGCGAGAGCGGCGCCGACAGCAAGCGCGAACGGGAGGGGGGATCGACGCAAGAGGCGGCATGGTACGTGCGTTCGCGCCGGGTCGGGCGCCGGGCACGCGGCTACACTGTCGCTCCGCGCGGATGTGGCGGAATTGGTAGACGCGCACGGTTCAGGTCCGTGTGGGGGCAACCCCGTGGAGGTTCAAGTCCTCTCATCCGCATAGCCAGATCGAGCGGAATCCGTGCCCGATCCGTGCCCAAACGAGTGACGGAGGGGAGGCCGTGGCGAGAGCGAGGACGACGAAGAAGCTGTGCTTTGTGGTGTCGCCGATCGGGCCGAAAGACTCTGACCTCCGGTACCGCGCCGACAACGTACTGGAGTACCTGATCAGGCCCGCACTCGAGGCGCGGCCCTTGTCTTACGACGTGCGGCGGGCCGACGAGGAGGCGACACCGGGCATCATCACGAACCACATCATCTCGCGCATCGTCGAGGCCGACCTCGTTGTGGCCGACCTGAGCGATGGACACGCGAACGTGTTCTACGAACTTGCCGTGCGACACGTCGCCCGGAAGCCGCTCGTGCAGCTGATCCGAAGCGACCAGGAGCTGCCCTTCGACGTGAAGGCGATGCGCACGGTCTTCTACACCCTCGAAGATCCCCGACAGCTCGAGCGGAATGTCGCCGAGCTTCAGGAATTCGCCAAGGCTGCGACGGCTGGGGAGCCGATCGAGACGCCCATCTCGGTCGCGCTCGAGTTGAAAGCGAGACGTGCGAGTGGTGACCCCACTGAGATCGCGCTAGCCGAGCTGCAGGAGGATGTCGCGGCCCTTCGCGCAGATCTCCGATCGATGACCGCTCGCTCCCAATTCCCTGGCTTGACCTCATCGCTCGCCGAGGCGGCAGCTGCGGCCGGCTACCGGACAGCCGCGCAGGTTGCGGGCCGTTCACTGACCACAGCCGCCCTGCCCGACGCTGCCGCGCTCGTCTTGGGCGGTCGCCATGACGCGTCCATCCTCCGCAGCGACCCGGACGCCTCAGCCTCCTAGGGCCGTCCCAGTCGCCGCAGCGTCGTAGGCGTCGAGCGCGGCGAGCAGCCGTTCGTCCGTTCGCCTCAGCCAGCGGCGATAGGTGTCTTCGATCTCGCGGATCGACGTGCCCATGATCGTCGCGAGCTGCGGAAGCGGAATCGAGGCGTCCTCGATCGCCCACGTCGCGAACGAGTGCCGCATCGTGTAAACGCCACGCTGGGCGAGGCCCGCGGCACGGAGCGCGGGGTACCACTCACGCAGCCGGAACCGCTCGATGTCGATGTAGCCGCCTCGCGGAGCGGGGAAGAGAAGCTTGGAGTCGAGCTGCACCCGGCCGCTGCGACGCTTGAGCGCTGCCGCGGCGAGACGCTTCCGGTGTTCGTCGAGCTCGTCGAGGACACGTTGCCGCAGGGGGACGAACCGCTCCGGGACCGTCTTCGTGCCTTGCTTGAGCGCGCCGCCGGAGAAGCGCTTGTACACGCGGACGATCCGCGCCTCGCGGTCGATGTCGTCGCGCTCGAGCGCGATCCACTCTTCCGGCCGCAGGCCGGTGCCCGCGGCGAAGGCGGCGATCGCGCGATAGCGCTCGTCGAGCTCCTTGGCGATCGCGTCGATCTCGTCCCACGTTTCGAAGGGAACGATCGGCTTCCGCTCGTGCCGCTTCGGCTTCGGGTTCTTGATCCCGGCGGACGGCTCCCGCTCGGTGAGGCCGCGAGCGTGCGCCCAGGCGAGCGCTTGCCGGAACGCGCGAAAGACGTTGTGACGGGATCCGCGCGAGATCGTCGCCCGCCAGTCCTCGATCTCGAGTCGATGGAGGCTGTCCGGGTGGCGCTCACCGAAGACGCTTCGCGCCTGGCGGAGCTCGCGGGTGAGCTTCTTCTTCGTCGCGACGTCGACCGTGGCTCCGTGCCGCTCGAGGAACAGGTCGCAGAGCTCACCGACCGTCTTCGGCCGGTGGGAGGCGGGAAGGAGGTCGCCGCGCCGGAGCGCGACGACCTCCTTCAGCTTCGTGTCGAGCCAGTCGAGCGCGGCCGTCTTCGTCTCGAAGCCGCTCAGCGCGCGTCGGCGGCCGGTCTCGTCGTAC
The DNA here is from genome assembly GCA_035252585.1 of Gaiellaceae bacterium. Lineage (GTDB taxonomy): Bacteria > Actinomycetota > Thermoleophilia > Gaiellales > Gaiellaceae > Palsa-739. Next base: position 16,622 of record DATFCX010000032.1, read on the forward strand.
CAGCGTGCCTCCCACGTCGCGTCACGACGGACGACGCTGCCGCGCTGCCTAGCAGGCATCGTCTTCGTCCTCCGCTTCGAGCTCCTCGCCCGTGAACTCCTCGAGCTCCTCGAGCGCTCGTCTGATCCACGCGAAGCTGAGCCAGACCCGAGCCCGGGTCTCGTTTCCGTCCGCGAGGCACTGCTCGGCTACGTCTAGGCAGTCGTTCGCTGTCCGCGCTTGGTGCCCAGAGCCAACGATGTGCTCCTGCAGCACTGCGACGCGATCGTTGAAGTCAGTGGCCACGTGCTCGCCTCCCTTGGTGCGGAAAGCCGCCGGCGCAGCCCGGATGAGGCCCGGGAGCGCACGGCGGCGTCCCGCAACCTACAGCGGTCCGATGATGGTGCGGCTGGGGCCTCATCCCACGCCACGCTGCGATCATGACACCTCCGGCGGTCGATGGTCAACACGCTTCGCTTCGAGCCAGTCGACGACTTCTGTCTCGCGGAAGCGCAAACGGCCGCCGAGCTTGAAGCACGGCAGCTCGCCGCGCTCGGCCCAGTCAACGATCGTGCCGGCGGCGAAGCCGAGGAGCTCGCCGAGCTCGCGTGCGGTCAGGAGTCGCTCCTCGAGCACCCTCACGGCGCCGCGGCCGTTCCCGTCGTGTAGGTGCAGCCTTCGACGTGGTGGCCGCCTCCGAGCTCGCACTCCGGGCAGATCTGGGGAGGGACGGGAACGAGGAGAACAGCGAGCGCGCGAGCGTCGCGTAGCTTCCGGCTGGCGATCCGTGTGCGGCCGGCGTCGATCGCGGCATCGGCTTCGTCAAGCCTCGCTAGGAGTTGGTCGCGGCCGCTCACGCCGCTCTCTCGCGCTTCAAGCGCTTCAGATAGTCGAGGACGTAGGCGGTTTCGGAGCGGAGCGGTGCGCGCTCTCCGGCGGTCGTCTGGTCATTCCTCCAGCGGAGCCGGCGGAGGGCGCTGGCAACGTCTCGCTGCGTGAGGTCGGGCAGTTCGCGGCGAAAGACGTCCTGCGTCAGATTGTCGCGGTCGGGAAGCTCGCTCAGCAGTGCAGCTATCGGCTCGACTTGGGGGAGCGCAGCGCAGATCGCTCGTACCTCGGCCGCGTAGCTCTCGTTCGACTCGGCCGCGGCTGCAGAGAGATTTTCTTGGTCTTCGTCTGTATCTGTGTCTGTGTCTGTCGAAAAGGTGCCGTCAGCCGTTGGAGATTGAGAAGCCTCGGAATCCGGCTTGAGAAGCGTCGCTCCGCTGCACCGGCCCTCGCCGCTTTTGGAATTGAATTCCAAGGCCGCTCCAACGAGAGTCAGCTTCCAGGCGCTTCGGCCGGGGCCTGGCGAGCCAAGAGAAATCCAACCGGCCTCTTCGAGCGCCTTCAGATCGAGCCGTAAGGCCTCGAGGGTCAACTCCCAGCCACGCAACCACTCGGCGAGCTCAGCGAGCGTGAAAGACGTCTGGCTCTCCGCGCCGCATCGGTAGATCAGCCGCTTCAGGAGGTTTCCCTGGCGCGGCGTTAGCTCTTCGCGATCGATCGCCTCGTCGACACGGCGTGGGATCGCCGAGAACCGCTCGGTTGAGGTGCGGCTGCTCACCGAGGCGTCCCCCTCGCGGCGTGCCTGCAGCGGCGCCTACGGTCGCGCTCGCAGCGCCGACACCATGCGCGGCCAGGTGACTGTCCGCCGGTCTCGGGCTCGCTGAACGCGTGAGGGCATCGCGAGCAGCGCGTGCGTTCGCGGACGTCAGTGGTTTCTTCCGAGAAGACCTCGCGGGCGCGTGTGCGCTGCTCGAGCTCGGCGCGATCAAGCCGCTGGCGTGCGACCAGGTCGCGGAGCGTTGCGGCCTCGATCGCGTTCACGGCCGCCTCCGCGAAGCGGCCGCGGGGCACCTAGGTTGTTCGGGGTCGTCGGCGGATCGTCGGGGATCGCCGCGACAGCTGCGGAAGCTGCGCACGGCTCTCGAACGTCTTGGCCGTCGATCCCTCCTTCCCAGGTGTCGGCGTGGAGGACAGACGCGCGGCCACCGCACAAGGGCTCCCCGTAGCTTGAGCGCGGTCTCATTGCGGCGAACGGTCCCGTCTGGCATGTGCTGCTCGACGCCGACGACGGCAACGCCGCGGCCGTGCTCGCGGCGGATTCTTCTGGCCCGCTTCCAGAGCCGCTCGAGCTCGACGCGATCGCGCTCGGCTACGTCTTCAGGTGCTGCGGCTGCCATGCCCTCGTTTGCAGTTCGGGTTCCTCCTCCGTGAAGCTGGCGACGTTCTACGCCTGCCCTCGGACGGAGGGGGAAGGGCGGCTGATGGCCGAGCCGCCCTTCGACCCGAGCGACGGGCATGGCGAGCGCGTCGGCGTGGATCATGCGCGTCGCAGCGGCGGTCTCGGTGTGACGTTCCGTGTCACACCGTCTGCGCCGAGCCGTCCTTCACGCTTCTCGGCATGGCGAGCAATCGAGATCGCTGATGAGTGACGGATTCGGACTCGGAAAGGCGTCGCTCGAGCTCGAGGCTGAGCTGACGCGCTTCGAGCGCGAGATGGGAGCGGCGGGGCGGTCGGTCGAGGGTCTCGACCGCAAACTTGATGCGCTGATCACGATCAGCGAGGTCGCACAGCGCGCGTTAAACGACGTCGGGCTTGACCCGGGTCAGGCGGCGAAGTCGCGGCTCTCAGCGGAGGGGATCCTGGAGGGCGTGAAGGGCATCGGCGAGGAGTCACGCGCCGCCGCGCTCGAGCTCGACCGCGTGAAGCTCTCGGAGACGCAGGCCGCTGAGACCGAGGCCTCGGGCGGTGTCATCCGCCACGTTCTCGATGCGATCAGCCGCGACGCCGACCAGGCGAAGCGGAAGCTCGCTGAAGTGCGCCTAGCCGGCGGCCGTAACGGTGTAGGCGTTGGCCCAATAGGGAGTGGCTATGGCCGTGTGGGCGTGCTGGGTTCGGCGGTGGCCGTCGGCGCGCTGACGGCACCCGTGGCGGCTCCGGCCGCGCTCGGCCTGCTCGGAGCGATCCCAGTACTTGCCGGCGGCGCTGCGGGCGCGATCGGCACTCTCGCGCTCGCCTTCGACGGAGTCGGGAAAGCGATCTCAGGGAACAAGCAGGCCTTCGACGCCTTGTCGCCGGCTGCGCAGCGGTTCGTGCAGACGGTCCGCTCGCTCGACGGCTGGCTCGACAAGCTCCGCGCGATCGCCGCGCGCAGCCTCTTTCCCGGCCTCACCGCTGGGCTGAGGGCGGCTCTCTCGCCGGGAACGGTGAACGCGATCACGACCGCCGTCGGCGAGCTCGGACGGGCGCTCGGCGCCGCGGGCGCTGCTTGGGGACGCTACTTCGGCTCTCACGAGTTCGAGTCGATCTTCGGGCCGGTCATGGCTTCGGCCGCCCGCAACATCGGCGTGCTCTCGGACGCGTTCCTGCACCTCTTCGACGCGCTCGGCGTGCTCGCCCGTGCGGCGATCCCGTTCACGAACTGGCTCACGAGCGCGATCGACCGCGGCTCGAAGCTGGCCGACTCGTGGCTGCACGCGAAGGACGCCTCCGGGGCGCTCGCGCACGCGATGGGCGAAGCGGAGAAGAGCCTCGCGCTCATCGGCCACCTCGCGGGCGCCGCCGTCGGCGTGATCGGCGCCCTCGGGAAGGCGCTCCTCCCGGTCGCCAACGTCGCAGTGAAGGCGCTGACGGACGGCCTGCACGCACTCGGCAGTGCGATCCAGGCGGCGACGCCGGCGCTGCGCAGCTCGCTCACGGCAGCGCTGCAGACGGTCGCCTCCGTCGCGAAGCTGATCGGGCCGACGCTGGGGACGCTCGTGAGCGGCAGCCTGCAGCTGATCGCCAAGGAGCTGCGCGCGTTCGCTCCCGTCGTCCGCGACCTCGAGCCGCTCTTCGCGGCCCTGGACGGCGCCGTCCGCGGGATCCTGCCGGCGCTGGCCGCGATGAACGTCGCCATCTTAAAGAACCTCGAACCGGGCTTCCGAGCCCTCGTCTCCGCAGCGACACCGCTCGTCAAGCTGATTGGCACCGGCATCGCCGGCGCGCTCGGGATCCTGAAGCCGATCCTCGCGGCGGCAGCGCAAGGGCTCAGCGGTGCCGCACAGGCCCTCTCGTTCGTCGTCCGCGGCTTCACACACCTGCTCGACAAGATCGGCGTCCACGGCAAGGTGCTGAGCGTCGCGCTGATCGGCGCCCTGGCCGTGATCTTCCCCGAGGGCGCCGCGATCGTCGGGGCCCTCGCCGGCGTCGAGTTGATCCGGAAGCACTGGGGCGCGATCGCCGGCTTCTTCAAGGCCCTCGGCCGCGAGATCGTCCACGCCCTCGAGTACGCGTGGTTCGCGATCGAGAAGGGCGCGATCTACGCGGCGCTGAAGATCGTCGAGCCGTTCAGCCATCTGCCGTCGTTCCTCGGCGGCTGGGCCCGGAAAGCGAAGGACCGGATGCAGGGCGAGCTCGACCGGCTTCACCCGCCGAACATGCAGTGGGGCGGCTACGCGGCGAAAGCCGGCGCCGCGACCGGAGCAGCGTGGAAGGGCGGCTTCCTCGGCGGCATCGCCGGTCTCGCCAAGAGCGCCTTCGACGCGATCGGCGGAGCCCTGCACGCCGCCACCCATCCGCACAAGCCCCATCACCGCCGCCCCTCGGCGACGACGATCCCGGACACGGCGATCCCCGACCCGTCGACGAGCGACGTCTTCGGCACGCCGCCGCCGTTCTCCTCGACCGGCAGCGGAAGCGGAAGCACCCACCATCGGCAGCACCACCAGACGGCCGCCCAGCGGATGCAGGAGCACTTGCAGTTCGCGCTCGACCGCGCGGAGCTCGCCGTCGAGAACGCGAAGCAGGGCTCGAAGGCGTACGACCGCGCTGTCAAGGCCGAAGAGACGGCCCTGCACGCCGAGATCCGCTACTGGGCGAAGCGCTCCCACAACCTCGACCTCTCACTGAAGACGCGCGACGCGGCCATGCGGAAGGAGCTCGCCTACGAACGCAAGCTGAAGTCGCTCGTCAGCGGCGTCGCCAAGACAGCCGCGCAAGCCGCGGCGGCGAACGAGGCCCAGTTCATCCAGACCTACGTCGACATCCAGAACAGCTTCGGGTCGAACGTTATGCCCGTTCCGGCACCCAAGGGCAAGACGGACACGCATCTGTACGACATCAAAAACGAACTCCGGGGTCAGACGCGGATCCTCAAGAAGGCGAACGAGAAGACGCGATTCCCTCACTCATCAGCGGCGTTCGAGCGGGTGTCGGCTCTGTGACGCTTCAACGCGTGAGCGCGTGGCTGGCTTCCACCGGCGGTCTTTCTCGGTTTCCCGCCGGCGGACGCCGGCCGCCGCGCTCCGACTCCAACAACTTCGAGACAGGAGGACGTAGATGCCCAGTCTAGCGATCGGCCAGAAGAAACGCCGGCCCGTGCACCCGATCACGGAGATGATCCGGCTCGCCGGCTACGGCGGCGCTCGCGGCTTGCCGTCGAAGGCCGACCTCGACAACCTGCACCTCTCGAGCGCGACGCGCGCCAAGGTCTTGCGTGCCTGCACCGACGTCGCCGCGCTTAACGAGGAGGGGACGCGCGAACAGGCGTGGGCGGCAGCGGACGAGGCATCGGCCGCCATCATCGAGGAGCTGCCGCTCGATGAGCAGGACCCGGACTACCTGAAAGCCGAAGATCTGAGCACGCTCGGCCCGCTCGAACTCGCCGACCGGGTGAAGGCCCGCGGCCCTGGGAGGATCGCATGACGGAGTTCGCGGACGCTGGTGAGCGTCACGTCGCCCGCAGCAAGGTCAAGAAGGAGGCTGAGGATGGGCGGCCGCCGCACGCGCTCCATTCGCAGGACGATCTCGCGTGGGCATTCGAAGGCCACGAAGACGAGCTCGCCGAGCTCGAGGAGCTCGCAGTCAAGGTGCAGAACGACCGCCTGGAGCAGGAGGAGCGGCGCGAGCTGCGCCGCGATATCCACGCCTGGACCGAGGAGCTCGTCAAGAAGTGGAAGCGGCAGGAGGAAAACGAGCTGCGCGAGAAGGCCCACGCGGAGGTGCTGCGGGGTCTTTCGGCGGAGCAGCGGAGGCTTCTCAAGCTTGATGGGTGAGTTCGTCACCCATCCGATCACCGGGGAGCAGCGGCTCCGTCACGACGGCACTGCCCGGTTGAGGAACGAATCGCTCGCGTGGCACGAGGTCGAGGCCCAGCACCTCGCCGAGCACCCGGACTGCGAGCGGTGCGGCCGGCCCGCGACCGAGGCACACGTCGTCGGCGGCGTCTGCGCCGTCTCGCCGCCCTACGACGACCTCGAGCTTGTATCGACCTGCGGCGACTGCCACGACGAGACGCTCTGCACAGCGCCGCGCGTGACCTCGCTCGATCGCCTCCTGAGGCTCGAATGACGCAACCGAGGCCGAGAGCACAGCGCGCCGCCGGAACGCATGGGACACGCTGGGACGCGCTCCAGGGGATACGGCGATGAGCTTGACTCACGCTCGCTCGGGCGCGTGCGGGCTTTCGCTCGAAGACGTCGACGACGGGCCGCCAATGCCCCACCCGATCGAGGCCGCCTCAGCGTCACGCGACGACGCAGCCGCCTACGAAGCCTGGATCAATGCTGGGAAGACGCGCCAGCAGGTCGAAGCCGAGCGGCAGCAGCGGCAGTCTGAGCGGCGAGGAGGAAATCGTAGTTGAGCCGGTACACGACCGATCAGGCAGACCCTGGGGGATGACCCCTTCAGGGCACTCCCAGGAAGACCGCTGGCATAGCGGCTCAAAGTCTGCTTGCTGGCAGCGACTTCGGTTTTCGCGCGCGGGCGCGCTCGCTGGCAGGGCGGCTTGAATGGCCCAGCGCGCGCCGAAGGGCCTCGGCGACGCCGGCCGCCGCATGTGGCGCTCGCTCACGACCGGCGCCGGACTGACGTACCGGGCTGATGAGCTCGTGACCCTCGAGGGGGCCTGCCGCACGGCCGACCTGATCGCCGACCTCGACGAAGTGATCGCCCAGGGGCCGACCATGATCCCGGGTTCGATGGGCCAGAAGGTCGTTAACCCGGCCGTGCAGGAGGTCCGGCTGCAGCGTCAGCTTCTCGCGTCGCTCCTTTCCCGGCTCGACCTGCCCGAGGAAGGCGACCTCGATAGCTCGGAGTGGGACGGCCTCTCCGCGTCGCAGCGAGCCCGGAAGGCCGCACTCGCCCGCCACCACGGCCCGAGGGGGTCCTGATGGCGCGCCGCACGGTCAGCGCAGTGGGCGCCTTCGAGGGAGGCGTCGGCCGTTGGGTGCGGGCAGAAGAGGCACGCGAGATCGCCGACGAGCTCGCCGCTGTCTCGACGATCGCCGAGCTCCAGGAATGGCTCGCCAGCCCGCGCGCGCAGGCTCTCGGGAGGAGGGCGACCGCGATGCTCGACTACCGCGTCCGGCTCCAGGTGCCGGACGAGCCGTTCGAGATCGACGCCGTCTACATCGGCCGCACGATCGTTGCTGCCGCCGAGACGCGTCGGTCAGAAGCCATCGACCAGTACGCGCGTGAGCGGAAGCTCCACTTCTCACACAGCCGGTGGGGGCCGCGCGTCCTCATCCATTGCGCGACCTGCGGCGAGGGGATCGGAGAGCTCTCCGTCTCGCCGTTCTACTGCGACGACCACCGCGAAGAGGAAGGCGCCGAGGTCGACGCGCTGATTGCGCCGAGCCGGCGTTAGTTCGGGTTGGGAGGGTCGACGTCTGGCGGGGGCAGCTCGCTCTCGTCGCTGGGCACTACGAGCCCTGACTTCGCTTCGCCGTCCTCGAACCGCAGCCTTATGCGGCCCGATGTGAGGCCGAGCTGCTTCGCCATCGCGTCGAGCAACTCGAGAGCCTCCGGGGGGAGGTCGTCCCGGTCGAACTTCTTCCCTTCGGTCACCGCCGCGAAAGCTACCGCCGCCGTGCCCATTCCGTGCCTAAACGTCAGCGCTCGCGCGGCTCACGGTCGGCTTGGCTGAGCCGCCAGCCGCGTGGCAATGGCTTGGCTACGCGGCTTAGGCCAGCCCCCACCAGGGGACACCACTTCTCTTCGCACCCCGTGGAGGTTCAAGTCCTCTCATCCGCATTGCCGGATCACCCTGCGGCCGGCGGTCGCCGTGTTGACTTGCGTACCGGCTGCGCAAGGTTCTGCGGATGCCTCTGGACTCGAGCCCGGCCACCCGCCGAAAGAGCGACGCACGGCGCGTGCTGCTCGCGGTAGTTCTCGCGCTCGTGAGTCTCGCCCTGGCCGGCTGCGGAGGCAGTCACCCACGAACGGAGGTCCTGCGAGCGACGAACCCCGTCCTGGCGGACATCTACGTTCGGATCACCGGGCCGGGAGGAGCCGTGAGCTACGTCGCGCACCGATTCAGGAGCGGCGGAGCGTTCGACCGGTTCAGCTTCCACGAGGCCGACAACCACGGCCTGTTCCTCCCGCCCCGAGTCCGCGAGCGGAAGCTCTGCGCCTCGACGCACGAGATCCGGCTCGGAGATGCGCTCCAGCTTCAGAAGTGGCGGGGGAGAACGCTGGCGATCACGATCTACGGCAGGAAGAGCTCGAGGATCTACTGCTCCGTGCTGGGATACGGCCTGTACCTCCCGAGCTCCTGACTCCTCATGTCCGGCTGCCGGCCGTCTCCGTGTGAGCGGTCTCCGGCGCCGCCAGGGGCCAGCCGTAGTCGGCCTCGGCTTCGGCGGCAAGGGCGCTCGTCGCGTCGTCGCCCGGCTCGTCGAACTCCTCGTAGTCGAACTGGAGCCCTTCGAGCGGTAGGGCCTCCGTCTCGGGCGTGTGGCTCCACCGGCGCCGCGAGATCCCCTCGGTCTGCGCACGAGCCGCCACGAAGACCGCGCCGTACCCGAGTCCCGCCAGCAGCAGGCAGAGGATCGCCGAGCCGAGCCCGACCGTCATCCACATCGCGCCGAACGCGAATCCCACCGCGCATCCGAAATACCGCAACGAGCCGTCCATCGTCTACCTCCTCGGAGTGAGCCTTGCCCGACGACGATTCGCGGCAGGGCGGCGAACACCTGCAAGGGAAGGTCTGTCCGTGCGGGCAGCGAAGGTACCGAGGCATGACGCAGACGAAGTTCACGATTGCGGCCCTGCTCGTCGGCTTTACGATCGCCGCTCTGATCGTCCTCTCGGCCATCACCATGGGCGCCGTCGCCGGCACCTAGGAGGGTTGGGAGAGCGGAGCTCTCTCTAGTAGCCCGGACCCTGCGGGCCGCCCTCTTCCTCCTCGATCACGCGCCGACGCCCGTAGCCGCGCCGCGCGGGGTATGCGCCGTAGCCGCGGCCGTAGCCGGGGCCTTCGTCGACGTACGTGCGGCGGAGGTAGCCGGGTCCCCAAGACGACCAGAGCAGCAGGTCGGCGAAGAAGCCGATCAGGCCGAAGACGACGAGAATCCAGCCGACGGTGTTGACGTTGACCGAGCCCGGGTGCGTCGGATGCACGGCGAGCGCGAGGACGAAGCCGAATGCGGTGACGATGAGGCTGACCAGGAATCCCATGCCGCCCTTCTGCCCGGATAGCGGGAATCCAACCCGCTTACGTCAGGGGGCCAAGGGAGAATCCTGACCCGCTCGCGCGTTTGCGGCGACGCGCGCCCGAGGAGACTCCGACCCCCTGACAGGGAAAGAATCGGCCGGGGCGCGCGTTTCTTTAGGGCGGCTCCGCAGCCTCTCCTCCGCCTAGGCGAGATCAAGCCTTTCCGGGGACCCACACGTTCGAGATCCTGGACGATAATCGGATCTTCGAGCATGTTTTGGAGACGAGCATCGGGGGGGCCGGAGCGGCTTCCGGAGGAGCGGAAGGCGCTCGCCGAGCGCTACACGATCGACGCCGAAGAGGCGCAGAGACGCGAGGAGGTCGCCGCGGCCGAGGCCGCCGAGAGGCAGGCTGTGGAAGAGGAGGCTGCCAGGCGGGCTGCGGCCGAGGAGGCTGCGAGGCGCGCTGCCGAGGTGGAGGCCGCGCGCCAGGCAGCGGCTGAGGAGGCCGCGAGGCGCGCCGCCGAGGAAGAAGCCGCGAAGCGCGCTGCGGAAGAAGCTGCTGCGAGGCGGGCGGCGGAAGAAGAAGCCGCGCGGCAGGCTGCTGCCGAGGAGGCCGCGAGGCGCGCTGCCCAGGAGGAGGCCGCGCGCCGGGCCGCCGCCG
>DATFCX010000033.1:0-24389 GCA_035252585.1 Gaiellaceae bacterium
GCGCTCGCCGCGGCGCGTCCGCTGCTGCGCCGCGATCAGCGCGAGCGCACGGGCGGGCGTCGAGCCGTAGTAGTCCGCGAGCCACAGCGCGAGGTCGACGAGCGCGGGGGGAAGCCTCTCGAGCACGCGCTCGGCGGCGACGGGCTCGACGTCCGGCGGCGCCTCGGCGTCCGCGTCGACGACGACGCCACGCCGCCGCGCATTGCCGAAGGGGATCGCGAGCACGGCGCCCTTCTCCACCTCGTCCGCGATCTCGTACGTGAACGGCCGCGCCAGCGAACGCGCGCTGACGATCGGGTAGACGGAAGCGAGCCGGGACACGCGCAGCGAGCGTAGCCGCGCCGCTGGTCAGAGCTCAGCGCCCGAACGGGGTAGCGTTGACGCATGTCGCCCGACTGGCCTCTCGAGACCGGCCGCCTGACGCTGCGCCCCTTCGTGGCCGACGACTTCGAGGCGCTGCATGCGATGCGTTCCGACGGAGAGGTCGCCCGCTACCTCTACGGCGAGGCGCTGTCCGAGGACGAGACACGGGACCTCCTGACCACGAAGATGGCCACGTCGGCATGGACACGTGAAGGAGACTGGCTCACGGTCGCCGTCGTCGAGCGCGCCTCCGGCGTGACCGTCGGCGACCTGTCGCTCCACTGGGTGAGCGAGCGCGACCGGACGGCGGAGGTCGGCTTCATCTTCGATCCTCGCCGGCAGGGGGAGGGATTCGCCACCGAAGCCGCCCGCGCGCTCGTCGACTGGGCGTTCACGGCGGCCGGATTCCACCGCGTGATCGGCCGGACCGAGGCCCGCAACACCGCCTCGGCGCGCGTCCTCGAGAAGCTCGGCATGCGCCTCGAAGCCCACCTCGTGGAGAACGAATGGGTGAAGGGCGAGTGGCAGAGCGAGCTCGTCTACGCGATCCTCGACCGCGAATGGACGAGCTAGCTCACTTCCCGGACTGCAGCTCCCACGCCCCGATCACCGCGTCCTCGATCGCATCCGCGTTTCCGTGCTCGAGGTCGGCCACGATCATCATGTGCTTCGCGAAGCGGCCGGGCACGGAGAACGTCTCGGGAAACGAGCGGAGCAGGAGGTCCCGGAAGTCGAAGGCGGCGCGGACGACCACGTGCGTGCCGTCGAGCTGCCGGACCACCAGGCGTCCCCGATAGCGCCAGTCGAGAAGACCGTCGCGGTAACTCTCCGAGACGCCTTCGAGCTGGGCCGCGAGACGGCTGATGTTCTCGAGCCGCACCGACCAATGCTCGCATGACGGTGCGCCGCCCGGCGTCCGAAATCTCCCGGCGCACGTCTCAATTGTCATGAGGACCCGTTTCGCCGTGACCTCCGTCCTGGCCGTGGCGCTCCTCCTGCCCCTCGCCGCGGCGGCGGACGCGTCCGGACGCCCGAAGGCGACCAAGGTGAGCCACTGCCAGGCAGGGAACGCCGAGGTGGTGCAGGCGGTCGACGGGCGCTACGTCTACGAGGCCTGGATCGGCTGCGGTCGCAGCATCGGGTTCGCGCGCTCGATCGACGGCGGCAGGAGGTTCGGGCCGTCGCAAGCCGTCCCCGGGTCGCATCGCAAGGGCCTGCACAGCTGGGATCCGGCGCTCACGGTGGCAGCGGACGGAACCGTCTACGTGGCGTACATGGTCGGGCCGGCCGAGGAGACGTCCGGCACCCCGGGCGCGATGAAGCCGGCGGTCGCCGTCTCTCACGACCACGGACGATCGTTCGCCGGCGCCACGACACTGCCGGTGCCGCCGACGAAGAGCCCGCTCGGAAACTTCGGCGACCGCCCGTCCATCGCCGTCGGTCCCGACGGATCCGTGTACGTGACGTGGGACTACGGCCCGCGGAGGGAGCAGGTGAAGGTCGTCTGTCCGCCGAGGAGCAGCTGCTACTTCAACGGAGGCGACTTCAACGCGGTGTTCCAGCGCTCCTCGGCCGGGGGGAAGACCTGGACGAAGCTCGTCCCGATCAGCCCGGGCTACCCGCTCGGCGGCGTCTACAGCGCGCCCATCGTGGCGCAGCGCAACGGGACGCTCGACGTGCTCTATTGGCAGCACCCGACCGACCCGCACACGCTCCGCGTCTCGCCGGGGCGCGAGTACTTCATCCGCTCGACGGACGGCGGCAGCACCTGGTCCAAGCCGGTCCTCGTGGGAGGACGAGCCGGCACGATCGGCGTCAAGGAATGGTGGATCGACGGCTACCTCGCCGTCGATAACGCAGGCACCCTCTATGCGAGCTGGGATACGCAGCGGCGGGGACACGACACCGGGTGGCTCGCCTGGTCGACGAACGGCGGCAAGCGCTGGTCGTCGCCGGTGCGGGTCGCCTCGAGCCGGACGGAGCATCTCACCGAGGTCGAGCCCGCCGGCCGCCGCAACGTCTACGTCGGGTGGCAGACCGTCGTCCGCGGCAAGGGATACGCGACCTTCCTGCGGCGCTACTCGCCGGGCCGGGGGTGGACGGGCCCCGCGAAGAAGATCTCTCCGGCGTACGGGAACGTCGCTGTCTGGCCCGGTGACACGTTCGGCCTCTCGACCAAGGGCGGCACGGCGCTCGTGAGCTGGGGAAGCGCCGTCAAGAACCGGCTCGTGTCGGACATCTGGTTCGCGAAGGCGAAGCTACCGGCGCGCTAAGAACTCGCCTCGAGATGAGGCACGGGCCGTCCGGCCGCGCTGCTCGGCGCGATCCAGCGTCCTCGGTCGCGCAAATAGCGCTGCTATTCACGCCCCCTGCGTCCTTGTCCCACTCGACCATCGCACCCGGTCAGCGCGTGGTCATTCCGAAAAGAGTTCTAGACGCCGGCCGCGCTGACCACGAAGTCGGTCGCGAAGCCGAGCAGCACGCCGGCGACGACGAGCCAGGTGACGAGCGCGGTCCGTCCGTAGCTGCGGTTGACCGCCATCAGCTCCTGCACGACGTAGAGGATCGAACCGGCGGCGACGGCGAAGAAGACGACCGACATCGCCTCGCTCGACCACGCCTGCCCGAGCACCGTCCCGAGGAAGGTGGGGCCCCCTCCGATCAGGCCCATCAGGCCGAGGAAGCCCCAGCTCGGCTTCGTCCCCTCCCCTGCCAGCGGACCGCAGATGCCGAACCCCTCGGTCGCGTTGTGCAGCCCGAAGCCGACGATCAGCGTCACCGCGAGGCTGATCGAGCCGGCGGCGGCCGCCTGGCCGATCGCGAGCCCCTCGCCGAAGTTGTGGACGCCGATCCCGACCGCGATCAGCAGAGCCAGCTGCTTGCCCGGCGTGAGCTCGTCGAGCCAGGTGCGGTGGGTGAACTCGTCGACCGCGGCGGCCCCCGGGCCGACCATCGCCGTGACGCGGCGGCTCGCCCGGCGGCGCATCCACACCGCGTAGTGGACGAGGCCCATCAGGCCGAGAGCGAAGCCCGCCGCGCCGATCCCGGAGAGCCACGCGAACCTCCCCCAGTGCCGCGCCTGGAGGGCGGAGTCGATCGGATCGACCGCGCCCGTGAGCACGTCCCAGAAGAGGAAGAGCAGGATCCCGGTCGCGAGGGCCGAGAGGCACGCCCGCACGATGGGCGCAACCGTATTCACCCGGGCCACGGGCAGGCCGAGGAGGATCGTCGCGCCCGCGATCGCCCCCAGCAGAAGGATGTGTGCCGTCGACATGAGTCAGTTCCTGCCTGCCCTTGTAAGGGTGCCCTTACACGTAGGCTGTGGGCAATATAGCTGCGTGCCTGCCGCTGGCCACTCGGTAGACGAGTACCTCGAGACGATTTACTTCCTCGCGTTCCCGATCGGGGAGTACACGCCGCACGGCGCCGGGTCTCCTCCCCTCGCTTCGCGCGTCGCCGAGATGCTCCACGTCTCGCGCGCGTCGGCGGGCGAGATGCTGAAGCGGCTCGAGGCCGAGGGCCTGATCGAGCGCGGCAAGAAGAAGGAGGCGCTCCTCACCGAGGCAGGCCGCGAGCGCGCCGAGCGCGTCGTCCGCAAGCACCGCATCATCGAGCGGCTGCTCACGGACTTCATGGGCTACACCGGCTACGAGTCGCACGAGCGGGCCGACGAGCTCGGCGACACCTTCAGCGACGAGATGATCGAGCGGATCGACGACAAGCTCGGCCATCCGCAGCGCTGTCCGCACGGCTGGCCCGTCGATCCGTCGGTGGAGCAGGCGGAGAACGCCGAGCTCGCGCCGCTCGCGACGCTCGGCGCCGGGACGCGGGCGACGATCGTCCGGCTCGCGGAGCACGACGGCGACCTCCTGCACTGGTTCTACGACCAGGGCCTCGTGCCCGGCACGAGCATCCTCGTGCGCACCGCCGAGCCGGCGGCGGATCAGTTCACGGTCGCGATCGAGAAGGTCGGCGAGCGGGCGATCTCGGAAAAGGCCGCCGCCGGGCTCTTCGTCAGACCTGCGTAGGAGCCGCTGCGTCCAGCCCCGCAGCCGCGCGCAGCGCGTCGGCGCGGTCGGCTCGCTCCCACGTGAAGTCGCCGTCCTCGCGGCCGAAATGGCCGTAGGCGGCGGTCTTCGCGTAGATCGGCCGGCGCAGCTCGAGATCGCGGAGGATGGCGGCCGGACGCAGGTCGAAGTGCTGGTCGACGAGCTCCTCGATCCGCGGCACCGGGATCGCTTCGGTCCCGAACGTGTCGACGAGCACCGACAGCGGGCGCGCGACGCCGATGGCGTACGCGACCTGGATCTGGCAGCGCTCGGCGAGGCCGGCCGCGACGACGTTTTTCGCCACCCAGCGCGCGGCGTACGCCGCCGAGCGGTCGACCTTCGTCGGATCCTTGCCCGAGAACGCGCCGCCGCCGTGCGGAGCCGCGCCGCCGTACGTGTCGACGATGATCTTCCTGCCCGTCAGTCCGGTGTCGCCCATCGGGCCGCCGATCACGAACTTGCCGGTCGGGTTGCAGTAGACGAAGTCGCGGTCGTGCTCGAGCCGCCGCTCGTCGTAGAGATCCCGCGGCAGGATCGGCTCGATCACGTGCTCGATCAGGTCCGGCTTGAGCAGCGTCTCGACGTCGAGCCCGTCACGGTGCTGCGTCGAGACGAGCACTCGCTCGATCTCCACCGGTCGTTGGCGGCCGTGCTCGTCGATCTCGTAGCGAACGGTCACCTGCGTCTTGCCGTCGGGCCGCAGGTACGGGAGCACGTCCGCCTTCCGCACCTCGGCGAGCCGCCGCGCGAGCCGGTGCGCGAGCATGATCGGCAGCGGCATCAGCTCGTCCGTCTCGTTCGACGCGTAGCCGAACATCATCCCCTGGTCGCCTGCCCCTGCCCCGTCGAGCGGGTCGCTGTCGCCGCGCTGCTCCTCGTACGAGTGGTCGACTCCCTGCGCGATGTCGGGCGACTGCTCGTCGATCGCGACGACGACACCGCACGTCTCGGCGTCGAAGCCGAACTTTGCGCGCGTGTAGCCGATCTCGCGGATCCGGGCGCGGACGAGGCTCGGGATGTCCACGTAGGTGTCGGTCGTTATCTCGCCGGCGACTACGGCGAGCCCGGTCGTGATCAGCGTCTCGCAGGCGACGCGTCCGTTGGGATCGTCGCCGAGCACGGCGTCGAGGACGGCGTCGGAGATCTGGTCGGCGATCTTGTCCGGATGGCCTTCGGTGACCGACTCGGACGTGAAGGAGAAGGAGCGATTCGTCATGGCGGCAGGCTAACCAACGCGCCTCATTCCTCGGTGGGTGCGCGTCCCATCAGGCCGGCGGCGAGGTCGGTGAGGCTCTGGCCGGAGAGGACCGCGCAGACGCCTTCGGTGATCGGCAGCTCGACGCCGAGCCGGCGCGAGAGGTCGCGCAGGATCGGCGCCGTCGTGAGGCCCTCCACCGTCTGGCCGATCTCGGCGATCGCCTGTTCCGGGGTCAGTCCGCGCGCGATCAGCTCCCCGGCGTGGCGGTTGCGGGTCTTCGAGCTGGAGCAGCTGACGACGAGGTCGCCGATGCCGGCGAGGCCGGCGAACGTCTCCGGCCTCGCGCCAGCCGCCTCGCCCAGCCGCGTCATCTCCGCGAGGCCGCGCGCGATGAGCGACGCCTTGGCGTTGTCGCCGAGGCCGAGGCCGTCGACGCCCCCGGCCGCGAGCGCGATCACGTTCTTCGCCGCAGCGCACAGCTCGACGCCGACGAGGTCGGGATTGACGTAGGCACGGAAGACGTTCGAGTTGACGGCGTGCTGGAGCTGCCCCGCGAGGAAGCCGTCCTCGCTCGCGATCACCGCAGCCGTCGGCAGCCCCGCCGCGATCTCCTCCGCGATGTTCGGGCCGGAGAGGACCGCCACGGAGCGGTCGCCCACGCGGGTCGAGAGCCGTTCGCCGGTCTCGGGGTCGAGGCCCTTGACGAGGCTGAGCACGGGTGCGCCGCCCGGCAGCGCCTCGACCACGCTCGCGAAGGCGCGGCTCGGCACGGCTGCGGCGACCACGTCGACGTCGCCGGGAGCGTCCGCGAGCGCCACGGCCTCGGCGGCGCCGAGGTCGACGCCCGGCAGGTAGCGCGGATTCCGGCCGCTGCTCGCGATCGCCTCGGCCTGCTCGCGCGAGCGGCAGGCGAGCACCACGTCGTGGCCGCGCTCGAGCAGAACGCGCGTGAAGGCGGTCCCCCACGAGCCGGCGCCGACCACCAGGAATTTCACGTCAGGATCGTTTCACGAAGTCGATCGAGACCGGCACGCCCTCGAGGCCGAAGCGCTCGCGCAGGCGGTTCTCGACCCAGTAGCCGTAGTCGCGGGTCACGAGCCCGGGGTCGTTCACGAAGATGCGGAACCGCGGCGGCCGAACCCGGATCTGCGCGCCGTAGAGGAGGTTGAGCCTGCGGCCGCGCGGGCCGCTCGGCGGCTGCCGCGCCTCGCGCAGCTCCGCGAACGCGCGATTGAGCTCCGGCGTCGGGATCCGCGCGGCGTGCCGGTCGAAGAGCTCCGCCACCCCGTCGAGCAGCCGCTCCAGCCCGCGCCCGCTGTGCGACGAGACGGCGACGAACGGCGGCCGCTGGCGGAGGCGCCGGCGCAGCTCGCCGCGGACGTCCTCGACGCGAATCGACGTCACGTCCCACTTCGAGAGGACGACGAGCGTGGAGCAGTCCGCGTGCCGGGCGACGTCGGCGACGGCGATGTCCTGTTCCACGATCCCCTCCGAGGAGTCGATCAGGACGAGCGCGACGTCGGCACGCTCCGCCGCCTCGAGGGCGCGCAGCTCGGAGTAGTACTCGACGCCCCGCCGGTGCCGCCGCTTGCGGCGGAGGCCCGCCGTGTCGATCAGGACGAAGGTCCGGTCGCTGCGCTCGAGCACCGTGTCGACGGCGTCGCGCGTCGTCCCCGGGATCTCGCTCACGATCAGCCGCTCCCGGCCGAGGAGGGCATTGACGAGGCTCGACTTGCCGACGTTGGGCCGGCCGAGGATCGCGACCCGGATCGCCTCGTCCGACAGCGACGGCCGGCGCGCCGGCGCCAGCCGCTCGAGCTCCGCGATCACGCGGTCGAGCAGGTCGCCGCTGCCGGTCCCGTGCAGGCCCGAGATCGGGATCGGATCGCCGAGCCCCAGCTTGTGCAGCTCGAGCGCGAACGGCTCCTGGCTCGGATCGTCGATCTTGTTCGCGAGCACGAGGACCGGCTTCTTCGCCTCGCGGAGAATCTGGGCGACCTCCTCGTCGCCCGGCGTCACCCCGGCGCGCGCGTCGACGACGAAGAGCACGAGATCCGCCTCTCCGACCGCCTCCCGAGCCTGCCCCGCGATCGCCCGCGTCAGCGGCGCGGGATCGGCGATGTCGACACCGCCGGTGTCGACGAGCACGAACCGCTTCCCCGTCCACTCGCACACGAGTTCCTTCCGGTCGCGCGTCACGCCCGGGGATTCGTGGACGACCGCGGCACGCGTCTCGGTCAGCCGGTTGACGAGGGTCGACTTGCCGACGTTCGGAAAGCCGATGATCGCCACCGCACCGAGCAGCGGAGGAGGCGGCGGCGCGGGCAGCTCGCCCGCGTCGGTGTCCTCGAGATCGGTCACCTCGGGAGCGTGACGGGTGCGGCGTCCTCCCGCGTCGGCGGGACCGCGTCGCGCGGCCGCCCGGCCTCGTGCAGGTCGCGCAGCCAGCTCCAGAGGCGGTACAGCTCCTGCTCGATCTGCTCCGACGCCGCGCGGTAGCCCTTGCCTCCACGCGGCAGGCCGTCGAAGCGCATCGGCTCTCCCCACGCGATCGAGACGGGCGCGAAGTTGCCCAGCCGCCAGCGCTGCGAGCCGTGGATGGCGGCGCAGACCACCGGCACGTCCTCCTGCAGCGCGACCATCGCCGCGCCCGGCTGGACGCGGCCGGGGACGCCGGTCCGCTGCCGCGTTCCCTCGACGAAGACGCCGAGGGCCCCGCCCTCTCGCACGACCTCACGCATCCGGCGCACGGCCTCGCGGTCGGACTCGCCGCGCCGCACCGAGAGCGTGCCGAAGCCGCGGATGAGCTGCCCGAGCCCCGGAACGCCGTGCGCCTCCACCTTGGCGAGGAAGTAGAGGTGGCGCCGGGCGACGTACCCAACGCACGGGATGTCGATCCAGCTGAAGTGGTTGAAGGCGAGGACGACGCCGCCGGTGCGCGGGATCCGGTCGGCGCCGTACGAGCGGAGCCGGGTGGCGACCGCGCTGGGGAAACCGAGCACGGGCCTGCCGAAGGTCCAGACGACGTCCTCGGTCTTCACGCCGCGGGGGAGCGCTCGTGGACGAGCGCCTCGATCCGGTCGACGACGTCCGCCACTTCGAGCCTCGTCGTGTCGATCTCGGTCGCGTCGGCCGCCGGCTGCATCCGCGCCGCGTCGCTCTCGTCCCGGAGGCGCAGGTCGGTGGCGAGCGCGTCTGCGCCGATGCCCGGGCGCTCAGCGACGCGCCGCTTTGCCCGTTCCTCGCGGTCGGCGACGAGGAAGACCTTCACCTCGGCGTCGGGAGCGACGACCGTGCCGATGTCGCGTCCCTCGATCACGACGTCGCCGTCGCGCCCGAGGTCGCGCTGCCGCTCGCGCATCACCTCGCGCACCGCGTGATGGCGCGCGACGACGGGGACCATCCGGTCGACGCGCGTCTCGCGGATGGAGGAGGTGACGTCCGTGCCGCCGATCCAGACGCGGTCGTCCCCGGAGAAGAGGACGGGATACTCGCGCGCGAGCTCGGCCAGCCTCTGCGCGTTGCCGAGATCGAGGCCGCGCTGCATCGCGAGCCATGTGAGCGCCCGGTACATCGCGCCCGTGTCGAGGTAGCGGAAGCCGAGGCGCTCCGCGAGCGCCCGCGCGACCGTGCTCTTCCCCGCGCCTGCGGGCCCGTCGATCGCCACGATCACTCTCGGGGCCCCCGGAAAATGCGCAGCACTTTTTGGGGTTGAACCAGCGAGTTAACGCCTCGTCACCGGATCCAGGAGCTCGTAGAAGCCGGGGAAGCTTATAGCGGCCGTGTCGGCGCCCTCGATCGCGACGCCCTCGCGCGAGGCGAGGCCCGCGACGGCGCCGAGCATCGCGATCCGGTGGTCGCCGCGCGCGTCGACGCGACCACCGCGCAGGCGGGCCGGGACGCCGGTGACCGTCCAGCCGTCGGCTTGCGAGCGGATCCTGGCGCCGAGCGGACGCAGACCGTCGGTGACAGCCTCGATCCGGTCGGTCTCCTTCACGCGCAGCTCCCCGGCACCGGTGACGCGCGTCTCGCCGCGCGCGTGGGACGCGAGGAGCGCGAGGAGCGGCAGCTCGTCGACGAGACCCGGCACCTCGTCGGCGCCGACCTCCGTCGCGACGAGCTCTCCCGGCTGCACCTGCACCGACGCGACTGGCTCGCCGCCGGCGCGCCGCCGCTCGAAGACCGAGACACGCGCGCCCATCCGCTCGAGCACGTCGAGCAACCCGGTGCGGCGCGGGTTGACGCCGAGATCGTGGATCGTCAGGTCGCTGCCCGGCACGAGCGCCGCGGCGACGAGCAGCGGCGCGGCGGAGGAGAAGTCCCCCGGGACGACGACCTCCTCGAGGCGCAGCGAGCCGGCGGGCTCGACGCTCACGGAGCTCCCGCGGCGTCGCACACGGGCGCCCGCCGCCTCGAGCATGCGCTCCGTGTGGTCGCGCGTCGGAATCCGTTCGACGACCGTGGTCGGCCCCTCCGCGTTGAGGCCGGCGAGGAGGATGGCCGACTTCACCTGCGCGCTCGCGACCTCCGGCTCGATCTCGATCCCGCGCAGCGCGCCCGAGCCGCGAACGACGAGCGGCGCGTGCCCGTCGGTCGTCTCGACGTCTGCCCCCATCCGCCGCAGCGGCGCCGCGACGCGCTCCATCGGCCGCGGGGTCAGGGACTCGTCCCCGGTGAGCGTGAACTCGCCCTCCTGTCCCGCGAGGACGCCGGTGAGGAGACGCATGAGGGTGCCGGCGTTGCGGCAGTCGACGCTGCCGGCCCGCAGGCCGCGGAGCCCGACGCCGTGCACGATCAGCTCGTCGTCGCCGACGTCCTCGATCTCGGCGCCGAGCGCACGCACGGCGTCCACCGTGGCCTGCGTGTCGCCCGACCGGCCGAAGCCGCGCACGCGCGTCTCGCCCTCCCCGAGCGCGCCGATCAGGACGGCGCGGTGCGAGATCGACTTGTCCCCGGGCACGACGAGGTGGCCGACCAGCGCGGCTGCAGGCTCGACCCTCACGGCGCCGCTAGCCGATCGTGCGTCCCATGAGGGACGCGAGCGCGCGGATCTCGTCGGCGAAGTCGTGGAACTCGGAGGTCGGGATCTGCTGCGGCCCGTCTGAGAGAGCCTCTTCCGGGCGTGGGTGCGTCTCGACGATGATCCCGTCGGCCCCGGCGGCGACCGCAGCGCGTGCGAGCGGCAGCACGAGGTCGCGCCGCCCCGCCGGATGGGAGGGGTCGACGATCACGGGCAGGTGCGTCTCCTGCTTCAGCACCGGAATCGCTCCGATGTCGAGGGTGAAGCGGGTCGCGGTCTCGAACGTCTTGATCCCGCGCTCGCAGAGGATGACCTCGGAGTTCCCCTCCTTCACGATGTACTCCGCCGCCATCAGCAGGTCCTCGACCGTGGCCGAGAAGCCGCGCTTCAGCAGCACCGGCTTCGGCGCGCGGCCGACCTCCGCGAGCAGCGAGAAGTTCGACATGTTGCGCGCCCCGATCTGGATCACGTCCGTCGTACCGACGACCTCTTCCACGTGGCGAGGGTCCACGAGCTCCGTGACGAGAGGCAGGCCCGTCTCCTCACGCGCTTCGGCGAGGATCGCGAGCGCTTCGGAGCCGAGGCCCTGGAAGGCGTACGGCGAGGTGCGGGGCTTGAACGCGCCGCCGCGCAGCATCGTCACGCCCTCCGCCGCGACGGCGCGCGCGGTCTCGAGCGTCTGCTCGCGCGTCTCCACGCCGCAGGGGCCGGCGATCAGGCCGAAGTAGCCGTCGCCGATCCGCCGGCCGCGCGCCTCGATCACCGTCGGATCCGGGGAAAGCTCGCGCGAGACGAGCTTGTACGGCTTGAGGATCGGCAGCACCTGCTCGACGCCGGCGTAGCCCTCGAGCGGCAGTGTCGCGAGCAGCTCCCGCTCGCCGATCGCGCCGATCACGGTGGCCTCGCGGCCGGGCGTGACGAGCGCCGAGCAGCCGGCCTCGTCGAGCCGCGCCACCACCTCGTCCACCTGCTCCGGGGTGGCGCTCGCCCCCATCACGATCAGCAGCTCGGGTGCGCCAGTAATCGCCATTGGCGCTGCGAAGCGTACCCGGGTATCCTCGGCGTCAATGCAACGCGTCGCCGACAGCTGGTGGTGGCAGTCCGAGCGGTAGCCCGGCCGTCCAGCCGTGCCCGCTCTCCGAGACCTCCCGCCGGGAGGTCTTTTCGTATCGTCAGGAGACCACGATGACCGACAAGGACGACAAGCCGCGCGTCTTCTCCGGAATCCAGCCGACCGGCCGGAAGACCCTCGGCAACTACAGCGGCGGCTTCCGCCAGTACGTCCAGACGCAGGAGACGCACGACGCGTTCTTCTGTCTCGTCGACCTGCACTCGATCACGGTCGAGCACGATCCGAAGGAGCTGCGGGAGTCGACGCTCGATCTCGCGGCGCTGCTGTTCGCCACCGGGCTCGACGCCGAGCGCTCGACCGTCTTCTGCCAGAGTCACGTCACGGCCCACGCCGAGGCGGCCTGGCTGTTGTCGGCTGTCGCCAGCTACGGCCAGTTGGGTCGCATGACGCAGTTCAAGGAGAAGTCCGACCGGCACGAGTTCGTCTCGGCCGGCTTGTTCACGTACCCGGTGCTCATGGCGGGAGACATCCTCCTCTACCAGACCGACCTCGTCCCGATCGGCGACGACCAGCGACAGCACCTCGAGCTCGCGCGCGACATCGCCGAGCGGTTCAACTACCGGTACGGCGAGACCTTCCGCGTCCCGGAGGGGCAGTTCCCGGCGGTCGGAGGGCGGATCATGGACCTCCAGGAGCCGACCAGCAAGATGTCGACGACCCTCTCGTCGGAGCAGGGCGCCGTGTACGTGACGGACACGCCCGACGCGATCCGCAAGAAGTTCAAGTCGGCCGTCACGGACTCCGGTCGCGAGGTTCGCTACGCGCCGGAGGAGAAGGCGGGCGTCACGAACCTGCTCGAGATCATGAACGTCGCGACCGGCGAGCCGATCGACGCCCTCGAGCGGCGATTCGACGGCGCCGGGTACGGCGAGTTCAAGGAGGCGGTCGGCGAGGCGGTCGTGGAGCTGCTGACGCCGATCCGCGAGCGCTTCGAGGCGCTCCGGGCCGACGAGAGGGAGCTGCAGCGCCTGCTCGCGGTCGGCGCCGAGAAGGCGAGGCGCGCGAGCGAGCCGACGCTCGAGGCGATGTACGAGCACATGGGCTTCGTGAAGGCCGAGGCGGGCCGCCTGTTCGGCGCAGCCCGGCCGCGCGGTTTGTAATCCTCAGTGAGGGTCTCCGGACCGAAGCCGCCACGTCACCAGCACGAAGCCCACGGCGGCGAACTCGGCCGAAAGGCTCGCTGCGGCATAAGCAACCGCGAACGAGGGGGAACATATGAAGAGGACAGTCGCACTTGCGGCGGCCATCGGCACGCTGGCCGCGATCGCCGCGCTCGTCGGCGTCCAGGTCGCGGGCGCGTCCGCCGACGGCGGCGCCCACAGAAGCTCGAACGTTGCGTCCTGCAAGCTCGCGCACGGCGTCAAGCACGTGATCTATCTCCAGTTCGACAACACGCACTTCAACCGCGACAACCCGAACGTCGCGTCCGACCTGCAGCAGATGCCGCACCTGCTCAACTTCCTCAAGCAGAACGGCACGCTCTTCACGAACGATCACACGGTCCTCATCTCGCACACCGCGGGCGGTATCACGAGCTCGCTGACGGGCCTCTATCCCGACCGCATGGGATTGACCGTGTCGAACAGCTACGACGCGTTCGACGCGACCGGTGCGCCCAACTTCACGAGCGCGTTCAAGTACTGGACCGATCCGGTCGGCGCGTCGGGGG
Organism: Gaiellaceae bacterium; assembly: GCA_035252585.1. Taxonomy (GTDB): domain Bacteria; phylum Actinomycetota; class Thermoleophilia; order Gaiellales; family Gaiellaceae; genus Palsa-739. The sequence goes on from DATFCX010000033.1 coordinate 13,432, forward strand.
ACAACCTCCCGAACATGATCACGGACGGGCAGAAGACGACGCCCGCCCCGTGGGTCCCCTACACACGCGCCGGCTGTGACGTGGGCGGTGTCGGCACGGCGAACATCGAGCTCGAGAACACCTCGACCGCGCCGGGCGGGGACATCACGAAGGTCTTCGGTAATCCGTCGCCCGAGGCCACCGAGGCGAGCACCGACTCGCAGGCGGCGCAGACCGATTTCGTCGGTATCGCCGTCCACTGCTCGAAGGCGGCTCACAGCGTCTGCGCAGGCAGCAGCCACGCGAGGGACGACCTGCTCCCGGACGAGCCGGGCGGCTACGTCGGATTCAAAGGTCTGTTCGGTGCGAAGTACGTGGATCCGGCGATCGCCCACGGCAGCCCTTGCGTGAGCGACACGAGCGGCGCTCCGGTCACCGACCCGGTCGGCCGCTGCGGGTTCCCCGGCTTCGACGGGATGCTCGCGAAGAACACGCTCGGCTACGTCGAGCAGATGCAGGAGAACGGCGTCCCGGTCACCTACGGCTATATCTCGGACGCGCACGACCTGCACGTCCCGGTGCTCTCGAGCGACTCCTACTCGAGCTCGGCCACGGGCCCCGGCGAGATCACCCACCTGCAGCAGCTCAAGGACTACGACACCGCGTTCGAGAACTTCTTCCGGAACCTGAAGCAGCACGGCATCAGCCGGCGCAACACGTTGTTCGTGGTCACGGTCGACGAAGGCGACCACTTCGCCGGCGGCGTCGGGATCCCGCAGCAGGGGGCGAAGAACCTCATCTACGACCATCGCGCCTGCACAGTGCTGACGGCCTGCCCGTCGAATCAGATCGGCGAGGTCGACGTCAACCTCTCGTCAGGTACGGGCGTGCTCCCCGCAGGCGAGTCGCCGTTCGACATCCACTTCGACGACGCTCCGGCGGTCTACGTGGACGGTCAGCCACCGCGCACCGATCCGGGCGTACGGAAGCTCGAGCAGGACATGGGAAGCCTCATGCTGCCCGACCCGTACGTGAACAACGGGCAGGCGGTGCCGGCGGCTCAGGCGCTGGCGGACCCGGTCGAGGAGCAGACGCTTCACATGGTCAACAGCGACCCGGCGCGGACCCCGACGTTCACGATGTTCGGCAACCCTGACTTCTTCTTCCAGCTGAGCAACTGCAGCGGCGGCCAGAAGGAGTGCGTCGGACCGGGATTCGCCTGGAACCACGGCGACATCCAGCAGGAGATCGGAAACACCTGGGTCGGCATCGTCGGGCCCGGAGTCCGTCACCGTGGGACAGATTCGAGGACCTGGACCGACCACACGAACGTCCGCCCGACGATGCTCTCGCTGCTCGGGCTCAAGGACGATTACATCGAGGACGGCCACGTGCTCGTCCGGGCCCTCGAAAGGCCGGCCCTGCCGACTGATCTCCGTGTTCGCGGCATCGCCCGGCTCGAGCAGGCCGACGACCTCGTCAACGCGCCCTTCGGCGACTTCGCCAAGGCCACGCTGGCCGCGTCGACGAGAGCTCTCGAGAGCACTGACGAGACGGAGTACAACGACATCGAGAACCAGATTGCGGACCTGACCGCGCAACGCGACACGCTCGCGTCCGCGATCCGCTCTGCCCTCGACGCGGCGGCGTTCGACCGGACGCCGATCTCACACGCGCAGGTGCTGAGCTGGATCAGCCAGGCGAACCATCTGATCTCGCAGGCGCAGGCGCTGCCCCACTAGTAGTCAGTCCTGCACCTCGAGGGGCTCGAGCTCCGGCCGGTTGCGGAGCTCGAGCCCCTCACAATTTCCGCGCGAGCCCTTCACAGATTCCGAATCTCGGCCGAATACGGTCGCTCTATGACCGCGCGGCGCATCCTCCCATCGGCAGTCTTCGCCCTGGCACTCGGATCGGTCGTCGTTCAAGCCGCCGGTGCTCGAGAGGCGAAAGCTCCGCATACGCTGCTCTCGACGAAGAAGCCGATCCGCGCGTTCGCGCAGGACTCGGGCCGGATCGCCTGGATCGGCGCGAAATGGCACGTCGACGTGCGCGGGACAGGACGTCGGGCCAAGACCGTACTCGTCGGCACGGCGCATCCATACTCGGGGAACGGCGGCCTGCCCGCGCAACTCGCGCTCGCCGGAGCGCGCGTTCTCTGGACACGTCAGGGCGGCGGTAACCTCCTCGAGACGAGCGTCTGGGTGCGGAAGGCAGGAGCACGACGCGCTGCCAAGATTGTCTTCATCGCGTCATCGGTCAGGGAGCGCGGCCCCGGCAGTTACTTCGGCCCGGTCGTGGGCGTCGGCTCGACGCTCGCGTACTCCGCCGTCGACTACGAATGCGTCGACGAGAACGACTGCGTGGAGCTGGCGGAACAGCCCTCTCCGTCCAACGGAGTGTTCCGCGTCACCGGCACCACCAAGATCGCGCAGTTGCCGGCCGCCGTTCCGGGAGCGACCGAGCTGGCGGTCTCGGGGAACCGGATCGCGCTTCTACCCGCGCCCGAACAGGTCGACCTAACCCAGGCCTCTGCCGGCTGGCCGCCTCCGGCGGCGCCTGGAACGCCGGTCGAGATCCGCGACGCGACGACGGGGAGCCTCGTCGCGCAGTTCACGCCACCGGGCACCGTGAGCGCGCTCGCGCTCTCCGGCTCGATCGCGGCCGTCGTGGACCGCCTCGGGAACGGGGCGACGGCGATCGAGCGCTACGACCCTACGACGGGCACGCTCCTCGGCGTCACACAGTTCGCGTTCGACGTCCGCTTGGGCGGCTCACTGTCCGCGAGCGGAGACGAGCTGGTCTTCGCCGCTGGGAACGACATCGAGGCCATGGACGCGACGACCGGGGCCCAGCGCGTCCTCGCCGTCTCGCCTGGCGCTCCGATTGGGCTCTCGGTGGTGGGCAAGCGAGTTGCGTGGGCCGTCAACGTGCACGGCCACGGCCGGGTTCTCTCGCTGAAGCTGCCCTGAGTCTCGCCACCTCGGCAGGCTCGAGCTCGCGCCACGAACCGGCTTCCAATCCCTCGAGCGTAAGGCCGGCGTACGCGCTGCGGTGCAGCTGTGTCACCGGATAGCCGACCGCGGCGAGCATCCGCTTGACCTGGTGTTTCCGTCCCTCGTGCAGGACGAGCTCGACGCGCCCCGGGCCGAGCCGGCGCGCCCGCGCAGGCGCCGTCGGTCCGTCGTCGAGCTCGATGCCCTCGCGTAGCCGCTGCAGCGTCTCCTCCCTCGGATCGCCCTCCACCTCGGCGACGTAGGTCTTCTCGACGCCGTAGCGCGGGTGGGCGAGCCGGTGCGCGAGCTCGCCGTCGTTCGTGAGCAGGAGGGCTCCGGTCGTGTCGGCGTCGAGCCGTCCCACCGGGACGACGCGAGGCTCGTCCGGGACGAGCGCGACGACCGTCGGCCGCCCACGCGGGTCGCGTGCGGTCGTGAGCACGCCGGCCGGCTTGTGCAGGAGGACGTACCGGAGCCGTTGCCACTTCACCGTTCTCCCGTCGACCTCGACGCGGTCGCGCGCTCCCACGTCGCTGTTGAGCTGCCCCGGCTCGCCGTTGACCGTGACCCGTCCGGCCTTGATCAGCTCGTCGGCGCGCCTGCGCGAGGCGACTCCTGCTCGGGCGAGGAACGCGTTCAGGCGCATCCTGAGAAGATAGAGCCGTGCCGCACTACATCTCCCTCATCCGCTGGACCTCGCAGGGGCGGATGGGGCTTCCCGCCTGGCGCGACCGGATCGAGGACGGCGAGCGGGAGATCGAGGAGGCCGGCGGAAAGCTCGTCGGCGTCTGGGTGACCCTCGGGCGCTACGACGTCGTCGAGGTCTTCGAGGCGCCGGACGACGACACGGCCCTCGAGATCGTCACGAAGCTGAGCCACCACGGCGCCGAGCAGACCGAGACACTGCGCGCGTTCACCCGCGACGAAGCGGAGAACATCATCAAGAAGCTCTAGGCGGAGCGCTTCTCGGCGACTGCGTGCAGGCGGTCGCGGATCTCGGCCGCGTCGGCGCCGACGTCGTCGAGGCGTGGCAGCTCCGAAAGGCTCTCGAGTCCGAAAACGCGCTCGAAGAGCGGCGTCGTGCGGTAGTGGACGGCTCCGCCGGCGCCGTTGTCGCGGCCGGCCTCGGCGATCAGGCCGCGTTCCAGGAGGTTCGCGACGGCCGACTCGGCGGCGACGCCCCGGATCCGGGCGATGTCCGGCCGCGAGCACGGGCCGAGATACGCCACGATCGCGAGCGTCTCGAGCGCGGCCTGAGAGAGATTGCGCTGAGCCGGCCGCTCGAAGAGGCGCGCGCACGCGGCTGCCTCCTCGCGCCCTGCACGAAACGCCCACCCGCCCGCGACGTGCTCGAGCACGATGCCGCTCCGCTCCTCGGCGAAGCGCTCGGCGACGAGCCGCAGCGCGTCCTCGACCCTTGCGGGGTCGTCGTCCGCCGCAGCGGCGAGCTCCTCGGCGGACAGCGGAGCCGAGGCGACGACGAGCAGCGCCTCGAGCGTCCGCGCGAGCCTGTCGAGCGGATCGGTCGGGATCAGGCGGAGCGGACGGTCCATGCAGCGGTCCTTTCCTCTTGGTCGTTGTTCTCCTTCGTCGAGCGGGTGACCCGGATCGGCGCGAACGGCGCGGCCTGCTCGATCGCGAGCTCTCCGGCGCGGCGGAGCTCGAGCAGCGCGAGGAAGGCCGACGCCTGCTCGAGCCGCGTGAGCTCCCGTACCTCCGTCTCGAAGTCGAAGCGCGAGCGCCTGGTGAGCAGCGCGCGAAAGCGCTCGAGGAACTGCGACACCGGCGGGAAGCGCAGGGCCATGTGCGAGAGGGAGACGTCGGCAGGCTCCTGCGCAAGCAGGCGAAGGGCCCTGGCGAGTCCCGCCGGGTCCTGTTGGGCGAGCGGAGTCTCGGCCTTCGGCGCGAGCGGCGCCGGGCCGACACGGAAGAAACGGCCGCCTTCGGAGGCGAGGCGATCGCGCAGCCACGCAGCGGCCTCCTTCGCGCGCCGGTACTCCGCCAGCCGCCGAGCGAGCTCCTCCGCCGCCTCTTCCGGCTCGAGCTCCGCGAGCTCGGCTGCCTCGTCGGGGAAGAGCGCGCGGGCCTTCAGCTCGAGGAGCGCCGCGATCAGGACCAGGAACTCGCCGCACGCCTCGAGATCGAGCTCCTCCCGCTCGGCGAGGCGCTCGAGGAAGGCGGTGACGATGCCGGCGAGGTCGACGTCGCGCAGGTCGAGCTCCTCCTTGAGGACGAGCGCGAGCAGCAGGTCGAACGGCCCCTCGAACGCGTCGAGGTCGAGCTCGAGCTCCCGGACGATCATGGGGCGGAGCGTAGTTCCGTTACCGGACGCGGCCCTTGGGGACAGCCATGCGCGGGCCCGTCGGCACCGGCCGCGGCTTGGGCACCGGCTTGTCGGACGGCTGCCGGAGGAACTGCCACCAGACGAAGAACCCGACCGAGACGAGCCAGACGCCGAGCGAGACCCAGAAGTTGACCCGCATGTGGAGGAAGTGGTTGGACGGATCGATCCGCAGCACCTCCTCGAAGGTCCGGAAGGTCGTGTACCACGCGACGTAGAGCGCGAACAAGGCGGGCCGCCGCAGCGTGAAGCGCCGGTCGATCCAGAGCAGGACGCCGACGCCGGCCACGTCCCAGATGAACTCGTAGAGAAAGGTCGGCTGGAAGGTCGAGACGTTCGAATAGCCGGCGACCCGGTGCGCCGGGTCGATCTTCAGTCCCCACGGCAGGCTCGTCGGCTTGCCGTAGAGCTCCTGGTTCCAGTAGTTGCCCCAGCGGCCGATGCCTTGAGCGAGCAGCAGGCCCGGTGCGACCGCATCCATCATCAGCCGGATGCTGTTGCCGGAGCGGCGCACGACCCAGGCGCCCGCGGCGACGCCGAACGGGATGGCGCCCCAGATCCCGAGCCCGCCGTCCCAGACCGCAGCGAAGCCCCACCAGTGCTGGTGGATCGCCGGATCCTGGTTCCAGCTCGTGATGTCGTGATAGATGCGCGCGCCGATCACGCCGGCGATGACGCCCCAGAGCGCGACCCGGAAGATGAGGTCCCAGTCGCCTCCCCAGCTCACCCAGCGGCGGCCGGTCAGCCAGATGCACGCGGCGATGCCGAGCAGCAGCATCACGCCGTACATGTGCAGCGTCAGCGGCCCGAGGTCGAACGTGCCGTTCGACGGCGACGGGATGGAAGCGAGGACGACGCCGGTCACGAGCACCCATTGTGCCCGGAGGCGACGGACGCCGCTCGCTCTAGCTCAGGATCCGAATCGCGAGCTCGGGCGGGCAGCCGCGCTGGACGAGCGCGATCGCCTCGTGCAGGTCGACGTCGAACCGGCCGGCGAGCGCGACGGCGTCGTCGCCCGGGAAGCCGACGCGCATGAGCTCCGCGGTACGCCACCGCTCCACGCGGTCCAGTTCGGTCTCGATGATGTCGTGTGCCGCAGCCATCCGCGATATCCGTCCTAACTTTCGGGATCCCGCGGGAATTGGATCTCCCCCTCCGGGGGGATCTTCGCCGCACTATCGGCCCGTGTCACTGCACGGCGGCGCCGCCGAGGAGGTGGCGCACCGACGCGAAGAAGTCCGGCTGGGGGTCGACGCGGTACTCGGGGCCGAGCTCGAGCAGCTTCGAGCCCAGCGAGGTGACGAGGTCGACGTAGACGGGCGCTTCGCCGGGGAAGTCGCGGACGACGCCGGCGAGCTCGCGGATCACGCCCGCGGGCGCGCTCCGCGCGTCGACCTTGAGCCGCACCTCCCGCCGCTCGGGCGTCGCCTCGAACGCAGCGACCTCGAGCGCGACGAGCTTCGTCTCCCCCTGCTGCTTGTGGTCGACGCGACCCTTGACGACGAGGACGGCGTCGTCGACGAGCAGTCCGCGCGCGGCCGCGTAGGTCGAGTTGAAGACGACGACCTCGACCGACCCCGTCACGTCCTCGAGCTGGACGAACGCCATCGGCTCGCCCTTCTTCGTCATCGTCGTCCGCTGCGAGGCGACGATGCCTCCGACGAGCACGGTCTCGCCCTCCCGGCGCCGCTCGAGCTCGGCGAGGGTGCAGTCGGTCTTGCGTCGCAGCTGGTCGCGGATCGCGCTGAGCGGATGCTCCGAGACGTAGAGGCCGAGGCTCTCCTTCTCCATGCGCAGCAGCTCGGCCTTCTCGAACTCCTCCTCGGGAACCGACGCATGGTGACGCGCCGACGAGGCGGGCGAGTCGCCGAGGTCGAAGATCGAGGCCTGGCCGAGCAGCCGGTCCTGCTGTTGCTTCTGGCCGTACGAGAGGGCGTCCTCGAGCACGTGGAGCATCCCCTTGCGCGACGCGCCGGTCGAGTCGAGCGCGCCGCAGCTCACGAGCGACTCGAGCGCACGCTTGTTCGCCACCGCCGGGTCGACCCGCTCGGTGAAGTCCCAGATCGAGGCGAACGGGCCGGCCTCCTCCCGCGCCGAGACGATCGCGCGGCACGTGGCCTCGCCGACGTTCTTGACCGCGTTGAGCCCGAACCGGATCTTCCCCTCGACGACGGCGAAGTCGACCTGCGACTCGTTCACGTCGGGCGGCAGCACCTCGATCCCCATGTCCTGGCACGCGTTCACGTAGTACGGCACCCGATCCTTCGTGTTCATGACCGAGGAGATGAGCGCCGCCATGTACTCGCGCGGGTGGTTCGCGCGCAGCCAGGCGGTGCGATACGAGGTCAGCGCGTAGCAGGCGGCGTGCGACTTGTTGAAGGAGTAGTCCTGTGCCTGCTCCATGTCGGCCCAGAGCTGTCGCGCCACGCTCTCCGCGGTGCCGCTCGCGGCGCAGCCCTCGAGGAACTTGGTCTTTAGGGATGCCATGAGGGAGTGGATCTTCTTGCCGATCGCCTTGCGCAGGTCGTCGGCCTCGGCGGGCGAGAAGCCGGCGATCTGCTTCGCGATCTCCATGTACTGCTCCTGGTAGATGCAGATTCCGTACGTGCCGCGCGTGATGGGTTCGAGCCGCGGGTCCGGGTACGTGACGCGCTCCTGGCCGTTCTTGCGCCGCGCGTAGACGGGGATGTAGGCCATAGGGCCCGGCCGGTACAGCGCGCCGATGGCGATCAGGTCGTCGAACTCCGTCGGCTTGATCTGCCGCAGCGCCTCGCGCATCCCCGAGCCCTCGAACTGGAAGACGCCGATCGACTCGCCGCGCGCGAGCATCTCGTACGTCTTCCGGTCGTCGAGCGGGATCGAGCCGAGGTCGGCGACGCCGGCGAGCTGGCAGGCCTTGTCGATGACGTCGAGGTTGCGGAGGCCGAGGAAGTCGATCTTCAGCAGCCCGATCGACTCGATCACGTTGCCGTCGAACTGCGTGACGACCTCCTGGTCGGCGCCCTTCTGTTGCACGGGGACGACGTTCGTGAGCGGCTCCGCCCCGATCACGACCGCGGCTGCGTGGATTCCGTCCTGCCGCGTCAGCCCCTCGAGCGGCTGCGCGAGATCGACGATCTCCTTCGCGACCGGGTCCGAGTCGTACGCCTGCTTGAGCTCGCCGCCCGGCTTCAGGCACTCCGCGAGCGTCTGGCCGGGGCCTTCGGGAATGAGCTTCGCGATGCGGTCGACGACCCCGTACGGATGCTCGAGGACGCGGCCGGCGTCGCGCACGGCCGCGCGGGCGGCCATCGTCCCGAAGGTGATGATCTGCGCGACCCGGTCGCGCCCGTATTTCTCGCGCGCGTAGTTGATGACGCGCTCGCGGCCCTCCACGGCGAAGTCGAGGTCCATGTCCGGCATCGACTTGCGGCCGGGGTTGAGCATGCGCTCGAACAGCAGCCCGTACACGATCGGGTCGACGTCGGTGATCTCGAGGCAGTAGGCGACGAGGCTGCCGGCGGACGAGCCGCGGCCGGGGCCGACGCTGACGCCGTTCCGCCGGGCGAACGCGATCAGGTCGGCGACGATCAGGAAGTAGTCGCTGAAGCCCATCTCCTTGATCGTCTTCAGCTCGAACCGGAGACGCTCCCGTAGCTCCGGCGTGATCGTGCCGTAGCGCTTCCCGGCGCCGGCCTCGACGAGCTCGACGAGGTACTCGAACGCGTCGCGCCCCTCGGGCGTGTCGAACTTCGGCAGGAGGATCCGTCCGAGCTCGATCTCGACGTTGCAGCGCTCGGCCACCTCGAGCGTCCTGCGCAGCGCCTCCTCGTGGCCCGGGAAGTCGGCGGCCATCTCCTCCGGCGTCTTGAAGAAGAACTGGTCGGTCTCGAAGCGCCAGCGGTTCGGGTTCTTGAGCGAGTCGCCGGACTGGATGCAGAGGAGCGCCTCGTGCGACTGCGCGTCCTCGTGGCGCAGGTAATGAACGTCTCCGGTGGCCACCGCAGGGATCCCACGCTTCGCCGCGAGGTCGACGAGCTGCGGGTTGATCCGCTGCTGGACGTCGAGGTGCGCGTTCTGGAGCTCGACGTAGACCTGGTCGCGCCCGAAGACCTGCTCGAGCCGCTCGAGCTCGGCCTCGGCGTCGGCGCCGCGATTCTCCTCGAGCGCCTTGCAGACACGCCCCGACAGGCAGCCCGAGAGCGCGATCAGGCCTGCGCCGTGGCGCTCGAGCAGCTCCCAGTCGACGCGCGGCTTGTAGTAGTAGCCCTCGAGGTAGCCGAGCGAGGAGAGCTTGATCAGGTTCCCGTAGCCGTCGTTCGTCTCGGCGAGGAGCGTCAGGTGCGCATAGCCCTTCTGCTGCGCGTGACGGTCGTCCGCGACGTACACCTCGCAGCCGAGGACGGGCTTGACTCCCTCGCTCCGGGCGGCCTTGAAGAGGTCGACCGCGCCTGCGAGCGAGCCGTGATCGGTGAGCGAGACGGCCGGCATCTCGAGCTCGGCGGCGCGCTTCGCGAGGTCCGGGATCCGGCACGCGCCGTCGAGGATCGAGTACTCGGAGTGGACGTGGAGGTGGACGAACGGCGCTTCGGACACGGGGAGTCGAGCTTAGCCCCCTCGCCCGACGGCGTTACCTCCGGAACAATTCTCCCCGCCGCGGGTCGACGTAGAGGCGGCCGTCGATCGAGTACGCCCGCAGCAGCGCTCCGAGACCGAGTCCCGCGAGGATTCCCGCGAGCAGCGCCGTTAGCGTCTGGTTGAAGGCGAGCGTGCCCGCGGCAAGAAGGGACACCCCGATCGTGCTCGGGAACGCGGCATGGACGGCGTGCAGCCAGGAGGGCGCAACGGTCGCGTCGGCGGGAAGCTCACCGGGCTCGCCCGTAGCCGGGAGAAACCGAGACCGCGGATCGTTCAGGAGGAGGAAGGCGAGGGCAAACGCGCCGGCCACGAACGCGAGGAAGGTCCCGTCCGACGAGCCGCCGGCCGCCCTGGCCGCAGCGAGGCAGACCACGCTCAGCACCAGGCGAAGCGGTCCGATGAGCAGGAGGCGGAGCCGCACCGACTCGACACTCACGGGGAGAGCATAGAACCCCGGTCGTGCGACACTTCGAGCGTGAGCCGGCGCCGCCTCGTTCCGCTCGCTCTCGTGGTGACGCTGCTCCTCGCGATCGTCGCGATCGCGGCACGCGGCCACCCGCTCGGCAAGGACGACGGCAGCAGCAGCGGTGTCGGCCTCCCGAACACGTTCTGGAGCTTCTTCTTCACGACGCTGGTGATCGTCGAAGTGCTGCTCATGGTGGTCGGGCTCGTCGCCCTCGTCATGTTCCGCCACGAGCGAACCGAGGTCGCGCGCTACAACCCGCGGACGCTCCGCGCGCTCCTCATCCTGATCCTCGGCGTCGCACTGTTCACGTACCTCGAGCGTCACTTCGCGCTGAAGCACCTCCACCACGCACTGGGGCCTCCGAGGGCAAAGCGCGCGCGCACCGCCACCGGCAAGAACGCGCACCGGAGATCGGCCCCGCAAAACCTGCACTTCCAGTGGGAAGAGCTCGTGATCGTCCTCGTGGTCCTGCTCGCGCTGGCCGTCGCCGCCGTGGTCACGCGGCGCGCGCGGCTCGGCCCGGGACGGAGGGACCGCGCCGCCCCCGAGACGCTCGCGGCGG
>DATFCX010000034.1:0-71833 GCA_035252585.1 Gaiellaceae bacterium
CTTCAAGAACACCTTCCTACAGGTTTCGCGTCATAAATCCGCGCCAGAGTAGCGGCGTCTTTCGCCGGTCGCGGTCCCCCGTCCGAGGGAGATGGCTCCAGCGGACGGGCGCTCTAGACTGGAGCTCGTGATCGCCCGCTACTCCCGCCCGGCCATGGCCAGGATCTGGTCGGACGAGGGGAAGCTCGCGACCTGGCTCGAGGTCGAGCTCGCCGCGCTCGACGCGTTCGCCGAGGTCGGGACGATCCCGGCGGAGGCCGTCGAGACGATTCGAGCCCAGGTGCGGGTGCCGACGCCCGAGCGCGTCGCAGAGATCGAGCGCGTGACCGACCACGACACGGCCGCGTTCGTCGACGCGGTAGCCGAGCAGCTGGGCCCCGAGGGGCGCTTCGTCCACTACGGGCTCACGTCCTCGGACGTGATCGACACGGCGCTCTCGCTTCAGATCCGCGAGGGCGGAGCGCTGATCGCGGAAGGCGTCGACCGGGCGCTCGAGGTCGTCGCGCGGCGCGCGGACGAGCACCGGACGACGCTCTGCATCGGGCGCTCGCACGGGATCCACGCCGAGCCGGTCACCTTCGGCTGGAAGCTCGCCGGGTGGGCGTTCGAGCTCGACCGCGCCCGGGTGCGGCTGGCCCGCGCGCTCGAGCAGAACCGCGTCGGGCAGCTCTCCGGGCCGGTCGGCACCTACGTGGTCGTCGAGCCGGAGGTGGAGCGCATCGCGTGCGAGCGTCTCGGTCTCGAGCCGGACCCGCTCTCGACGCAGATCGTGGCCCGCGACAGGCACGCCGAGCTGCTGAACGCGCTCGCGCTCTGCGCCACCTCGCTCGAGCGATTCGCGCTCGAGATCCGCCATCTGGCCCGCACCGAGGTCCGCGAGGTCGAAGAGCCGTTCGCGGCGGGGATGAAGGGCTCCTCCGCGATGCCGCACAAGCGCAACCCCAAGATCGCCGAGCGCATCTGCGGCCTCGCGCGCGTCGTCCGCGCGTCCGCGCTCGTCGGCCTGGAGAACGTCGGCGTCTGGCACGAGCGCGACATCTCGCACTCGTCCGCCGAGCGGATCGCGATCCCCGACGCCTTCCTCGCCCTCGACTACATGCTCGACCGCTTCGCCTGGCTCGTCGACGGACTCGTCGTCTATCCGGAGCGGATGCGCCGGAACCTCGAGGCGAGCCACTTCCTCTTCTTCAGCCAGCGCGTCCTGACCGCGCTCGTCGAGGCCGGCCTCGCGCGTGACGAGGCCTACCGGCTCGTCCAGCGCGCTGCGATGCGCGCCTGGGAGGAGGAGCTCGACTTCCGTGAGCTCTGCCGCGCCGACGAGGAGATCGCCTCGCGCGTCGAGCTCGACTCGCTGTTCGACCTCGACGCGTACACCCGACACGTCGACACCGTCTTCGCCCGCCTCGAAGCTCTCAAGAAGGAGCCGCTTCATGCCTGAGACCCACATCGCGTCCGGCAAGGTCCGCGAGTTGTACGCCCTCGACGACGAACGTCTGCTGCTCGTCGCCTCCGACCGCATCTCGACGTTCGACGTCGTGCTGCCGACCGAGATCCCGGACAAGGGACGCGTCCTGACCGGCCTCTCGGGCTACTGGTTCACGCTCCTGGCCCCGATCGTGCCGAACCACATGCTGGCCATCCGGGACGACGGCCGCTCGATGGAGTGCCGCCGGCTCGAGATGCTCCCGATCGAGTGCGTCGTCCGCGGCTACCTGGCGGGATCGGGCTGGAAGGACTATCGCGCGAGCGGCGAGGTCTGCGGACACCGCCTGCCCGAAGGGCTGCGGGAGTCGGACAAGCTGCCCGAGCCGATCTTCACCCCGGCCACGAAGGCGCAGGAGGGACACGACGAGAACATCACGCGCGAGCAGGCGGCGGAGCTCGTCGGCGAGGAGCGGCTGCGCGAGGTCGAGCAGGTCTCGCTCCGGCTCTATACGACGGCGGCCGAGCACGCGCTGCGCGCCGGGATCATCATCGCCGACACGAAGTTCGAGCTCGGCCTCGACCCCGACGGCGGGCTCGTCCTCGGCGACGAGGCGCTGACGCCCGACTCGTCGCGCTTCTGGCCCGGCGACACGTACGAGCCCGGCCGCGCCCAGGACAGCTTCGACAAGCAGTACGTCCGCGACTACTGCGAGACGACCGGCTGGGACAAGGCCGAGCCAGGCCCGGAACTGCCGGACGAGGTCGTCCAGGTGACGCGGGCGAAGTATCACGAGGCGTTCGAGCGGCTGACGACGATCCCGTTTCCCGCCTACCTCGAGGATCCGAGCGTGGTGCTCGGGTGAGAGCCACCGTTCTCGTCCGGCCGAAACCCGGGATCCTCGACCCGCAGGGCGAGGCGGTCGGCTCTGCGCTCGGCCACCTCGGCTTCGACGTGCGCGACGCGCGCGTCGGCAAGGTGATCGACCTGGAGCTGCACGCCGAGGACGAGTCGGCCGCCAAGGCGGAGGTCGAGCAGATGTGCGAGCGGTTGCTCGCCAACCCGCTGATCGAGTCCTACGAGGTGGAGATCGTTGGCTAGTCCCCAGCCGAGGATCGGGGTCGTCACGTATCCGGGCTCGCAGGACGATCGTGACGCGCTGTGGGCGCTCGCGGCGCTCGACGCCGAGGCGGTCGCGGTCTGGCACGACGAGCGCGAGCTGCCCGACCTCGACGCCGTCGTCGTCCCGGGCGGCTTCTCGTACGGCGACTATCTTCGCTGCGGCGCGATCGCGCGCTTCTCGCCGGCGACGGCCGCGGTGCGCGAGTTCGCCGAGGCCGGGGGCTTCGTGCTCGGGATCTGCAACGGCTTCCAGATCCTCTGCGAAGCCGGCTTGCTGCCGGGAGCGCTGCTGCGGAACGAGTCGCTCCGTTTCGTGTGCCGCGACGTGCCGCTCACGGTCGAGCGCGACGACCTACCCTTCACCGGCCGGTGCACCGCGGGACAGCAACTCGTGCTGCCGGTGAAGCACGGCGACGGCCGCTACCTGCCGCCGCCCGGCCTCGATCCGGCGCAGGTCGTTCTCCGCTACGCCGACAACCCGAACGGGTCGGTCGAGGACATCGCCGGCGTCTGCAACGAGGCGGGGAACGTGATGGGCCTCATGCCGCATCCCGAGCATGCTGTCGACCCGCTGCTCGGCTCGGACGACGGCGCGCTGATCCTCGCGTCCCTCGTCGACGCCGCCCGCGACCGGGTGCTCGCCGCGATCTAGAGCTTCTAGGGCCCCAGGCCGAGGGTCTCCGCGAGCGCCGGATGCTTGGCGAGGGCGGCTTTGAGCCGTCCGATGTCTCGTTCCCTGAGGGTCACCGGCCCGCGCGTGCCGCCAGCAGCCCCTGCGTACGAGAAGCGGACGAGCCGCTCCCCTTTCGCCGTCTCGAGCAGCTGCACCTTCGACGCGAACCGCTTGGGGCCGGCCTGTTGCGGGACGGTCAGCTCCTCCACGAGATCCGCCGGTCCCCACGGTGTCGCCGCCCTCGTCGCCATGCCGAGGACGCTAGCCGGAAAGGCGTGACGTCACCGTCACGCCTTCCTGGCCGGGGGTGGGAGGACTCAGCCGAGCTTGGAGATGCGCGGGTCGAGATAGACGTCGTCGACCTGCCAGCTTCCCGACCTCGCCTGCGAGGTGAGCTGGACTTGGGCCGTCGAGGTCAGGAGAGGCAGAGCGAGCGCCGACAGCACCGTCTGCGTCGGCTTCCAGCTCGGGTAGCCGCTCGGCGAGAGACTCCCGAAGTTGAGGAGGCCGGTGAGGTTGCCGGTGAGCCCGCGGAAGTACACCTGCACGTGGAGCGAGCCGTTGGCGCCGGAGCTGTGGGCGAAGAAGCGGAGCCATGGGTCGAGGAGGCTGACCGGCAGCGGGGAGCTCAGCGCGGATGCGCCCGGCCCGAGCTGGAGCGAATGCGTACCGCTGCCCGACACGTGCCACGGCTCGTTCACCGCGACGACCGAGGCGCTCCCGCTCAGCTTCCACCCGGTGGCGCCGCTCTCGAAGCCGAGGTTCGGGAACGCGCAGTACGCCCCGCTGTCGCCCCACGGCGTGAACGGATGGCTCGTCGCGCCGCAGGACGGGAGAAGGCCGCCGAGGAGGCCCCTGGGAATCCCGGCGGAAGCTGCCGGAATCGAAACGACTGCGGCAGCCACGATCGCCGCCAGGATGCACCACAGACGCCTAGTACCTCTCATTGGAAACCTCTTCAGAGCCGCAGGAACAAGTGTGCTCACTGTGCGTCGGCGCCGCCGGCCGGACAATCACTCCGCCGGGGGGCTTCTCTCCCTCGAACGAGGGTTCTCGCGCTCGGGCTCAAGCCCCCCGGGCGGGTGTGCCGATCTTGGGTGAGTGACCGAGGCAATCGCGGGCGCACCCGCACGCACAACCGACGACGCCGTGCTCGCGATCACCCGCGAGAGCGAGTCCCAGCACCTGATGCACACGGGCCGAACCGGCCTGCTCGCGGCCGGGTTCGTCACCCTCGCGCTCGCGGCTCTGCTCCTTCCGGCAGAGCGGCCGCTCTCGCTCGTCGCCCTCGCGAGCTCCGTCGCCGCCTACGCGATCACGTCGCGCGTCGAGGTGGAGTTCCCCGGCTTCTACGCGATCCCGACGGAGGCGATCTTCGTCGTGATGTGGTTCGTCCTGCCGCTCCCGACGCTCCCGCTCGCCGTCTGCGCGGCGACGCTCCTCGGCCGGCTGCCGGACGTCGTGCGCGGCCGGATGCCTCCCGACCGGCTCGCGATCACGATCGGCTCGTGCTGGCACACTGTCGGCCCCGCGCTCGTCCTCTACCTCGTAGGGACGAACCCGCCGCGGTGGAACGACGTGCCGATCTATCTCGCGGCGATCGCCGCGCAGTTCGTCTTCGACTTCGTGCCGACGTTCGCGCTCCAGCGCTCCGTCGTCCCGGTCTCGCTCCGAGACGACCTGCGGAGCGCCGTCCTCGTCTACGGGTTCGATCTCGTGCTCGCGCCGCTCGGTCTGCTCGCGGCCTTTCCCGCATACCGGCACCCGGCCGCGCTCCTGCTGCTGATGCCGATGGTGCTGATCGTCGCCCGCGTCGGGCGGGAGCGCCAGGAGAAGAACGACAAGGTGCTCGAGCTCAAGGACGCGTACCAGGGGACGACGTACCTGCTCGGCGACATGATCGAGGCGGACGACGCCTACACCGGCGAGCACAGCCGGGACGTCGTCGAGCTCGTCCTCTCCGTCGCGCGGCGGCTGGGGCTCGAGGCGGACGGTCAGCGGATGGCGGAGTTCACGGCGCTCCTCCACGACGTCGGCAAGCTGCGGATCCCGAGCGAGATCATCAACAAGCCCGGTCCGCTCGACGACGAGGAGCGCGCGCTGATGAACACGCACACGATCCTCGGCCAGGAGATGCTCGAACGCGCCGGCGGGCTGCTGGGCGAGGTCGGGCCGTTCGTCCGCTCCTGTCACGAGCACTGGGACGGGAACGGCTATCCCGACCGGCTCGCGGGCGAGGAGATTCCGCTCGTGGCCCGCATCGTGTGCACGTGTGACGCCTGGAGCGCGATGACCACCGACCGCTCGTACCGTCGCGCGCTCTCCCGCGAGGAGGCGACGGCCGAGCTGCGGAGCTGCGCAGGCACGCAGTTCGATCCGCGGGTGGTCGAGGCGCTCGTCTCCGTTCTCGGTCTCTAGCGCACGAGCAGCCCGAAGACGTAGCCCGCCCCGATCGACGCCGCCGGGCCGAGCACCCAGCCCTGCAGGATCGAGAGCAGCGTCGAGAGGTGCACCGCCTCGCGGCCGCGGGCGAATCCGGCGCCCGCCATGGCGCCTACGAGAGCCTGGTTCATCGAGGTGAAGAAGCCGAACGCGACCGCGGCGAGGACGACCGCGGCCTGGACGAGCTGCGCGGCGGTCGCCATCGCCCGGTCGACATCCACGATCTCGAAGGCCACCCGCCGCAGGAGCGGCTTCCCCCACGTCAGGACGCCGGCCGCGATCCCCGCGCCCCCGACCGCACCGGCCGCGAGCGCGCCGAAGGTTCCGGTGCCGACGAGTGCGCCGCTCGCGTTCGAGACGTCGTTCGCCCCCATCGCGAACGCTGCGCACGCGCCCACGGCGACGAGCACGGTGCCGATCCTGCCGCCGAGCGGGAGGCGGTCGAGACCGAGCGTCAGGAGGAAGCCGAGGGCAATCGCCGCCAACGGTGCGGCGGCCCAGACGCCGATCAGGTGCTCGATCGACGGCCACCTGACCCCGGTGCCGGTCGCGAGAGCGACCCCGATGACGCAGAAGACGAGGATCTGGATCGTCGAGGTCGGCATGCGAAACCGGTTGAAGAAGGTCGTGACCGCGAAGGCGACGCCGATCACGACGACCTGCTGGCTCACCGCCAGGCGCCCGTCGGTCAGGCCCGAACCCACCCTCTTCTCCACCTCGTGGCTCGCGAAGGTCGCGCCGACGAGCGCCAGCGGCGCCATGAGGAGGAGCGCCTGCCACGCGCCGATGGCGCGCAGCGCGTGCGGCATCCCCATCACGGCGCCGGTGTAGTGGGCGCCGATGCTCCAGGCGAAGCCGACCGCGAGCACGATCAGGAGCGCGGTCACATCATCGACGCCACGCGCTGCGCCGCCGCGGCCAGCTCGTCGTCGGTCACGTTCGGCAGGACGTCCTCCCAGATGGGCAGCGCCATCCCGGACGCCTCGAGCATGCCGAGCGGTCTCGGCAGGAACCAGACGTGGAAGTGCGCACCGCCGTCGCCCCAGCGGTAGAGGTGGACGCGCGCGACGTCGCCGAGCCCCAGGATCGCGCGCTCGACGCGCGCCGCGACGCGCCCGAAGTCGGCGGCGAGCTCGTCGGGGAGATCGGAGAAGGAGTCCACGTGGACGCGGCTGGCGAGCCACACCGCCCCGGGCAGGCTGCCCTGGACCGGCGCGTGCAGCGTCCAGTTGTCGTCCGACCAGACCGCGCTCGTCGTCTTCCCGGCGCAGATGGCACAGGGCGGGCCGCCGGGCTCGCCCCGGCGCGGCGGCTCCGGGATCTGGCGCTCGCCCGGATCGCGCGGGACGAGCGGCTCGCGATAGGGAAGGGCCATGGTGCTCATGTCGGCTCCTTTCGCCGGTTGGTGGGTCGAGAGCTCCCGGGCCGGGTGACGCCGCGCAGCACCACGCCGACGACGACGCTCTTCGCCTCCTCCGCGGCCCACTCGTGGCGCCCGCGGAGGTGGACGAAAGGCCAGGCGGTCATGTTGAACGCGATGTCCGCCGCGCGGACGACGTCCTCGGGCTCGGGCAGCGTGCCGTCACGCGCGGCCTCGCGCAGGAACTGGATGAACGGGTGCAGGTAGTCGGGCGGGACGCCCGGCGCCGTGTCCTGATGAAAGGCCTCGTCGGTGGCGAGCATCAGCGGCAGGTGCCGGTCGATCAGGTCGCAGAGCGCCTCGAGGCTGCGCGTCAGCCGCTCGAGCCCGGATCCGGGTGAGGTCAGGATCGGGTACATCGTCTGCCGGAAGTCCTCGGCGAGCTCTCCGACGAGCGCCCCGATCAGGACCTCTCGCGACAGGCCTTGCCGCCAGAGCGTCGACCGCGCCCGGCCGGCGACCTCGGCGACGCGGTCGAGGGTCAGTCCGGAGAAGCCTCGCTCTCGCAGGACCTCGATCGTCGCGCGACGCAGCTCCTCGTCGACCACCGTCGGCTTCTGCGGTGCTGCGCACATCGAACATGAGTGTTGCATTCCTGCAACTGCGTTGTCAAGCTCCGTTGGAGGGCTTGTCGTCGCGGCGCGTAACGCGGTACGGTCCCGGCATGGAGGCTCGCGAGGACCGCGACCCCGGCTACGACGACTGGTTCGACGAGCCCGAGCCGCTGACGGAGACGCAGAGCAGCGCCACGCGTGGCGTCTACGAGGATGCCGACGAGGTCTGGGTGCTGCCGGAGGACGAGGACGCGCGCGGCGGCGCAGGGCAGCGGAAGATCGTCGTCGGCGGCCGGACGCTGACGATGACGCAACTGGCGATCATCGGCGTCTCCATCCTGGCCGTCTTCTTCTCGATCCTCGCGGCAGCCGGCGCCTTCAACAGCGGCAAGACGCCGGCGCCGAGGGTGACGCCGCCGCCGAAGAAGGCCACGCAAACGGCGCCGCCCACGACGGCACCGTCCACGCAGCCGACGTCCCCGGTGCCGTCGCAGAGCCTGCTTCCGGGCGACACGGGGCCGCAGGTGAAGATCCTGCAGCAGGCGCTCATCTCGCTCGGCTTCCTTTCCGGCCCCGCCGACGGCGACTACGGGCCGGCGACGATGATCGCCGTCGAGAAGTTCCAGCTCGCGCAGCACATCGGCGAGGACGGCAAGGTCGGGCCGGAGACCCTCAACGCGCTCCAGAAGGCGCTCTCCGGCTAGCTGACCCCGTTCCGCTCCTGCGGGATGAGCAGCTCGAAGCGGGCGCCGCCCGGGCGAGGGTCGTAGACGAGGTCTCCGCCGTGCGCCTGTGCGTACGCGCGGGCGATCGCAAGGCCGAGGCCGTGGCCGGCCTCACCGGGATTGCCGCCGCGGGCGAAGCGGTCGAAGATCCTCCCCTCGAGCTCCTTCGGGATCCCCGGCCCGGAGTCCTCGACGGCGACCCGGAGGTGCCGGTCCCGCTGGTAGGCGACGATCCGGATCGGCGGCGCACCGTAGCGCACCGCGTTCGCGACGAGGTTCGAGACCACGCGCTCGAGCACGAGCGGGTCGACCACGACGGCGAGGTCGTCCGGGATGTCGAAGTCGACCGCGTCGGACGAAGAGAGCGCGCCGTGGACGACATCCGCGAGCGCCGACTTGAGCACGACCGGCCGTGGCTCGACGTTGACGGCGCGGGCGTCGAGACGCGAGAGGTCGAGCAGCTCCTCGAGCAGCCGGCGGAGGCGCTCGCCCTGCTCGACGCCGACGCGGAGGAGCTCGGCCCGCAGCTCCTCGGTCAGCTCGGGGCCGCGATCGGCGAGCGTCCGCAGGACGCCGTAGACCGAGGTCGCCGGTGTGCGCAGCTCGTGCGAGGCGATGGCGACGAAGTTCAGCTTCAGCTGGTCGAGCTGGATGAGCTCCTCGTGCAGCTGCGCCCGCTCGATCGCGATCGCGACCCGCTCGGCGACGAGCTGCAGCAGCTCGACCTCGTCCCGGGTGAACCGTCGCGGCGTGAGCGTCCCGACATGAAGGACGCCGAGGGAGGCGCCGCGCACGAGCAGGGGCACGCCGACCATCGACTTGAGGTGCTTCTGGCGCAGGATCGGGTTGAAGACCGGGTACTCGTCGACGTCGATGACCATCGGGCGCGCCTCGACGGCGACCCGGCCGGCGAAGCCCGCGCCGAGCGGGATCCGGACGCCGACCTCCTCCTCGATCCCGAGCGCGGCGCGCGCGACGAGCTCGTTCGTCTCCTCGTCGAGCAGAAGGACCGCGCAGGTGTCGGTGCGGAGGATGTCCCGGATCCGCGGCAGGAGGACGCGGAGAAGTGCGTTCACCTCGAGATGCGCGAGCGCGGCGTCGGTGACCGCCTGCACGTGCTCGATCCGCTCGCGCGCGGCGCGCTCCGCCTCGAAGAGACGCGCGTGCTCGATCGCGAGCGCCGCCCGGTCGGCCACGAGCTGCAGCAGCTGGACCTCGTCCTCGTGAAAGGCCCGGGGCTTGAGCGATCCGACATGCAGGACGCCGCGCACCTCTCCCTCCACGATCAGGGGGACGCCGAGCATCGACTTGATCCCCTTCTCCCGCAGGATCGGGTTGAGGACGTGCGCGTGGTCGACGTCGTCGAGGATCACCGGCCGCTTCTCGGCGGCGATCCGGCCCGCGAAGCCCGCGCCGACCGGCACGCGCACGCCCTGCTCGACCTCTTCCTCGATGCCGAGCGCGGCGTGCGCCACGAGCTCCTTCGTGTCCTCGTCGAGCAGGAGGATCGCGCAGGTGTCGACCTCCAGGATCTGCCGCGTTCGCTCGAGCAGCGCCTCGAGCAGCTCGTCGAGACGAAGGTGCGCGAGGGCGGCGTCCGTGACCGACTGCAGCCGGCGGACGTGCTCGGCCGTGGATCCGTCCGGCCACACGAGCGCCTTCTTCCCGCAAATGGGGAAGCTATGCCTGGCGCGGCCGGGCGTAGCGGCGCACGAGCACCGCCGCGGCAAGCGCGAGACCGGCCGCGACCTCGGCGAGCCAGACGTCCCGGTAACGAATCGGCTCGATCGTCGCTCGCCGCGCCAGCGGCTCGATGCACAGCGCAGCGGCCGTGACCAGCGCGCCTGCGACCGCGCGCCTCGTCCGCCACTGCTGGCCGAACCAGCCGAACAGCGGCCCGGTGACGACGGCACCGAGCAGCACCCTGTGCCCGCTGACGACGAAGCCGCGAGCGTTTGCGAGCGTGTAGTGGGCGTTCTCCAGCGGACTGTCCGTCAGCAGGAAGTAGCCGAGGAGCGCGGCGGCCGTGCAGCCGAGCCCGAGGAGCGCGGCGCGCCGTGGCTCGCGCTGCGTCGCTCCCGCGACGAACGCGAGGACGAGCCACGGGGCCGACAGAAGGCTGACGTCGATGGTCCAGCCGCCGGCCAAGACGTGCCCAGAGCCGAAGTACTGGTCCCCCGCGCCGAAGGCCGCGGAGAGCACGAGCGCGAGCACGGCCGCCATGACCGCGATGCTACCGCCGCACCGCGCGGAGCCGATCGAGGCTCTCCGCGGGCCAGAGCGCTTCGGAGTCGTAGTAGACCGAAAAGGACGGCACCCCTTCCGGCAACGCCACCCACGGCACCTTCGAGCGAGTGAAGATGTGCACGTCGGGCGAGACGCGGTGCGGCTCGTCGAGCATCCCCGCGCGGACGAAGGAGACGGCCGGAGGTCCGTAGTGGCTGTAGATCGCGACCTGGCAGTCCGGACAGCGGAAGATCTCCTGGGTGGAGCCGTCGTCACGCGGCACCTCGACGGGCCGCGGCACGCCCGTCACGATCTCGACCCGGTCGGCCTCGATCAGGACGTTGAGGACGAAGGCGCTTCCGGTCTGCCGCTGGCAGTTGAGACAGTGGCAGCAGTGGACGAAGAGGGGGTCGCTCGTCAGCCGGTAGCGAACCGCTCCACACGAGCAACCGCCCTCGAGAGTCACCCCCGGCTCCGCTACTTGCCGCTGCGGTCGATCAGCTCGATGCGGTAGCCGTCCGGATCCTGGACGAAGCAGATGAGCGAGCCGCCCTCGCGCACGCGGTACGGCTCCCGCTCCGGCTCGATGCCCTGCCCGTGCAGCTCGGCGAGCGACGCCTCGAGGTCGTCGACGCCGACCGCGATGTGGCCGTAGCCGGTGCCGAGGTCGTACGTGCGGCCGTCGTGGTTGAACGTCAGCTCGAGGACCGACTCCTGGTCGCCGATGCCGAAGAAGTAGTTCGTCGCCTCTTTCTCGCCGCCTCGGACGATGTCCATGTCGCGCTCGAAGTGGAAGCCGAGCGCCTCGTAGAACGCGCGGCTCTTCTCCGGATTCGTGATCCGCACCATCGTGTGGAGAAACTGGGACATGCCCGGATCCTACGCAGGGCCGTAGAATCGCGCGGCATGGCACTGGCCGTCCGCACCCTGGAGAACTTCGTCGGCGGGAGGTGGGTCGCCGCGACCGGCGACAGCGCGCGCACCATCGTCTCGCCCGTCACCGGCGAGACGCTTGCGGACGCTCCCGACGCGAGCCCGGCCGACGTCGACGCCGCCGTCGGCGCCGCGCGCCGCGCGCAGCCGGCCTGGGCTGCTCGCTCGGCCTGGGAGCGCGCGGAGATCTGCCACGCGATCGCCGACCTCATCGCGGCGAGGCGCGAGGACTTCGCCCGCGAGCTGACGCTCGAGCAGGGCAAGCCGTACGAGACCGAGGCCCTGGCCGACATCGACGAGACCGCAGAGAACTTCCGCATAGCCGCCGAGGACGTCAAGCGGATGGAGACGGCGATCATCCCGTCGCGGGACCCGGCCAAGCGGATCCTCACCTTCCGCAAGCCGAACGGCGTCTACGCGGCGATCACGCCGTGGAACTTCCCCACGCTGATTCCGGTCGAGCTGATCGCGCCCGGGATCGCGGCCGGCAACACGATCGTGATCAAGCCGTCGGAGTGGACGCCGCTCGCGATGGCCAACTTCATGCAGATCATGGCCGAGGCGGGCCTGCCCGACGGCGTCGTCAACGTCGTCTACGGCGGCGGCGAGGTGGGCGAGCGGCTCGTGACGCATCCCGGCGTCGACGGGATCGGCTTCATCGGCTCGCACACGACGGCGGAGAAGATCGTCCGGGCGGCAGGCCTCAAGCGCTCGCTCATAGAGGCGAGCGGCAACGGCCCAGTCGTCGTCTGCGAGGACGCCGACCTCGCGCGCGCGGCCGAGGGCGCTGTCTTCGGGGGCTTCTTCTGCGCCGGCCAGGTCTGCTGTGCGACCGAGCGCGTGCTCGTGCACGAGCGCGTCCACGACGCGTTCCTCGACGAGGTCGTACGGGTTGCCGGCGACTGGCCGCTCGGCGACCCGTTCGAGGCGGAGACGAAGGTCGGCCCGATGAACAACGAGCCGACCGCGGCGAAGATGGACCGGCACCTCGAGGACGCGGTCGAGAAGGGCGCCGAGGTGGTGCTCGGCGGCTCGCGCGCCGGCGGCCGTCCGACGGAGCTCTACTACGAGCCGACGGTCGTCACCGGCGTCGGCGTCGACACGCTGATCAACCGCGAGGAGACGTTCGGCCCGATCGTCCCGCTCATCCGCGTCTCCTCCGACGACGAGGCGGTCGCCGTCGCGAACGACTCGCACCTCGGGCTCCAGGCCGCGGTCTACACGTCGAGCCTGTCGCGCGCCTTCCGCTACCTCGACGACCTGCGCGTCGGCAACGTCGTCGTCAACGACTCCACGGACTACTGGGAGGCACACGAGCCGTTCGGCGGCGCCCCGGGAACGCAGACCGGCTGGGGACGGATCGGCGGCCGCTACACGATGCTCGACATGACCGACCTCAAGACGGTCGTGCTCGACGTGGGCGGCGGCCTGGACTAGAGGCGCTCTTCCCGATACGTTGGTGTCGCCGGGGTTCTGCCCTCAGCCGACACGGTCGTCCGGGTGCCGCTGTAAGAAACAGGGGGACGCTCCTGCGGGTCGCGAAGGCGAACCGAGGCAAGTCGATGGTCGCGATTGCCACTGCCCTCATCCTGTCGCTCCCGATCTACCTGTCCTCGGCCGGGCACGCCGGCCCTCCTGCTCACGCCCTGAAGCGCGGCCACCACCACACGGCGAAGTGCGGACACGTGAACGCGGAGTACGTCCCCAGCTGCGGCTCGTGGTTCGGCACCACAGGGGCGCCCACTCTGGCCGCCGGCGAAGCCATCGCGGGCCGGAAGGCCGACATCTTCCACGAGTACAAGAGCTTCTCGAGCTACGCGGGGTCGAGTTCGTTTCCCGGCCGGAGCGCGCAGGCCGCGATCGACTCCCACCACATGTACCTCTTCGACTGGAAGCCGATCGCCGACGGGAAGGTCATCCCGTGGCGGGAGGTCGCGAGCGGGGCCATGGACGCGAGCTACGTGGACGTTCTCGCGCGCAAGATCGTGAGCTGGTCGGCGGCGCACCACCACGAGAAGGTCTTCATGGCGTTCCACGCCGAGCCGGAGGACGAGATCGGGAAGTTCGGGACGCCGGCCGACTACGTCGCCGCCTGGCGGCACATCGACGCGCGGTTCCGCGCTCTGGGCGCGCGCAGCTCGGTGATCTTCGTCTGGAACATGACCGGCTACATGACCCGGGTCCCGCTGTGGAACGCCCTCTATCCCGGCGACCGCGTCGTGGACTGGCTCGCGTGGGATCCGTACGGCAAGACCCCCGACAACCCCGTCGCGGCGCCCGTGGTGCCGTTCCCCACCGCGTTGGGCCAGGACCGGGGCCCGAGACCGGACACGACCGGCGCGTACCGCTTCTACAAGTGGGCCGACGGCCCGGGTGCGACGGCGTACCGAGGCGGGCACGTCTACCGGAAGCCCGGCTCCCACAGGAAGCCGCTCATGGTCGCCGAGTTCAGCGTCTGCTGGGCCTCGTCGACGCTGAAGCAGGCTCAGCAGTGGTACGGGCGAGCCCGGACGTTCCTCGGCAAGGGCCGCTATCCCCGGGTGAAGGCGTTCGTCTACTTCGACGTCGCCGCGTGCGAGAAGCCGACGGGAACCGCACGCATGGCCGCCAACTTCCGCCGCGCCGTCTCCGTCAAGCGCCTCGAGCAGAAGCGCCCGTACTGAGGCGCCCCCGCACAAAGGAACAGCCCGCGGGTGGGGCCGCGAGCCGTTCCCGGAGGATGGGTCTGTCCAGTTGCTGCCGCGTGCGGCTGCGGCCGTCGGACAACCCGACCCCCTGCCACTCAGGATGGGTCCGCCGCGCCCTCGCGCCATCCCTCGTAAGAGGGACTCACGCAGGCGGCACGCCCTCAGCGCCGCTGTACGCTCCGCAACTCGATGACTCGGGTCGTCTTCCTCGCAGGACTCGGACGCAGCGGAACGACATTGCTGGAGCGGGCTCTTGCCGAGCTCCCCGGCGTGGAAGCCCTGGGGGAGGTCAACCACCTCTGGCGCCGGAGCCTGGTGGAGGACGAGCTCTGCGGGTGCGGCGAGCCGTTCTCGCGCTGCCCGCACTGGCAAGCAGTGGGCGAGCGGGCGTTCCGCGGCTGGGACAACGTCGACGTCGGAGCTGTCGAAGCTGCGCAGAGCGACGCGATGCGGCTCCGGCACATCCCGCGGTTGGCACGCGGCAGAGGCGAGCTGACCAGGGCCGCTGACGTCGTCGCCGACCACCATCGCCGGGTCTACGAGGCTGCGAGCGCCGTCACCGGTGCACGGGTGGTCGTCGACTCGAGCAAGCACCCGGCGCTCGCATACGTGCTGCGGCGCGATCCCTCCGTCGACCTGCGCGTCGTCCACGTCGTCCGGGACCCGCGCGGCGTGGCGTATTCCTGGACGAAGCAGGTCGAGCGGCCGGAGCGGCGAGGCGGGTCGGAGCGTTGGATGACCCGTTACAGCCCCTCGGCGTCTGCCCTCCTCTGGCTGGCGCACAACTCGTCGACCGCGATGCTGCGCGTGCTCGGCACCCGCGTGCTGCTCGTCCGATACGAGTCGTTCGTACGGGAACCGGCCCAGACGCTCGCGGCCGTCGCGCGGTTCGCCGACCTCGAGCTCGACGCCGGGGATCTGGCCTTCGTCGAGCCCGGAGCACTCCGGTTGCGGCCCGCCCACACGGCGTCCGGAAACCCGTTGCGCTTCACGCTCGGGCGGCTCGAGATCCGCGTCGACGAGGCCTGGCGGACGCAGCTGCCGCGCCGCGACAACCTCCTCGTCTCGGCCCTCACGTATCCGCAGCTCGCCCACTACGGATTCGCCGGCCGCCGCAGGACCGTGCCGTGAGCGCGATCGATCGGTGGCCGTCGGTCGGCGTCGTCATTCCCACCCGCGACCGCCCGCAGGAGCTGCGACGGGCGCTCGCCGCCGTCCTCGGACAGGACTACTCCGGCGACGTGGAGGTGGTCGTCGTGTTCGACGGCTGCCGACCCGACGCGTCGATCGAGAAACCGGGCGTGCGAACCGCCGAGAACACACGCACCCCCGGGCTCGCCGGGGCCCGGAACACCGGAATTCTCTCGCTCGAGACGGACCTCGTCGCGTTCTGCGACGACGACGACGAGTGGCTGCCGGGGAAGCTGGAGGCACAGGTCCGCTCGCTCGTCTCGAGCGGAGCCGATTTCGTGACCACCGGCGTGCTCGTGTCGTACGGCGACAGGACGGTTCCCCGACTGGCCGGCACGGAGGTCATCTCGCGCGAGCAGCTCCTGCGCTCGCGGATGGCGATGCTGCATTCCTCGACCTTCGTGATTGCGCGCCGGCCGCTGCTGCAGACGATCGGGCTCGTCGACGAGTCGATCCCCGGCGCGCAGGGCGAGGACTGGGACCTTCTGCTCCGCGCGGCCGGCGCGCAGCCGATCGTCCACGTCGACGAACCGCTGGTACGCGTCTTCTGGAGCGCCAACTCGTTCTTCGGCCGGCGCTGGGACACCAAGCTCGCGTCGTTGCGGTGGATGCTCGAGCAGCACCCGGACCTCGCGCGAGACCGCCGGGCGGCCGCGCGCGTGTACGGGCAGCTCGCCTTCGCCCACGCGGCCCAGGGCGAGACCCGCGCCGCGTTCGGCTGGAGCGCACGAGCAGTGCTCCGCTCGCCGCTCGAGCCGCGGGCGTACATCGCCGCCGCCGTCGCGCTACGCCTCGTCTCGAGCGAACGAGTCCTCGCCAGCCTGCACCGCCGCGGCCGCGGCGTCTGACCGCCGCAGCCGCCGGCCGCGAACGAGGTCGAGCTGGAGGTGCCCACGCAGGCGGTACAGGGCCGCCACGTACGCGAGCGAGCCCACTCCAACCGCGGCGACGATCGGCCCCACGTGCAGGCCGAAGACCGCTGCAGCGGCACCCGGCAGCGCGGCGAAGCAGATCGCGGCGACAGCCGCGACCAGCGTGGCGAGCCGACTGAACGGATCGAGGCGAAAGCCGCGACGGACCTGAACGAGCGCTATGACGTTCCCGACGACGATCGAGACCGCCCAGGCGAGCGCTGCGCCGCTGATCCCGAGTCGCGGGATGAGGAGGATGTTGAGCACGACGTTGATGGTCAGGGCGACGAGCGTGTCGCCGAGGTTCCACCGTGTCTTGCCGAGCGTGATCAGGACGATGTCGACGAGACCGGAACCGCTGCCGACGAGCATCGCCCCGGCGAGGAGCAGCATCACCCAGCGTCCGGAGCGGTAGCCGGGACCGAGGATGTCGAGTACCAGCGGCGCGGCGACGGCGACCACGAGGAACAACGGCCAGGTGAGGGCGATGAGCCACGCGGTCGAGAGGCGGTAGAGGCGCCGCGCCGAATCGAGATCGCCCAGCGCGACGAGCCCGGCCAGACGGGGCTGCACCGCGTACGAGATCACCTGGTTGCCGAGCTGTCCGACGACCACGAAGCGGGTCGCACCGGTGTAGACCGCTGCCGCGACCGGACCGCGTAACGCGCCGACGAGCACGATGTCGAGGCGCTGCAGGCCGATCTGCGCCATCGCAGCCAGAGCGCGTGGCAGCGTGAAGCGCCAGAAGGCCGCGGGCTCGCGTCGGTCTCCGGCAGCAGGCTCCTCCTCGCCCCCGGCCGGCAAGAGACGGCGAAGCCAGACTCCCCCGAGCACGGCGACCACGAGGTACGGCGCGACCCACGCGAGGACGACTGCAAAGGCGCCGCCGCCGAGCGAGAGCGCGATACCGACGAGGACGACCTGAAGCATCGGCCGCAGGAAGCGTTCGAGCGCCACCGTCGGTCGAACGGCACCGAGACCGCGAGTCGCTCCGACCACGACGTCATAGGCGGCCGCGACCGGAATCGCGACGGCGAGCGCGACCATCAGGCCCCGCCCATGCGTCACCGACCGACCGCTCAGCACGGCGTCGAGGATCTGGGGGGCGAGCAACGCAAGAACGAGCCCCGCCACCGCGCCGGCGGCCAGAACGGGCACGAGCCCCGTCCGGAGATAGCGCACCAGCTCGGACGGACGGCCACGCACCCGCGCACCCGCGAAGAAGTGGACGATGCTGACGTCGACGCCGAGTCGAGCGGCCGCCTCGACGAGGACGAAGAGCGACGTCGCCGCGAAGACGATGCCCGCGCCGTCCCTGGGCAGGGACCGAGCCACGAGGACGAGCAGCCCGAGATTGACCGCTGCTCCGACCAGGCCCCCGACCAGGTTCGCGATCCCGCTCCGGGCGACTCCGTGAAAGGTCGCACCGCGGGGCCGTCTGGCTTCGGCGGTCAACTCTTCCCCAGTTCGCCCTTCGCGTTTTTCCTCATCCGTCCGGTCGATGCGAACAGCCTCGGGAGCATCGCCAAAATCTTTTTCGCTTCTCCCTAGAAGTTTCGCCGAGGTCGTATACGCTCAGATAACTGCGGCGAAGGTTTCACGAAGGGGGACGACCGTGGGTGGTGAACGGAACGTGGGGGTTCCGTGTCGTCGGCTTCCCTGGACGACGACAGCTGTATGCACGTTTTCAGAGGCGACGGGCTGACCGACCAGCCTCTGATCGGTTTGGACGCCGCCGCGGCCGGCGACCTCGTCGTCGACGCCGGTACGACGCCGGCAGGCGGCGCCGAGGCGTCCCTGACCGACGCGTTGTTGCTCCGTGCGGCCGCCACGACGACGCCGGAAACGGAGCTCCCGGCTCCCACGCGCCCCGCGAAAGGACGGTCTCGCCGATGGCTCGTGCATCGCGTGCTCGTCCTGGCCGACGTGATCGGCCTGCTGGGCGCGTTCGCGCTCGCGGAGGCCCTCTCCGCCCACCACGCCGGAGGCCCCAACCGCGTCGGCATCGACGGCGAGATCGTCCTGTTCGCGTTGATGCTCCCCGCCTGGGTCGTCGTCGCGAAGCTCCACGGCCTGTACGACAGCGACGAGGAGCGCACGGACCACACGACCATCGACGACCTGGTCGGCGTGCTCCACCTCGTCACGCTCGTGACCTGGCTCTTCGTCTTCATCGGCTGGGCCACCGGATGGGCGCATCCGGGCATCGGCAAGCTGCTCGTGTTCTCGCTGCTGGCGCTCGCGCTCGTGCCCTCCGCCAGGGCCGTCGCCCGAGCCGCCGCGCGCCGCTCGACGCTGTACGTCCAGAACGCCGTGGTCGTCGGGGCCGGCGCCGTCGGTCACCTGGTCGTCCGGAAGCTGCGGAGCCATCCGGAGTACGGCGTCCACGTCGTCGGGTTCGTCGATTCCGACCCGCTCGACGGAGCCGCCGGCGCCGCCCCCGACGTCCCGCTCCTGGGCGGCATCGCCGACCTGCCCGACCTGATCGAGCCGCTCGGGATCGAGCGCGTCGTCGTGGCGTTCTCGCTCGATGCACACGACGAGGTCCTGCATGTCCTTCGTCTCCTGCGGAGCTCGCAGGTGCAGGTGGACATCGTCCCCCGCCTCTTCGAGGTGATCGGCCCGAAGACGCGGCTGCACACGGTCGAGGGCCTGCCGCTCATCGCCTGGCCGCCGGCGCGGCTCTCGCGTGGCTCGCGGCTGGCGAAGCGCGCGATGGACCTTGTGTTGTCGGTCATCGGTCTCGTCCTCCTCGCGCCCGTCCTGGCTCTGATCGCGGTCCTGATCAAGCTGGACTCCCCCGGACCGGTCTTCTTCCGGCAAGTTCGCGTGGGCAGCGGCGGCAAG
Source organism: Gaiellaceae bacterium (assembly GCA_035252585.1). Classification (GTDB taxonomy): domain Bacteria; phylum Actinomycetota; class Thermoleophilia; order Gaiellales; family Gaiellaceae; genus Palsa-739. Next base: position 19,155 of record DATFCX010000034.1, read on the forward strand.
ACCTTCCGGATCTGCAAGTTCCGGACGATGCGACGCGACGCGGAGGCGCTCAAGGACACGGTCCGCCACCTGAACATCCACCTCGAGGACGATCCGCGGATGTTCAAGGTCGTCGAGGATCCGCGCGTGACACCCCTCGGACGCTCTCTGCGCCGCCTCGCGCTCGACGAGCTGCCTCAGCTCATCAACGTCGTGCGCGGCGAGATGTCGCTCGTGGGGCCGCGCCCGCTGATCCTCGAAGAGGACGACCACGTCCGCGAGTGGGCGCGCACGCGGCTGAAGCTGAAGCCGGGGATCACGGGGATGTGGCAGGTGCTCGGAGCGAGCGACATCCCCTTCGACGAGATGACGCGGCTGGACTACATCTACGTCACCAACTGGTCGCTGTGGGGCGACATCAGGCTGATCGCCCGCACGTTCCCTGCGCTCGCCCGCTCGCGCCGCACCTTCTAGGGTCTACGGATGAGGGTCCTGCTCGTGTCGTCGTCCGGTGGCCACCTCCTGCAGCTGCACCGGCTCAGCGGCTGGTGGCTGAAGCACGAGCGTCTCTGGGTCACGTTCGACACGGCCGACGCGGTGTCGATGCTCGAGGACGAGGACGCCGTCTGGGCGTTCCGGCCGACGACGCGGAATCTCCGCAACCTGATCCGGAACACCTTGCTCGCGTGGCGGACCCTCAGGACGTTCCGCCCTGACGTCGTCGTCTCGACGGGTGCCGGCGTGGCGTTTCCCTTCTTCCTGCTGGCGCGCCTCCGCAGGATCAAGACGGTCTACATCGAGGTCTACGACCGCATCGACCTGCCCACGCTGACGGGTCGGCTGTGCTACCCCCTCAGCAACCTCTTCCTGCTCCAGTGGGAGGAGCAGCATCGCTTCTACCCGAGAGGCCGACTGATCGGCCGGCTTCTGTGATGCACCGCGACTCCTCGAACGGCGCCGCGACGCCGCTCGTGCTGGTGACCGTCGGAACCGATGCGTTCCCGTTCGACCGGCTGATCCGATGGATCGACTCGTGGCTCGTGGAGGGTGGAGCCGAGCGCGTGAGGTGCGTCGTCCAGCATGGAAGCGCAGGGCCGGCGGAGCACGCCGACTCCCGAGCGCTCCTCGACTTCCGCGAGTTCGAGCAGCTCGTCGCGGAAGCCGACGTGATCGTCACGCACGGCGGTCCCGGGACGATCGTCCTCTGCGCCGACCGCGGAAAGAAGCCGATCGTCGTGGCCCGCCTGCCCGAGCACGGCGAGGTCGTCGACGGACACCAGGTCCCGTTCGCGCGGCGGCTGGACGCCGAAGGCGACATCGCGCTCGTCGAATCGGAGCACGAGCTGCACTCGATGCTCGACCGGTTTCTCGCAGATCCCGGACTGGCGCAGGTCGTCAGGAACAGCGACCGCGGCTCGGCTGCCGCGCTGCGGTTCGAGGAGCTCGTCGGCGAGCTGTTCGCATGAGCCTCCCGATCAGCCGGGAAACGGCGGGGCTCTCGGGCCTCGCGCTGCCGAGTCCGGCGCGTACCCGGCGCCGGCTGACGCTCGCACCCGGCTGGCCGCTCGCGGCGGCATACGTCGGCTACCCGCTCTGGTGGCTGCTCGGGCTGCGCAGCTTCATCTTCCTGTTCGCCGCGGTGCCGATGGGGCTGGCGCTCCTCGGACGCCGCCGGCTGCTGGCGCCGCGGGGCTTCGGTGTCTGGCTCCTGTTCGTCGCATGGGTCGTGGGCGGCTTCGCGCTGCTCGGGGTTCATGCTCCGGGCGCGAAGGACAGCGGCCGCGCGACGCAGTACGTCTCGGCCGGCTACCGGCTCGCCTGGTACGTGACCTTGACGATCGTCGTGCTCTACGTCGGGAACCTCTCCGAGCGGGAGCTGCCGGCCCGGCGCATCTGCCGCTGGCTGTCGTCCCTCTTCATCGTCACGGTCGCGGGCGGCTATCTCGGAGTCGTCGCGCCGCACTTCCAGTTCACGTCGCCGCTCGAGCATCTCGTGCCGGCCGGCGTCGCGCAGAGCGACTTCTTCAAGTCGTTGACGCATCCGGTCGCGGCGCAGGTGCAGGACTTCCTCGGCTACTCCCAGGGGCGTCCGGCCGCTCCCTACTACCACGCGAACGACTGGGGCGCGAACTTTGGCCTGCTGCTTCCGTTCTTCGTGCTCGAGTGGTTCCGCCGCGACGGCGGCAGGCGGAGGTGGGTCGGAGCAGGAGTGGCGGTCGCGGCGACGGTGCCCGTCATCGAGTCGCTCAACCGAGGGCTCTGGATCGGGCTGGGGCTCATGGCGCTCTACGTCGTCTTCAGCGCGGCGCTCAGCGGACGCTACGTCGCGCTCGGAGGACTCGGGGCGGCCGTGGCCGTCGTCGCCGTCCTGATCGTGGCCACGCCGCTCAAGGGCACGATCCAGGCGCGGCTCGCGGCGGGGCAGAGCAACAACGCGCGCGCGCAGCTCGCCTCGCGCACCGTCGCCGACGTCGCCGACACCTCCCCCATCGTCGGCTTCGGCTCCACCCGCAACGTCCAGGGCAACTTCAACACGATCGGCGGTGGCGCCACCCCCAGCTGCCCACGATGCTCTCCACCGGCGATGGGAACGCAGGGACACGTGTGGCTCGTTCTGTTCGGCCAGGGATTCGTCGGCGCCGCACTGTTCTTCTGGTTCATCCTGCGCCGATTCGTGCCGTACATGCACGACCGCCGCCCCTTCGCGACCGCTGCCTGCGCGTCGTTCGTCTTCTTCATGGTCGTGATCTGGGTCTACGACCTGCTCGACGTGCCGCTCGTGACGTTGATGCTCGCGCTCGCCGTGCTCTGGCGGATGCAACGACCGGAGGAAGATGCCGACGAGCCCCCCGCCTTCGACCCCGGGGTCACGTGATGGGCTCCCGGCTGCTCGAGTCCTCGGCGCAGATTCGTCGCGACCTCTCGACGATGTGGGCCGCACCGGTCGACGTGGTCGCCGCGAGACCGGGAGAGAGTGGAGGCACCGTCCTGCAGACGTTCGCCGTTCTTCCCTCGACGCGTCGACCGCGGATCGTCTCGTCCGGCTCGCCGGCGGCGACCGCCGCAGCGGTGCGGCGTTTCAGCCACAGCACGGGGATCCTCGGGCGTTCGGCTCGCGTCGCCCTTGCGGCTGCGATCCGGACCGGGGCGGCGGGGCTCGTCCTCCGGGATCGCCTCGCCGTGATCGGTGCCGGGGGCGGAGCCTCCGTCATGGCCGAGCTCGCCGAGATCTTCGGCACGGAGGTCGCGGTCGCCATGTCCGTCGGCTCGGTGCGCGCGAACCGCAAGCCGGTCCTGCACGTCCTGACTCCGGACGGCGTCACCCTGGGCTTTGCCAAGCTCGCGCTGTCGCCGCTGGCCCGCCGGCTGGTCCGGGCCGAGGCGGCGAACCTCCGCCTTCTCGCGGGACACGACTTCGAGCATCTGGAGCTGCCGCGGGTGATCCACCAAGGAACCTGGCAAGAGCACGAGCTGCTCGTGATGACTGCCCTGCACGCTCCGCTCCGCCGCGGGCACGGGCGCAACGCCCTGCCCGTCGAGGCCATGGCGGAGCTCGCGGCGTTCGGCGGGATCACGACCTTGCCGCTCGCGGAAAGCTCCTGGTTCGATGGCGTCCTCTCCGCGGCCGCGGAGACGACGGACGAGAGCGCGCGTCGGTTCGAACGCCTGCTGGAGGGCCTCGCTTTGCGCCGCGGAGAGCAGCCCGTCCGCTTCGGCAGCTGGCACGGCGACTGGGGCCCCTGGAACATGGTCTGGGCCGGCGAGCGCGTGCGGCTCTGGGATTGGGAGCGCTTCACTCCCGACGCGCCGTTCGGACTCGACGCGCTGCACTATGCGCTGGCCGGCGAGCCGGAGAAGGCGCAGCTTTCGAGCCTCCGGAAGGCGGCGGCCAGGGCGCTCGCGCCGTTCTCGGTTGCGGGTGACGAGGCCGACCTGGTGCTCGCGCTCTACGTCACCGCGCTGACGGCACGCTTCCTCCCGGACTCGCTGACCGAGCACGGCGCGCCGCTTCGTCGCCGGGTCGCCGCCCTGCTCGAGCTCCTGGAAGCCCTGTCCGCGACCGGCGCAACGCGTCGACTCGCTGAGGTGCAAGGATGAGCGAGCAAGCTATGGTCGCTCACGCGAAGCACGGCGTGCGCAGGATCGCGGCGACCGTGGGCCACGCCACCTCCGAGCTCCGGATGGAGCCCGACTTCCTGATCGTCGGCGGCCAGCGCTGCGGCACGACGTCGCTCTTCCGACACCTGGCAGCGCATCCCGCAGTCGTCCCGCCGCTGTTCCAGAAGGGGATCCACTTCTTCGACCTGCGCTACGGCCGGGGGCTTCGTTGGTACCGCGGGCAATTCCCGGTGCGGTCGATCGCCGACCGGCGGGTGGCTCCGGCGGCTCCCCGCGCCGTCACCGGCGAGGCGAGCCCCTACTACGTCTTCCATCCGCTCGCGGCGGAGCGGATCGCTCGCGACATGCCCGCCGCGAAGCTGATCGTGTTGCTCCGCGACCCGGTCGACCGCGCCTTCTCGGCTCATCGACAGGAGAGCGCACGCGGCTTCGAGACAGAGCCGTTCGAGCGCGCACTCGACCTTGAGGAGTCGAGGCTCGCGGGCGAGGTCGAGCGCATTCACGAGGATCCCGCCTACGTCAGCTTCGAGCACCAGCATCACGCCTATCTCGCTCGAGGCCGCTATGCGGAGCAGCTCGAACGCGTCTTCGATCTCTTCGGACGGGAGCGTGTGCTGATCCTCGAGAGCGCGGACTTCTTCGCGACTCCGGCGCCGGTGTGGGAGCGGGTGCTCGACTTCCTCGCCCTACCGGCCTGGTCGCCGCCGGCCTTCGAACGCCACAACGCGCGGCCCAGCGCGCCGCTGCCGGACCGGCTGCGCAGCCGCCTGGAGGCGCACTTCGAGCCGCACGACGCGCGACTCGCAGAGCTGCTCGGAGAGGTGCCGTCATGGCGCCGGTGAGGCTCGTCGACCCCAGGCGTGACGACCTGCCGCTCGGCTGGTATGCGTCGTTCGCCCGCCGCCATTCGTGGCTGCTCGCCGCGGCAATCGTCGTGGGGCTCGCCGCCGGTGCCGCCTACCAACTTCATCGAGGCCGCGTCTACACCGCGACCGTCGAGATAATCACCTCGAACGCGCCGCTCGGCATCTCCGCGCAGGCGCCCCAGCTGAACGGCGTCAACCCGATCCCTCCGACCGTCGACACCGAGGCCGCGCTGCTCGAGAGCGACAAGGTCCTGCGGCCGGCGGCCAAGAGCCTCGGCGGCGACCACACCGCGGCGAAGCTTCGCCGGTCGATCGCGCTCGTGGCTCCCCAGGGGACCCGCGCGCTGGTGCTCAGCTTCCGAGCCGGCACGGCGGCACAGGCCAGGGCGGGTGCGGTCGAGATCGGCCGGCAGTACGTCGCCCTGCGCGCACGGCTCAACCGTACCCAGCGAAGACGGGAGCTGACCCGGCTGAGCCACGATCTCGGGCGCCTGCTCAGCGGCGAGCGCGCGGCCGCCAACAGCGCTCTGGTGCGAGCCCTCGAACGTCCGTCGGTGAAGCGTGTGGCAGTGGCGCTCGCGACGCTGAGGGCGACTCCGGCCGCTCCCGCGCAGCTCACCACGGACGTCCCCGCGGTCCAGAGCTCGCGGCCGAACGCGCCGGTCCCTCTCGTCACCGGCGGGCTGTTGGGGCTGCTGGCAGGCGTCGCCCTGGCCCTGCTCGTGCAGCAGCGACGGAAACGCGACCGCTTGCGGGCCGGCTACGGCTACCCTCGCCCCCGGTGGAGTCGGATCGCGGAGCCCGCGGGCAGGGCCGGTGAATGAAGGGTCAGGTCGCCAGATGAGCGTTGAGACGCCGCGCGACGCCGATCGGCCGCTGTTCGCCACAGTCCTGCGGCGTCACCGGGTCGCGCTCGTAGTCGCCGTCGTCGTCTGCGCGCTGCTCGGTACCACGGTCGGAGCGGTCCTCAAGCACACCTACAGCTCGACGGCGACGGTGCTCATCGCTCCGCTCGAAGGCGATCCGTACGCGCCCGAAAGCGTCGGCAAGCAGAGCCAGGCGAACACCGACGCCCTGACCGACTCCCGTCTCGCCGCCACTCCGGCGGTCGCCCGTCTGGCCGAGAAAACACTCAGGCTTCCGCAGAACTCGCTTGCCTGGCGGTCGAAGGTCCTCGTGGACGTCGTCCCGAACACCCAGGTCGTCAAGATCACCTACCGCGCCTCGAGCGGGAGGCGGGCGAAGGCGGCGGCGCAGGCGTTCGCCAGCGGATACCTGCACTATCGCGCGAACCGCTCCCGTGCGAGCGTCGCGGGACAACTCCACGGGCTCGAGGCCCGCGCACGGCTGGTGCAGCGGAAGCTGACCGCAGCGACGCGCGCGGCCAACGCGCAGAACAGCTCCCAGCATCGCGCTGCGCTGAATCAGCGGGTCGCGATCTATACGGACGAGCTGGCTGCGCTGTCGGTTCAGACGGCGCAGCTCGCGGGCGCCAGCAGCAATCCGGGAGAGGTGCTCACACCGGCGAACGCGCCGGTCGTGAGCGGCTTGCCGACGGCGGCTTTCGCGATCGTCGGGGCCCTCGTGGGACTCCTGGTCGGTCTCGCCTTCGCGGTCGTGCGGGAGACACGGAACGATTCACTCCGCGAAGGCAGCGAGGTGGAGGATGCGGGCCTGCCGGTGCTCGCCGGCGTGACGGCGCCCCAGCGCGTCCCGGAGGAGGCCGTCGCCGCCGAGACCGAGCGGTACCGCCTGCTGCGGACGACGGTGCTGACGAACGCGCCGGCGCCGAGAGTGATCGCCCTGTCGGCGCTCTCGCCGACGATCGCCTCGGGCGCCGTGGCGACCCGGCTCGGCTCGGCGCTCGCGCTGGCGGGACACGAGGTGACCGTCGTGCACACGTCTCCCGGCTCCAATCGCTCGGACGACGAGCGCGCCGGCCTGGCCGACATCCTCCTCGACGGGGTCGACCCGCATGACGTGCGCGAGGCGGTTGCGCCCGAGCTCTACCGGATCGAGCCCGGCGACCAGATCGAGACCGCAGCCGAGATGTACGCCGGCGCGAATCTCGGCGCCGCGCTCCGCGATCTGGCGGGCAAGGACGCGTACGTGCTCGTAGCGGCGCCGCCAGCCGATACGGCCCACGCTGCAGCGCTCTCCGCCGTCTGCGACGAGGCGATCCTGCTCTGCCAGCTCGGCGAGTCGACCTCCAGGCAGCTCAGGGCCGCCATGCGCGAGGTTCAGCGTGTACGCGGCAGCCTGCTCGGCGCGATCGTCATCGCGCCGCAGCCGAGTCCCTTGGACCCGCAGCTGTCGCGAACGGGTCGCGACCTCGTGCGCGCGATCCGCACCTCCCTCGAGAGCGGGTGGCGGACAGATGCCCCCGGACGCGAGGCTCACGACGCGGACGTGCCCGCTCAGAGCCGGCTGCGAGCCTTGAGCGATCACGCGGTAGCCCTCGAGAAGCGACTCGAGCGCGCCGGATCCGGCAGCCCGCCGGGCGACGGCGGACCGACCACGAACGACTGAGTCGGACGGGGGCGGCGAGATCACGCCCGCCCCCGTCGAAGCTCTCTACGAGCCGGCCGTCAGCTGCCGGACAGGAGCCCCACGCACGGGTGGAATCCCGTCGCCAGGAGGTTGGCGCCGGAGCTCGGATCGCTGCTGTTCCCCGCCGCCGCGCAGTCGCTGAGGATCAGCAGCCCCTTCCCGGTCATCTCGAGGAAGTCGGCTCCGCGCCCCCGCGACCTCGTCGGGTTCCACGAGAGCGTCTGGCCGGTGGCCGGATCGACCGCGCCGATTCCCGGCCGGCTTTGCGCCCCCGGGCCCTGGTGGTCACAATCGTCCGGATTGCCCAGCCAGCGCTGGTGGCCGCCGACGTAGACCGCATCCGAGGCCACGAGGACGCTGTACAGCGAGTCGCAGCCCGTGTAGTTCACCCACGTCGGGACGACGGGGTTGACCTCGGTCGTGGGGAACCGCGCGACGGCGTCGCAAACGGTGGCCGTCAACGGGCCGAAGGAGTTCTTGTAGCCGGTGTTGGCCATGGCGAGCCACGTCCCGTCCTGGGAGAAGGACAAGCTGGAGACGTAGTTCGGGATGTCCGTGTCCTTGCAGTGCTGCTGCAGGATCGGCGCGTTCCACGCGCTCACGGTGGTCGAGGTCGCACCCATGTCGAGCAGGAACGTGCGCCAATGCGTCGCGCCGCCCGCGGACGTGAAGTTGCCCGCGATGGCCATCTGCGTCCCTGTCGAGTTGACCGCGGTGTGGTAGACCATCGTCGCGCCCGCGGTGCTCGAGACCGTGCCGGACAGGCCGGCATTCACGTACGACTGGAGCGCACCCGTCATGGGGTCGAGGCTCGCCAGCGCGACCCGTGAGACGTTCTTCACCTTGTCGAAGGCGCCGCCCACGATCAGGTGGCCGTTCACGTAGTCGACTGTTCGCGCCTGGCCGTCGAGCTGCGCGTTGAAGCTCGTGAGCGCGCCGGTCGTGAGATCGAACTGCGCGAGGCCTTTACGCGCCACGCCGTTGACGTGGTTGAACTTGCCGGCTGCGTAGAGGTAGCGGCCGTCCGGGCTGTGCGCGAGCCCCCAGACCTCGCCGTCGAAGGTCGGGGCGAACGACGTGAGGAGGTTCGTGTTCTCGTCGTACGCGTAGAGGTTCGTCCTTACGTAGTCGGTGCCCGTGATCTTCTCGAACACCTTGGAGAACGTCCCCCCCACGTAGACGGTGCTGCCGATCTCGGTCGAGGCGCGGGCATAGCTGTCCCCGGTCCCGTTGACCTCGACGTACGGCACCCATCTGCCGGCCAGCGTCCCGACGAGCGCATATGCCGAACTCGGCAGTACGACAACGACCCCGCAGCAGACGAGCGCGACGCAGAGTCCCACCCGCCACCTAGCCAGACGGCTCGACATTCCTCCCCCTTCTAAAGATGAATACGCCGCATTGAATTCTGAGCCCTTGAATCTAGTACGTTCTGCAACTTCGTTCCAGGTCAAGGAGCCTGATTTCGGTCGAGGTCCTCGGCGAGCGCCGCGTACAGGACCGAGTCGACCCACTCACCGTCCTTGAGATATGCCTTCCGCTTCCTGCCCTCGCGGACGAATCCCACACGCTCGGCGTGCGCACAGGCTCGCTCGTTGAAGGCGTAGATCTCGAGCTCGAGCCGGTGGAAGCCGAGCTCCTCGAGCAGGTGCCGCCGGAAGAGCCGCGCGGCCTCGTCGCCGAGCCGCCGGCCGCGGAAGCTCGGGTGGACGGCGAGCCGCTCCAGCCTGGCGATCCGGTTCCGCTCGCTGGCGACGTGGAAGCCGAGCATCCCGGCCGGCTCTCCGTCCGCCTCGATCACGAAGCGACCGAAGCTTTCCGGCTCCGCGAGCGAACGCTCGATCTCCTCCCGCACCTCGTCGCGGGTCGCAGCCGTGCGCGGGCCGAGGAACTGCCTGACCTCGTCGCTCGCGAGCAGCTCGAGCAGGAAGTCCGTGTCAGGCGGCTTCGCGCGCCTCAGCTCGACCGGCACGGAGGGAAGCTAGTCGAACGGAGCCGGTCGCGAGGGCGACGCCGGCGAGCACGAGCGCGAGCGCGGCGAAGGCCGTCGGCCCGAAGCTCTCGTCGAGGAAGATCGCGCCGTACGCGAGCGCGATCGGCGGGACGAGGTAGGTCACGAGCGTCGCGTAGTTCGCGCCGGCGCGCTGGATGAGCGCGAAGAACAGCAGGTACGCGAGCGCGGTGCCTACGAACCCGAGTACGAGGATGGCCATGATCGTCTCCCCGCGCCACATCCCGGAGGGCGCCTGGACGACTCCGACGGGCAACGCGAGGAGCGTCGAGACGCCGGTCGAGGCGAGCGCCACGACGAGCGGCGGCGTGCGACGCAGATGGCGGCCCGCGAGCAGCGTCCCGATCGCGTAGCAGAGCGCCATGCCGACGACGGCCAGCGCCGCGAGGAGCTTTCCCTCCGGCTGGGCGCCCACGAGGAGCGCGACCCCGACGAAGCCGATCCCCAGGCCGAGCAGCCGGACCCCGCCGACGCGAGCCTCCCGGAAGAAGCCGAAGGCGACGAGCGCATTGAAGATCGGCACCGCGCCCTGGATGATCGACGCCAGGCCGGAGTCGATCCGCGTCTCGCCCCAGGAGAGCAGCCAGAACGGCACGGCCGTGTTCACGAGCGCCACGACGACGAGCCATCCCCAGGCCTCGCGAAGTTCCCGGAGCGTCTCGCGGCGCCCGAGGCTCACCACCGCGATCGCGGCCAACAGGACGGTCGCCAAACCGAGGCGGCCGAGCACGAGCGTCGACGGCGCGAGCTGCCGGTCGGCGATCTTGATCAGCATGAACGACGCGCCCCAGATGAGCGCGAGCAGCGCGAGGATGACGGACGGCCGACGCATCTACCTGGTGGAACGCAACGCGGCCCGGTCGCGTGAGATTCCGCCGGGCACCCGGTTACACTGAATCACCTGACGGAGCTGGCCGCTCATCAGCCGATCCACCGCGCCCTTGGTCTGACCGACTGGGAAGCGGACCGTATCCGGGAGCTGCTCGGCCGAGACCCGAACCACTTCGAGCTCGCGGTCTTCTCGCTTCTCTGGTCGGAGCACTGCGGCTACAAGCACTCGGCGCCCCTCCTGAAGCGACTGCCTTCCGCCGGGGAGCGCGTGCTCCAGGGGCCGGGCGAGAACGCGGGCGTCCTCGACCTCGGCGACGGAACCGCGGTCGCGTTCAAGGTCGAGTCGCACAACCACCCGTCGGCGGTCGAGCCGTTCCAGGGCGCGGCCACCGGCATCGGCGGGATCCTGCGCGACGTGATCGCGATGGGCGCGCGGCCGATCGCGCTCCTCGACGGGCTCTGGTTCGGCGAGCCCGACTTCCACTTCCAGCAGGCGGTGGCCGGGATCGGCCATTACGGCAACTGCGTCGGCGTGCCGACGGTCGGCGGCCAGACCGTCTTCGATCCCGCGTACGGGTCGAACTGCCTCGTCAACGCGATGTGCGTCGGAGTGCTCGAGAGCGACCGGCTGCGATCGGCGAAGGCGACCGGGCCGGGGCGGCTCGTCGTCCTCTACGGCGCGACGACCGGTCGGGACGGCATCGGCGGCGCGTCGGTGCTCGCGAGCGCCGAGCTGAGCGAGGACGACGCCGACAAGCGCCCCTCGGTCCAGGTCGGCGACCCGTTCACCGGCAAGAAGCTGATCGAGGTCTCACTCGAGCTCGTCGAGTCCGGCCTCGTCGAGTCGCTGCAGGACTGCGGCGCAGCGGGTCTCGCCTCGGCCCTGTCCGAGATGGCCGCCGACGAGGCCGAGGCTGGAAGCGCCGGCTGCCAGGCCGCCGTCGCCCGGCCGGCAGACCACGCGGCCTCTGGCCGCGTTGGCATCGACGTCCACCTCGACCGCGTGCCGCTCCGCGAGGAGGCCATGGAGCCGTGGGAGATCATGATCTCGGAGTCGCAGGAGCGGATGGTCGCGGTCGTGCGGCCGGAGATGCTCGACGCGGTGCACACCGTCTGCGCTCGGTGGGAGCTCCCGTGTACCGCGATCGGCGAGGTGACCGACTCCGGCGCTCTGCGGGCGTTTCACGACGGCGACGTCGTCGGCGAGATCCCTGCGCGGCTGCTGACGGACGAGTGCCCGCGCTACGAGGTCGAGCAGCACGCAGAGGCCCGGCCCGTGCGCCGCCCGGCGGCTCCCGCGTTCGACGTCCGTGAGGTGATCGAACAGTACGACCACCTCGTCGGCTCGCGCACCGTCCGTCGGCCGGGTCTGGACGCGGCCGTCCTACGCCTGCGACCGTCGCGACGCGGGCTCGCGGTCGCGCTGCAAGGGCCCGCGCCCGGCGAGACCGACGGTTATCGCGCCGGCGTCCAGGCGACGCTCGGCGCCGCGCGCAACGTCGCGTGTGCGGGCAGCGAGCCGATCGGCCTCACCGACTGCCTCAACTTCGGCAACCCCGAGAAGCCCGCGATCGCGCACGAGCTCGCCCAGGCGATCGAGGGGATCGCCCAGGCGGCGGAGGCGCTTCGCATCCCGGTCGTCTCGGGCAACGTCTCGCTCTACAACGACGCAGACGGTGCCTCGATCCCTCCGACTCCGGTCGTCGGGTGCGTCGGACTGGTCCCGGACGTGCGGCGGGTGCCCGGCCGCTGGCAGAGCGGCGACGCCGTGCTGCTCGCGACCGCGCCGGACGGCTCGCTCGCCGCGGAGGCTGCGCTGATCCGCTTCCTCTGGAAGGCGGCGCCTCACCTGAGCCTCTGCCACGACGTCGGCCGCGGCGGCGTCGCAGCCGCGCTCGCGGAGGCGACGGCCTGGAGCGGCGGGGTCGAGGCGGAGGTCGAGCTCCCGGACGACTACGACTCGCGGCGCGGCGCGGCGATCCTCGCCTGCCGCCCGGCGCGCGTCGGCCGTCTCGGCTCGCGCGGCTTCGTCCAGATCGGGCAGGTCCGCTAGCCGTGTGCGGTGTTTTTGGCGTCTACGCGGCCGACCGCGACGTCGCGCGCCTCACCTATTTCGGCCTGTTCGCGCTGCAGCACCGCGGTCAGGAGTCGGCGGGCATCGCGGTCTCGGAGCACGGACGACTCACAGCCCTGCGCGACCTCGGCCTCGTCTCCCAGGTCTTCGACGAGCAGAAGCTCGGGGGCCTGCGCGGCCAGGTCGCGATCGGCCACAACCGCTACTCGACGACCGGCTCGTCGCAGTGGGCGAACGCGCAGCCGCTCGTCCAGCATGGCCGGGTCCGCACCGTCGCGCTCGGCCACAACGGGAACCTGATCAACGTCGGCGAGCTGCGGGAGGAGCTCCGCGAAGCCGGCGTCCCGCTCGGGACGACGTCCGACAGCGAGCTGATCGCGGCGCTGATCGCGAACGACGCGGCGCCGCTGGATCAGGCGGTGGCGAACGCGATGCGGCGTCTCGAGGGCGCCTACTCGATCGTCGCGCTGTCGGAGGGACGCCTCGTCGCCTTCCGCGACCCGCACGGCTTCCGTCCCCTCGTGATCGGCCGCATTCCGGGCGGCGCCGGCAACGAGGACTGGGTCGTCGCGTCCGAGACCTGCGCGCTCGATCTCGTGGGCGCGGAGTTCGTGCGCGAGGTCGCGCCCGGGGAGCTCGTCCTGGCGGACGCCGACGGTCTCCACTCGGCGCGCCCGCTGGTGCGGCCGGACAGCGGTGCGCTCTGCATCTGGGAGTTCTTCTACCTCGCCCGTCCGGACAGCCGCCTGGAGGGAATCGAGGTGCACAACGCGCGGGTGCGGATGGGCGAGCGGCTGGCGCAGGAGGCGCCGGTCGAGGCGGATCTCGTCCTTCCGATCCCCGACTCGGGCACGCCGGCCGCGATCGGCTTCGCGCGTGCGCTCGGGCTGCCGTTCAGCGAGGGGCTGATCAAGAACCGCTATGTGCAGCGCACCTTCATCCAGCCCGACCAGGAGCTGCGCCGGCAGGGGATCAAGCTCAAGTACCACCCCGTCGCCGAGGTCGCAGGGAAGCGCGTCGTCGCGGTGGACGACTCGATCGTCCGCGGCAACACGACCCGCGAGATCGTGCGGATGCTGTTCGACGCCGGCGCGGCCGAGGTGCATCTCCGCGTCTCGTCGCCGCCCGTGATCGGCCAGTGCTTCTACGGGATCGACCTCGCCGACCCGGCCGAGATGATCGCCTCGACGCGCACGGTCGAGGAGGTGCGCGAGCACGTCGGCGCGACGTCGCTCGCGTACCTCTCGCACGACGGACTCGTCGAGGCGACGCGGCGTTCCGCTTCGGCCCTGTGCCGCGCCTGCCTCACCGGCGACTACCCGACGGACGTGCCCGCCGAAGCCGCGAAGCTCAGGTTCGAGCCCGCGCGCGCGTAGTTCCGGCGCGACCGGTCGGCGGTCGTTGGCAGGATGGGCGGCGGTGCAGCTGTTCCACTATCACCTCGTCACGAGCCGCGTCCGCGAGGTCGAGGCCCGCTACATCGGCAAGCTCGCATTCGACCTCGTCGCGCGCCACGGGCGGATCGGCGAGGACCTCACGTCGTACGAGCCCGGGATCGCGTGGAACGAGCTCGACGCCCTGGGTTTCAAGCTCCGGCTGACCGAGCTCGAGAAGGGCGCCGTGAACGTCGTCGTCCAGCCCGGCCAGTGGCCCACGCCTCGCGTCGACCACCTCGGGTTCGTCCTCGACGAGGAAGAGTTCGAGACGGCCCTCGAGCGCGCCGAGCGGAACGACCTGCGCGTGCAGGAGCACGGCGGCCGGCGCACGTTCGTCTCCACGAACGCCGGCTACCGGCTCGAGCTCCATCCGCCGCGCGAGTGGATCGACGAGCTGCTGGCGCAGGGGGACGTGCTGCAGCTGTCGGAGCTGCACCTGAAGGCGGACGATCCCGCGGGGAAGGCGAAGGCGCTCGCGCAGATCCTCGACGCCGAGCGCGACGGGGCGAGCGTGGAGGTGGGCGAGACGGTCGTCCGCTTCGTCCGCGGCGGCCCGCAGGGCAGGCCGGAGCTCTTCGGCGAGCTGTTCGTCTAGTGCGGCTCGTAGACTCGGCGAGTGGCGGAGGAAGGACCGACGTACGATGCGGCCGGCGTCTCGCTCGCCACGGCCGATGCGGTCGTCGCACGCCTGCGGGGGGCGGTCGAGTCGACGGGCGCCCAGAGCTTCGGCGCCTTCGCGGCGCTGCACCCGCTCGACGACCGGCGGCTGCTCGCGGCCTCGACCGACTCGATCGGGACGAAGCCGATGGTCGCCCGGCCGCGCGGCCTGCTCCGCAACTGCGGCGCCGACATGGCCGCGCACTGCATCAACGACGTGATCACATGCGGCGCCGAGCCCCTCGTCCTGCTCGACTACGTCGCCTCCGCGCGCATCGAGCTCGAGCAGGTCGCCGAGCTCGTGGAAGGCGCGGCAGAGGTCTGCCGCGCGGCCGGCGTCGCCCTGATCGGAGGCGAGACCGCGGAGATGCCGGACGTGTACCGGGAGGACGAGCTCGACTTCGCCGCGACCTGCGTCGGCGTCGTCGACCGGGAGGCGCTGATCGACGGCGCCGAGATCGCCGCGGGCGACGTCGTGATCGGCTTCCCGTCCGCCGGCGTCCATGCGAATGGCTTCACGCTCGTCCGCCACGTGCTGGAGGAGGAGGACTACGACGGCGAGGATCTGCTCGCGCCCACGCGGCTCTATCTCGACACCGCCCGCAGGTTGCGCGGCCGGGTGCTCGCCTTCGCACACGTCACCGGCGGCGGCATCCCCGGCAACCTCCAACGCGTCCTACCCTCCGGCCTGCAGGTCGAGATCGACTGGGAGGCATGGGAGCGCCCGCTCGTCTTCCGCTGGCTCGCGCGGCACGTCGACGAGGAGGAGCTGCGGCGCGTCTTCAACCTCGGCATCGGCTGGTGCGCCGTCGTCCGCGAGGCCGAGCCCGGCGAGCGCGTGATCGGGCGGATCGTGTGATCGGCGTCCTCGTCAGCGGGGAGGGGACGAATCTCCAGGCGCTCATCGACGCCGGGCTCCCGATCGCAGCCGTCGCGTCGAACAAGCCGGGAGTGCGCGCGCTCGAGCGGGCGGAGGCGGCCGGCATCGCGACGGCGGTCTTCGAGGCGAGCGCCTTCGCGACGCGTGAGGAGAGGGACGTCGCGCTGGCGGAGTGGCTGCGATCGCGCCGAGTCGAGCTCGTGGTCTGCGCGGGATACATGCATCTCTTCCGCAAGCCGTTCTTCGAGTACTACGGCGGGCGAATCGTGAACACGCACTCGGCGCCGCTGCCGGAGTTCCCCGGCGCCCATCCGATCGAGGACGTGCTGGCGGCAGGCGTCGACGAGACGGCGGCCACCGTCCACTACGTCGACGAGGGGATGGACACCGGCCCCGTGATCGCCGTCGAGCGGGTCCCCGTTCTCCCCGGCGACACGGCCGACACGCTGCGCACGCGCGTGCAGGCGGTAGAGCACCGGCTGCTGCCCGAGGTGGTGAGAGAGCTGTGCGTGCGCTGATCTCGACGTGGGACAAGTCCGGCCTGGACACGTTCGCGCGCGGGCTCGCCGGTCTCGGCTGGCAGCTCGTCGCGAGCGGCAAGACGGCCGCGGCGCTCGAGGCGATCGGTCTGCCGGTCGAGCACGTCGAGGCCGTCACGGAGTCGCCCGAGATGCTCGGCGGCCGCGTGAAGACGCTGCACCCGCGCGTGCACGCCGGCATCCTCGCCCGGCGCGACCGGCCCGAGGACGTCGCCACGCTCGAGGAGCACGGAATCGAGGCGTTCGACCTCGTCTGCGTCAACCTCTATCCGTTCGAGGGCGTGACCGCTCAGCGGGGAGTGACCGAGACCGACGCGGTCGAGATGATCGACATCGGCGGACCGTCGATGCTGCGCGGCGCGGCGAAGAACTTCGCCCACTGCGCCCCCGTCTGCCGTCCGGGCCAGTACGGCCCCGTCCTGGAGGAGTTGCGCTCCGCCGGTGAGCTGGCGCCGGAGACGCGGCGGCGTCTCGCCGCGGAGGCGTTCGCCCACACGGCCGCGTACGAGGCCGCCATCGCGACGTGGTTCAACGCGCGCGAGGAGTTCCCCGACTCGCTCGTCGTCTCGCTCGACAAGGTGCTGGAGCTCGCGTACGGCGAGAACCCGCACCAGCGGGCTGCGTACTACGCGGAGCGCGGCGTCCGCCGCCACCTCCTCTCGCGCGTCGAGCAGCTGCACGGGAGGGAGCTCTCGTTCAACAACCTCAACGACTTCTCGGCCGCCCGCTCGCTCGCGCGCGAGTTCGCGCTGCCGGCCTGCGTGATCGTGAAGCACGCCAACCCATGCGGCGTTGCGGTCGGCACGACCGTCGAGGAGGCGTACGACAAGGCGCTCGCCTCCGACCCGACGTCCGCGTACGGCGGCGTCGTCGTCCTCAATCGCGAGGTCGAGGCGCCGCTCGGCGAGAAGCTCGCGGAGCAGTTCGTCGAGGTGCTGTTCGCGCCCGGCTACACGGAGGAAGCTCTCGACGCGCTGCGGCGGAAGAAGAACACGCGGATCCTCCTCGACGGCGAGCGCCGCGCCGGCGACCTGGGCGAGCGGAGCTACAAGCGCGTGCTCGGCGGGATGCTCGTCCAGGACTCCGACGCCGAGGTCGAGGATCGCGACGACTGGCAGCTCGTCACCGGGGAGCTGGGCGAGCCGCAGTGGGGTGACCTCGTCTTCGCCGCGCGCGTCTGCAAGCACGTCGCCTCGAACGCGATCGTGCTCGTCAAGGACCTGCAGACGATCGGGATCGGCGCGGGCCAGATGAGCCGTGTCGACGCGGTGCGGATCGCGGTCGAGAAGGCGGCCGAGTTCGGCCACGACCCGAAGGGCTCCGCGCTCGCGTCCGACGCGTTCTTTCCCTTCCCCGACGGCCCGCAGATCGCCCTCGACGCCGGCACGACCTCGATCGTCCAGCCCGGCGGCTCCCGCCGCGACGAGGACGTGATCGCCGCGGTCGCGCAGGCCGGCGCCGCGATGGTCTTCACCGGCCGCCGGCACTTCCGACACTAGCCCGCATCCGACGCGGCGGGGAATGTCGATCTGGGGGTCGGCCGTTCGTCGTCTCTAGGATGGACGGAGCAACAGGGGAGGAGTTTCGATGAACGCTGCTGGACCCGATCCGAGGCGCTGGCAGGCGCTGGCGCTCGTCTGCGTCGCCTTCTTCATGACCGTGCTCGACGTCTCGATCGTCAACGTCGCGCTGCCGTCGATCGGCCGCAGCCTGCACTTCTCCGAGACCGGCCTCCAGTGGGTGATCACGGCCTACGCGATCACGTTCGGCGGCTTCCTGCTGCTCGGCGGCCGGGCCGGAGACATCCTCGGCCGCAAGAAGATGTTCCTGGTCGGCGTGACGATCTTCGCGATCGCCTCGCTCGTCTGCGGGCTGGCGGGATCGACGGGCGTGCTCGTCGCCGCCCGCGCGGTGCAGGGCTTCGGCGCCGCGATCGTGTCGCCGGCGACGCTCTCGATCATCACGACGACCTTCGACGAGGGCTCGGAGCGGAACAAGGCGCTCGGGATCTGGGGCGCGATGGGCGGCAGCGGCGCCGCCGCAGGCGTCCTCTTCGGCGGCATCCTCGTCAAGTACCTCGGCTGGGAGTGGATCTTCTTCGTCAACGTCCCGGTCGGCGCGCTCGTGCTCGCCCTCACGCCGAGCATCGTGCGCGAGAGCCGCGCCCCGGACGTCGGGCGCGACTTCGACGTGATCGGCGCGTCGTCGGTCACCGGCGGTCTGGCGCTCCTCGTCTACGCGATCTCGAAGGCGCCGGTGGACGGGTGGGGCGACGCGACCACGATCGTGCTGCTCGTCGCGGCGGCCGCGCTCATCGTCTTCTTCGTCTTCTGGGAGACGCGAGTCGCGAACCCGCTGATGCCGCTCTCGATCTTCCGCATCCGCACGCTCGCCGGCGCGAACGTCGTCGGCCTGCTGCTCGGCGCGTCGATCTTCGCCGACTTCTTCCTCCTGACGCTCTACGTGCAGAACGTCCTCCACTACTCACCGCTGAAGACCGGCGTCACGTTCCTCGCGACCGCCGGGACGACGGTCGTGGTGGCCGGGATCTCGCAGTGGCTGTGCACGAAGGTCGGGCCGAAACGTGTGATGGTGGTCGGGATGGCCCTCAACACGATCGCCCTGATCTGGTACACGCAGATCTCCGTCGACGGGACGTATGCCCACGACCTGCTCGGCGGGTATCTCCTGTTCGGCTTCGGGCTCGCGTTCGCGTTCATCCCCGTGTCGATCGCCGCGCTGGCGGGCGTCGGACCTCGCGAAGCCGGGCTGGCATCGGGTCTTCTCAACACGGCGCAGCAGGTCGGCGGTGCGGTCGGCGTCGCGATCGCGACGAGCGTCGCCGTCTCGCACTCGACGCACCTCCTGCAGACGGGCCATTCGCAGGCGGCGGCGCTGACCGGCGGCTATGCCCTCGCGTTCTGGGTCGTCGCGGGCATCTCCGCCGCGGGGATGCTGGCGGCTCTGACCCTCGTCCGCTCCGTCGAGGTCCCGGCCGAGGCCGGAGAGACGGCGCTCGCCGGCTAGAGCTCGCCCGGCGGGGCGTAGCGGACGAAGAACGGGCCGAGCCCGGCCTGGTTGACGGCGAACAGGAGCGCGAGGTGGTCCTCGAGCATGCGCGCCTTGTCGAGCCCACCCGCGTAGACGGGCTCGTAGCCCGCGTCGCGGATCAGCTGCTCGGTCACCCCCCGCGCCTCGTCCTCCGCGCAGAAGAGGTTCGACGGCCGGACGCGCTGCGCGTCGATCTCGTCGTAGATGTTGGCGAAGTTGAGGTTGAAGGACTTCGCCGTGGGCCCGCCGACGATCGAGCGGACCTCGTGCGCCAGCGACTCGAACTCCTCGTTCCGGCCGCGGACGGCGTTCGTCGCGTCGATCGTGAGCTTGCCCTCGGTGCCGGTGACCGCGCCGAGCGCGTTCGGGATCTCGGGCGCCGGGACTGCGACGAGCAGGACGTCGGCGGCCGCCGCGTCACCGCCCTCGCGCCCGAGCTCCTGCACCTCGTGGCCGGCGTCGCGCCACTTCCGCGCGAGCCCGCCGCCGACGTTCCCTCTGCCGATCACGGTGATCTTCATGGCTCCCTCCAACGTTTCGCGGACCACTAGGCTTCCCGCGATGCCGCGCGAGTATCCGACCGTCCTCGACCTCGTCGGGGGCACCCCGATCGTCCGGCTCGACAGGCTCTCGCCGCCGGGCCACGCGCGGATCCTCGCCAAGCTCGAGTACCTCAACCCCGGCGGCTCGGTCAAGGACCGGATCGGCCTCTCGATGATCGAGCAGGCCGAGCGCGAGGGGAAGCTGAAGCCGGGCGGCACGATCGTCGAGCCGACCTCCGGCAACACCGGCGTCGGCCTCGCCATCGCGGCTGCGGGCAAGGGGTACCGCTGCGTCTTCGTCATGCCCGACAAGATGAGCCAGGAGAAGATCTCGATGCTCCGCGCGTACGGGGCCGAGGTCGTGATCACGCCGACCGCGGTCGACCACGACTCGCCGGAGTCGTACTACTCGGTCTCGTCGCGCCTCGCCGAGGAGATCCCCGGCGGCTTCAAGCCCGACCAGTACTCGAACACGGCGAATCCGCAGGCGCACTACGACGTCACCGCACCCGAGATCTGGGAGCAGACCGGCGGCGAGCTCGACGCGATCGTCATCTCCGTCGGCACCGGCGGGACGATCTCCGGCGTCGGCCGCTGGTTCCACGAGAAGAAGCCCGAGGTGAAGATCGTCGGGGTCGATCCCGAGGGCTCGATCTACACGGCCAAGGACGAGTCGGAGCTGCACCCGTACCTCGTCGAGGGCATCGGCAAGGACACGTGGCCGGACACGATCGACCTCCAGGTCGTCGACGAGTGGCTCCGGGTGTCCGACCGCGAGTCGTTCCTCATGGCTCGCCGGCTCGCGCACGAGGAGGGGATCCTCGCCGGCGGCTCGGCGGGCTCGACCGTGTGGGGCGCGATCCGCGTGGCGGAGCGGCTCCCGGCGGACGCGACCGTGCTCGCGATCATCCCCGACTCCGGCCGCTCCTACATGTCGAAGTTCTACGACGACAACTGGATGCTCGAGCACGGATTCGTCGAGCGGCAGGCGACGCTCCCGACGGTGGGCGAGCTGCTCGGCGCCAAGCACGACGGCGAGGTGCCCGAGCTCGTCACGATCGCCGCGCACGCGAAGGTCGGGGAGGGCATCGACACGATGCGGCGGTACGGGATCTCGCAGCTGCCGGTCGTGCGCGACGGCCGGTGCGACTCGCTCGCGGACGTGATCGGCTCGCTCCAGGATCGCGCGCTGCTCGAGCGCGTGTTCGGGAATCCGGACGCGGTGCACGAGGACGTGGCCGCCGCGATGCAGCCGCCGCTCGCCGCGGTCGAGGCGTCGGCGACCCTCGACGAGGTCTTCGCCACGCTCACCGGCGGCGGCAGCGCGGTCGTCGTCGCGCGCGAGGGAAAGCCCGTGGGAGTCCTGACGCGCTCCGATCTCCTCGACTTCCTGGCGCACAGCCGCTGATGCTCCGCGTCGTCGGCGCCGGGCTGCCGCGGACCGCGACGTTCTCGCTGAAGGAGGCACTGGAGCGCCTGCTCGGTGGCCGCTGCTACCACATGCACGAGGTGTTCGAGCACCTCGAGGACGTGCCGGCCTGGCGCGCGGCGATCCGAGGCGACGAGACGGACTGGCATTCGTTCCCGCCCGACTCGGTCGCTGCCGTCGACTGGCCCGCGTCCGCGTTCTGGCGCGAGCTCGCGGACGCGAACCCGGACGCCGTGATCCTCCTCTCCACCCGAGCGAGCGCGGCGGAGTGGTGGGAGAGCGCGGACGCGACGATCTTTCCGGTGCTGCGGAAGCAGGCGCTCCCCGAGCACGGAGACTGGCTGGACATGGCCAAGGAGCTGATGGCCCACGAGATCGGCGAGCGCTGGGACGACCGGGCGGTCGCAGAGGCGTTCTACGACGACCACAACGCCGCGGTGCGGCGGGACGCCCCGCCGGAGCGTCTGCTCGACTGGAGGGCCACCGACGGCTGGGAGCCGCTCTGCGCCGCGCTCGGCGTGCCGGTGCCGGACGAGCCGTTCCCGCACACGAATACGCGGGCAGAATGGACGAGATGACCGCACCTCTCGAACAGCTGCTCCGCGAGGCGTTCCCGGAGGCGACGGAGGTCCGCGTGACCGACCGCACGGGCGGCGGCGACCACTTCCTCGTCGAGGTCACCTCCGCGCGCTTCGACGGGCTGCCGCTGCTCGAGCAGCACCGGCTCGTCAACGACGCCCTCGCAGCCCCCTTCGCTTCAGGCACGATTCACGAGCTGAGGATCAAGACGAGGGGGACGACGTGAGCGACATTTCCACGCGGATCAAGGACGTGATCGAGAACGAGCCGGTCGCGCTGTTCATGAAGGGCACGCCGCAGTTCGTGATGTGCGGCAACTCGGGCCGCGCGCTGGAGGCGCTGCGGGCGGCGGGCGCGCCGGTGACGGCGGTCGACATCCTGCCCGACCCGTCGATCCGCCAGAAGCTGTCGGAGCTGTCCGGCTGGCCGACGATCCCGCAGCTGTTCGTCAAGGGCGAGCTCGTAGGCGGGGCCGACATCGCGCAGGAGCTCGCCGAGACCGGCGAGCTCCGGAAGATCCTCGAGGAGAAGCTCGGGGCGGGCTACTCCGAGGGCGCCGAGGAGCGCGTCGTCGACGTGCTCAGCGGCACGCGCGCCTAGGGTCTCCGGCGGAGCCGGCTCGGGCTACTCGCTCTCCTCTGCCTCCAGCAGAGACCGCAGGTAGTCCTCGAGCTTGTTGAAGCTGTCTTCCTGGCCGTCCGACGTGGTCATGTGGTCGCGGCCGGCCTGGTCGCGGAACGCCATGCTCACCGTCATCGTCGTCACTCCGTCCGTCTCGTGCAGGACCACGGTCTCGACGGCCTCCGCATCCGGCCACCCTTCGAACAGCCATGTCGCGACCGTCCGGGTCGGGGGCTCGACCTCCAGGTATGTCCCCCGGAACGAGCACTCGGTCCCGTCCCGGGTCACGAAGGCGATGTGGTAGTCCCCGCCGACGCGCAGGTCGATCGAGCACTCGGTCACCACGTCCGTGAACGGCGCGAACCAGTTGCGCACGTGCTCCGGCTTCGTCAGGACGTCGAAGACGAGCTCGAGCGGAGCGTCGAACTCGCGTGTGGTGACGATCTCCAGCGCGCTCGGGAAGTCGATCACCGACGAGCCATGCCGATCAGCTGTCACTACGGTTCTCCTTCTCTCGTAGGTCCTTGAGGTAGTCGTCCATCCGATCCAGCCGCTCGTCCCGCGCCTGTTCGTACCTGGCCAGCCAGTCGTGCATGGGCCGCAGGCGCGCGGGTTCCAGCCGGTACAGCCGACGCCGCCCCTCGGCGCGGCAGCTGACGAGCCCGACCTCGCTGAGCACCCGCAGGTGCTTCGAGACCTGCGGCTGGGACATCGCGAGGTCCTCGACGATCGTCCCGACCGCCTTCTCGCCTGCGCTCAGCGTGTCCAGGATCTCGCGCCGGCGCGCCTCGGCGACGGCGTTGAAGACGTCCGACGTGGTGGACGAGCGGGCCACGCTCCTAATATATTCCTGTATCGGAATATGTCAAGGCCCGATGAACTCTTGCCCCGTGCTGGGTCTGATAAGGAGAGCCGCCCCGCCACGAGCCAAGGAGACAAGGTTGAAGCTTCTTCTCACGTCCGCCGGGATCAAGAACCCGAGCATCGAACGCGCGCTGGTCGAGCTGCTGGGCAAGCCGATCGCGGACTCCGACGCCCTCTGCATCCCCACCGCGCAGTACGGCCACCCGCAGGTCGATCCTCAGATGGCCTGGAACTTCATCAGCGGCCGGTCCCGCCTGCCCATGACCGGGCTCGGCTGGCAGTCCGTGGGAGTGCTCGAGCTCACCGCGCTACCCAGCCTCGACCGCGAACGCTGGACGCCCTGGGTCCGGGAGACGGACGTCCTGCTCGTGGCCGGCGGCGATGCGCTCTACCTCGGTCACTGGATCCGTGAGTCCGGGCTGGCGGACCTCTTTCCGTCGCTTTCCGAGACCGTCTGGGTGGGACTGAGCGCCGGGAGCATGGTGATGGCCCCGAGGATCGGGAGGACTTCGTCCAGTGGAGGCCGCCCGCCGGCGACGACAGCACGCTCGGCGTCGTCGACTTCTCGATCTTTCCGCACCTGGCTCCGGACGGCATGCCCGGCAACTCCATGGCCGAGGCGGAGAAGTGGGCGGCCGAGATCCAGGGTCCGGGCTATGCGATCGACGACGAGACCGCGATCAAGGTGACCGACGGCACCGTCGAGATCGTCTCCGAAGGCGAGTGGAAGCTGTTCGGAGACCCCGAGTAACTCCGGGAGGCGAGTTGAAACTTCTTACGTCCGGTCTGCGTCCCGACGGCACAGTGGGGCCATCCGATGTGCGGCCAGGTCGGTGCGGGGCTTCGTAGAGAAGCCGACGCGCTCCTGGTCGACGGCGGCGACGCGACGTACCTGTGCCACTGGATGCGGGAATCCGGCTCGCCGATCTGCTGCCTTCGGTGCCTGACACGGTCTGGTGGGAGTGAGACCGGGAGCATGACCCCTGAGCAGGCTGGTGCACAATCAGCCTCGTGGCCGTAACGCATACCTTCGCCGGACTGCCGGTCGCCGACTACATCACCGCGTACGACTGGTACGTGCGTCTACTCGGTCGGGAGGCCGAGATGTTTCCGCATCCCACAGAGTGTGTCTGGCATCTGACGAAGACCAGCTCGATCTATGTGGCTCAGGATCCCGAACGAGCAGGAAAGGCTCTGGTGACTCTCGCGCTGGACGACCTCGACGACCATGAGCGGCGGCTGCGCGAGGCCAGCCTTGCGTTCTTGGACGAAGCCAGTGGATCCACCCCGAGGCGGCTCATCGTGAGCGATCCCGACGGCAACAGGCTCGCCTTCTTCCAGGATCCCTCGTTGCCTGGCGGATGAGCACTCGGCTGGGCCAGTGTTCCGGAATGACCCCCGAACGGTCGGTAGCCTGGCAATCGTGAGAGCCATCCTCCTGCGAGTTCTGCTCGGAGTGCTGCTCATGGCGGCGGCGGGTGCGTTCGGTGCCTGGGCTGGTGGATCCCGCGGCGCCAATATCGCTGGCCTGGCAGTCGTGACTGCCCTGATCTATCTCGTTGTGACGGCCATCTTCCTACTGGTGCGTTGGCGACGCATGCGGCGGCGGACGGCGCAGTTCGTCGCGGACTCGTAAGAAGCCGCTCGCCTGGGCCAGTGTTCCGAGTGACTCCCTGAGCGTCGTACGCTCTTGTAGATGTCGAGATTCAAAGTCCGGACGACGGTTGAGTGGTGGAACGACGTAGAGGGTTGGGGTGCGCTGGCGGCTTCCGAAGACACGCCAGGCGGCATCTTCGTCCACTTCTCAGCGATCCGCATGGACGGCTTCCGCACCCTGCGCCCCGGACAAGAGGTCGAGGCTGTCGTCTATGAGGGTGAGCAGGACGGGTATTCCTACGCGGCCGCGGTCGTGCGGCCGCTCGGACGACATCCGCGAAGGTCGCGGCGCGATCCACTACACCGCTCCATTCCGCCTGCCAGAGAGGACTTCAAGTGATAAGGAACTCGTCTGGGCCAGTGTTCCGGAATGACCCCTGAGCGACGCCCTCCAGAGCGGATGACGAGCCCAGAGCCGCTAGTCGTCCGTATCGCCCGGTCGGTGCAGAATCAGGCATATGGACGAGCAGCTCAAACGCGCCTTCAAGCAGGGCGACCTCGAGACGCTGATAGTCGGACTACGAGACGAAAACGCGAAGATTCGCAACACGGCCGCGTTCTATCTGGGAAGGCTCGGTAAGGTCGAAGCCGTTCCGGCGCTCGCCGCCGCGCTCGATGACGAGGATCGCTTCCAGAAGCACGAGCTGCGCGGTCCGCCCCTGCACGGGCTCGAGGACCGGCTCAATACGCACGACGCGCGGACTGTGCGAAGGACAGTGTTGCGAGCGCTGGGTGAGATCGGGGACGAGACTGCGATCGCCCGCCTTGCGGATGCGGCGCACTCCGACAGCGACGTGAAGATCCGCCGTGCCGCTGCTCGACAGCTCCGGAGCGCTCAGAGACAGCGCCTCGAGCGGGGGTGCTGAAGAGATCCGCCGTCGAGGCAGAGGCCGCTCACCTGGGCCAGTGTTCCGGAATGACCCCTGAAAGCTATGCCTCCCAGGACACCGTCTCGCCGCCAGGCATACAGACGACCCCGGCGTCGCCAGGTCCTTCGATGCGCCAGGCTTCGTACTTGGCGTCGGGCGGAACGCGCAATGCGCCGCCGTTATCGACCACTGCTCGTAGGGTGCCCTCTTCGGCCGAAGCCTCGGTGATGATCCGTCCCTGAAGCGCGAGCAGCAGCGGGATCGTCTTCGGGTCCGACAACTCGATCCGGTGCTCGGAGCCGTCGGCCCCTGTAACGAAGCAGGGGCCTTCCATCACGACCTCAATGTGGTTTGCGTCAACGCGCTCCGCGTTCGCGCTAGCGACCAAACGGAGGTCATAACCCACCGCGATTTGGTGAACCGTAAATCCAGCGAGGAAATCAACGTCGCCCACAAGTGCCACTCTAGGGTGTCCCTGGGCTGCGCGAGCGTCCTTACGCCTGAACGGCGCTAGCTCTTCGTGCCGGAGAGGATGAAGGCGACGAGGTCGTTCAGCTGCGTCTTCGAGAGCGAGCTGCCGAACGTCTTCGGCATCAGCCCCGGGTGGTACCCCTTGGCGATGTAGGCGTCCGGGTTCACGATCGATTCCTTGATGAACGCCGCAAGCGCCATGTTGTGATCGGCCTTCGCATCCTGGGCCGGCGCCTGGTCGAGATCCGGGCCGATCGTGCCGGTCGCATTCGCCGGCTGGAACGTGTGGCATGTGGCGCAGCCGCTCGACGCGAAGACGGTCTGGCCCGCCGCCGCGTTGCCGCCGCCGCCTCCTCCGCCCGACGTCGTCGTACCCGCGGTCGTCGTGGCCGCGGTCGTCGTGGGAGTGGCGGTCGTCCCCGCAGTCGTCGCGCCGACGGTGAACGTGCGCACCGAGGCGGACTTCCCGAGCGAGGTGTAGTGGCCCACAGCCCAGCCGGCGAAGCCGATCGGGAAGAGGAGAAGCGCGAAGAAAACCCAGATGAGAACCTCGCCCGTCGAGGTCCACGGATTACGGCGTCTCGGGCGCGGCACGGGCGTGAGGCTATCGAGTCGCGCCGCAGCGTGGCGCACCTACCTGGTAGGTAGGAGGTCATGAAGCTCGCCGCCGTCAAGCTCGCCGCGATCCGGAGGCTCGCGGTCTCCACCCAGGCGTACGCGCCGCGCTTCCGCCGCGCGCGGGCCGGCGACGTGGAAGCTGCGATCCGCAGGCTCGGCGCGGTCCAGCTCGACTCGATCTCGGCGGTCGACCGGGCACACCGCCTCACGCTTTCGAGCCGCATCGGGGCGTACTGCGAGCACGAGCTGCGAGGGCTCCTGGCCGCCGGGCGCGTCTTCGAGTACTGGGCGCACGAGGCCTGCCTCCTCCCCATCGAGCTCTGGCCGCATTGCCGGCGGACGATGGAGGGCGGCGCGCACTGGCGTTTCCACGAGCGCGCGATGCTGGAGCACGGCGACCTCGTCGAGCCCGTGTTGGAACGGATCCGCTCGGAGGGCCCGCTCGGCTCACGCGACTTCGAGGGCGCCGGGGACGGCACCGACATGTGGAACTGGAAGCCGGCGAAGATGGTGCTGGAGGCGTTGTGGGACAAGGGCGTGCTCGTCGTCGCCGGGCGCGAGTCGTTCCAGCGGCGCTACGACCTCGCGGAGCGGGTGATCCCGCGTCCGATCCTCGAGGCGCCGGTGCCGGACGAGGACGAGACGCTGCGCACGCTCGCGCTCCTCGCCGTCCGCGCCCGCGGCGCCCTGACCGAGCCCGCGATCCGCGAGCACTGGCGGCTCAAGGGGGGTCGCGCCCGCCTCCACCACCACGTGCTCGCACTCGTCGACGAGGGACTTCTGCGCGAGGTGGAAGCCGACGACGGCGGCCCGCCGTTCTACGTCGACGCCGACACGGAGGTCGACGGCGACCCCGCGCCGCCCGTCCTCATCTGCCCCTTCGACAACCTCCTCTGGGACCGGCCGCTGCTCGAGCGGCTCTTCGGCTTCCGGCACGTGATCGAGGTCTACAAGCGCGAGCACGAACGCGCGTACGGCTACTACGTGCTGCCGCTCCTCGCCGGCGACAAGATCGTCGGCCGTGCCGACCTCAAGGCGGACCGCGCCGAAAGCGTCCTCCACGTGCGGCGCTTCCACCGCGAGTCGGGAGTGCGGGGGAACGTCGGGGCGAAGCTCGAGCGGGCGGCCGTGCGGCTCGCGCGGGTGCTCGGCCTCGAGGAGGTCCGCCATGCGTGAGGTGCCGGTCGAGGAGGCGCGCCGCATCGCCGTCCGCGCGCAGAGGCTCGACGGCAGCGCGAAGGGAGTCCTGACCACCGTCCGCCGGCTCGGCTTCCTCCAGCTCGACCCGATCTCGAGCGTCGCCCCGCCCCAGCACCTCGTCCTCTGGAGCCGGCTCGGCCCGTTCGACACCGCAGCCCTCGACCGGCTGCTGTGGAAGGAGCGGAAGCTCGTCGAGTGGGACGCGTTCCTCTATCCGATCGAAGACCTGCCAATCCTCAAGGCGTTCATGCGCCGCCGCGACCGGCCGCTCGACCGGCGGATCATCGCCTGGCTCAAGGAGCACGCCGCGTACCGCCGCTACGTCCTGAGGGAGCTTCGCGACCGCGGCCCGCTCCTCTCGCGCGAGATCGAGGACGCGCCGAGTCACAAGCGCGAGGCACATCGCTGGTGGGGCCAGCGGAAGATGGGCCTGATGCTGGAGTGCCTGAGCGCGCGCGGCGAGGTCGCGGTCGTCGGGCGGCGCGGGAAGCAGCGCGTCTGGGACATCGCAGAGCGCTGGTACCCGGAGACGGAGACGCTCCCGCTCCCGAAGGCGCGACGGCTGCACGAGGAGAAGCGCTTCCGCTCGCTCGGCGTCCGGCTCGAACGGGGCCGCCTCGTCGTGCATCCGGAGGCGAAGGACGGGCCGGTGCCGGTCCGCACGACGTTCCTCTCGCCGTTCGACCGCCTCGTTCACGACCGCGCCCGGGCTCTCGCGCTCTGGAACTTCTTCTACCGGCTCGAGATGTACGTGCCGGCGGCGAAGCGCGAGTACGGCTACTACGTCCTCCCGATCCTGCACGGCGACCGGCTCGTGGGCCGGATCGAGCCCGTGTTCGACCGGAGCGAGAAGGTGCTGCGCGTGAAGGGGCTGTGGTGGGAGCCTGGCGAGAAGCCTCTCGATCTCGAGGAGCCACTCGCGAGCCTCGCCGCCTTTCTCGGTGCGGAACGGATCGACGCCTAGCGCTTCGCAGACGCCCGTTTCGAGGCGGCTCTTCGCCTCTTCGCCGCCCGGCTGACGAGCTCCGCGTACAGCTCCGCGATCTCGCCCGTGGGGACCTCGAGCGATGAGACCCCGACGGTGATCTCGGTCATCTGCACCCGCCCGACCGCCGTCGGCGCGAAGTAGCCCGCGATCAGCGTGCGCCGCTCTTTCGCGATCTCGAACAGAGCCTCCCGTAGTCGCTCGGGCTCGCCGCGGACGTAGACGTGAAGCATCGCGACCTGCGGCGGGTCCGGTACGACGTCGATGCCGTCGATGCGGGCGAGCGCCCTCCCGATCTCGCGGGCCTTGCGAACCAGTGACGGCATGCGCGGCAGGAGCTCGTCGAGGCCCCGCTCGGCCGAGAGCGCCATCGGCTCGTACGTCGAGAGCCTGCCGCCGTGCCGGACCCGCCAGACGCGCGCCTCGGCGATCACGTCTTCCGGCCCGGCGAGGACGCAGCCGCCGAGACCGCGCAGATCCTTGTAGAGCGAGACATAGACGGTGTCGAACAGAGCGGCGATCTCACGCAACGGCCGGCGATAGAACGGCCCGCACTGCCAGAGCCGTGCTCCGTCGAGATGCAGCGCCGCACCGTGCCGGCGCGCCCACGTGGTCTCAGCGCGAAGATCGCGCCACCCGGGAAGCTGCCCGCCGAGATCGCGTTGCGGAAGCTCGAGCAGCAGTGCGCCGAGCGGTTCGCCCACCTCCTCGAGGTCGGCGCGCGCCAGGAGCCGGTTCCGGTTGCCGATCGGGCGCGCGTGCAACCCGTGCAGACGCTCGTAGCCGCGCTCCTCGTGCGCGTCGAGGTGACACTGCGGATGGAAGCCGATCGTCGAGCAGCTGTTCCGGTCGCACCAGATCCGCAGCGCGATCTGCTGGGCCATCGTCCCGCTCGGAAAGAGCACGGCGGCCTCCTTGCCGAGCAGTCCGGCGACGCGAGACTCGAGGCGCTCGACGCTTTCGCCGCCCCCGTAGACGTCCATGCGCGGCCCGGCACGTTCGGCCAGCGCACGAAAGGTCTCGGCCGGATCCTCCCGCACCGGCCACGCGGGCACGAAGCGCTCGCAGCGCGCGACGATCCGCTCGCGCTCCCGGTCGTTCACCCGCGCGAGCCTACAATCGCCGCGTGGACTTCGAGACCCGCGCGATCCACGTCGGCCAGGAGCCCGACCCCGCGACCGGCGCGATCATCACGCCGATCTACCAGACGTCGACCTACGTCCAGGAGGCGGTCGGGGAGCACAAGGGCTACGACTACTCGCGCGTCGCGAACCCCACTCGGCACGCGCTCGAGACCGCACTCGCCTCGCTCGAGTCGGCGGAGTACGGCGTCGCGTACTCCTCCGGCCTCGGCGCGGTGACCACGCTCATGCACCTCCTGAACCCGGGCGACCGCGTCGTCCTGATCGCCGACGTGTACGGCGGCGTCTACCGGATGACCTCGCAGGTCTACGAGCCGAAGGGCTACCGCTTCCACTACCTGCCAGCGGAGGGCTTCCCGAACCTCGCCGAGCACCTCGACGACTCGACGCGGATGGTCTGGATCGAGACGCCGTCGAACCCGATGCTCAACGTCGTGAACATCGCCGCCGCGGCCGAGGCCGCCCACGCGGCGGGCGCGCTCCTCGTCGTCGACAACACGTTCGCGACGCCGTACCTGCAGCGACCGCTCGAGCTCGGCGCAGACGTCGTCGTCCACTCCACGACGAAGTACCTCGGCGGCCACTCCGACGTGGTGGGCGGCTTCGCGGCCACCAACGACCCGACCGTGGCCGAGCGCCTGCGCTTCCTCCAGAAGTCGCTCGGCGCCGTGCCCGGGCCGTTCGACTGCTGGCTCGTGCTGCGCGGGATCAAGACGCTCGCGGTGCGGATGCGCCAGCACTGCCGCAACGCGATGGAGGTCGCCGCGGTGCTCGAGCGGCACCAGCGGGTCGAGCGCGTCCTCTACCCCGGCCTGCCGGCACACCCCGGCCACGCGACCGCGGCACGGCAGATGCGCGACTTCGGCGGCATGGTCTCCTTCCTCGCGGAGTCGCCGGACGAAGCGGCGGCGATCGCGGCACGGACGCGGCTCTTCCAGCTGGCGGAGTCGCTCGGCGGCGTCGAGAGCCTGATCGAGGTGCCGGCCCGGATGACGCACGCCGCGACCGCGGACGCGCCGTTCGCCGCGCCGCCGAACCTCGTCCGCCTCTCCGTCGGGATCGAGTCCGCGGAGGACCTCGTGACCGACCTCGAGAACGCGCTCGTGCCCGCCGCGACGCGCGCATGAGCGGCGAGACGGTCGTCTTCGTCGAGATCCCGTCGGGCTCGCGCAACAAGTACGAGTGGGACGACGAGCTCGGCGGCCTGGTGCTCGACCGGCGGCTCTTCACGGCGATGACCTATCCGGCCGACTACGGGTTCGTGGAGGGGACGCTCGCCGAGGACGGCGATCCGCTCGACGCGCTCGTGCTGGTCTCCGACCCGACCTTCCCCGGCTGCCGGATCCGCGTCCGCGCGATCGGCGTCTTCCACATGACCGACGAGAAGGGGCCGGACGAGAAGCTGCTCTGCGTGCCGCTCGACGCGTCCGAGTTCGAGCGCATCGCCGACATCGAAGACGTGCAGAACGAGTTGCGTGACGAGATCGAGCACTTCTTCCAGCGCTACAAGGACCTGGAGCCGTCGAAGCGGACGGAGACGCGCGGCTGGGGCAACCGGGGCGAGGCGGAGCAGATCCTCGCCGCGGCGCGCGAGCGCGCCTAGACCGGCTCTAGCGCTGCGAGCCGCTCGCGTACGCGGCGGGCGAGCGGGACGACGCCCTTGCGTCCGTGCCCGCGAACGTCTCGTTCTCTCCGAGCAGCGAACCGATCGCCGCGGCCGCATGCACATCGTCCGGCCGCGCGTCGAGCTGCTTCACCACCTCGACCACCGGCCAGTACGTGATCCCCTCGCCGTAGGAGAGACACCGGCCGCGCACGACGCGCGCGTCGATCCGCGCGAGCGCCTCCGTGACGAGGCGTGACTTACCCACGCCGGGATCGCCGACGACGGTCACGAGCTCGCAGCTCGCACCGGCGAGCGCGCGATCCCACGCGTCCGCCAGCCGGCCGAGCTCGCGCTCGCGCCCGACGAAGCGGGAGACGTGTGCGCGGTCGGCCGGCTCCCGCACAGCGGCGAGCGGGTATCCGGCGACCGGGTCGCGCTTGCCCTTCAACTGCAGCGGCCGTTGCTCGCCGACCTCCACTGCGTCGGCCACGAGCAAGAGCGTCTCCGCTCCGACCAAGACTTCGCCTGCCTGCGCCGCCTGCTCCAGCCGCGCCGCCACGTTCACCGCGTCTCCGGTCGCCAGTCGCTCCTCCGTCCCGGTTAGCACCTCACCCGTGTTGACGCCGATCCGACCCTCGACGCCGAGCCCGGGCAGCGCCTCCCGCATCTCGACCGCCGCCCGGCAGGCGCGCAGCGCGTCGTCCTCGTGCGCGACCGGCACGCCGAACACCGCCATCACCGCGTCGCCGATGAACTTCTCCACCGAGCCGCCGTGCGACTCCACGATCGCCTTCATCCGCTCGAAGTAGCGCGCCAGCAGACCCTGCAACGCCTCCGGATCGACCGACTCCCCCAGCGCCGTCGAGCCGACGACGTCGCAGAACAGCACCGTCACGACCTTCCGGTGCGCGCTCATGCCGGCTGAAGCGTCGTGAGCCGATCCCGTACGCGGCGAGCGAGCGGCACGATCCCCTTGCGCTCGTACCGTTCGAGCGCGGCCTCCCACGCCGCGATCGCCTCGTCGCGGCGGCCGGCCGCCTCGAGCACCGTCGCGAGGTCGTACCGCGCATCTCCCTGGGTCTGGAGACCGTCCGTCAGCTCGAGCAGCTCGACGGCTTCGCGGGCGAGCCGCTCCGCGTCGCCGTGCTCGTTCCTGCTCGCGTGGACGAGCGCGAGCACCTGTCGCCAGAGCGCCCGGGCACCGAGGTCCTGCTCGGCGGCCGCCTCGCGACCCCGCTGCGCGGCCTCTTCCGCCTCGTCGTAGCGACCGAGCATGCACAGCTCCCGTCCGAGCGCCGGCGCATACGTCGCGAGGAAGCCGTCCGAATCGTTCGCCTCCAGCCAATCGCAGACCGCGGCGTAGCGGCGCCTCGCGGTCTCGTGGTCATCGGCGAGGGCGGCGATCTCGGCCATGACCCAGTCGCACGCCCAGCTCCCGCCTCGCTCGCGGAAGTGGGCATCCGCCACTTCCGCCAGCGGCAGCGCCTCCTCGAAACGGCCGAGCATCGCGAGCAGCCAGGCACGGGAGAGGTGCCACCAGGGAGACAGCGCCTCGTGGGCTTCGAGCCTCGCCAGCGCGTCCTCCACCGGTCTCGAGCCGTGTTGCAGGGCGACCCACAAATATCCGCTGTTGGGAGACGGCAGGCCGGCAAGCCGCGAGTGGCGAAGCGATTCCTCGATCGCCCGTGCCCAGTCGTCGTATCGTGCGCGCGCATTTGCGACGCCGAAGCCGAGGACATACCAAGCATGTGCGAGGCCGGCGTCATCCTCCGCTTCCTCGAGCAGCGGCAGCGCCCTCAGGGCAAGCGCTTCGAGCCGGTCGGGGGGAGACGGATCCTCGGGATCGCCCCGGTGGAAGACGACGAGCGTGCGGGCGAGCGCCTCGCCTGCCGCGTCACCGGCCGCCTCGGCACGCTCCGCGGCCCGCTCGGCCACCACCGCGCCCTCCTCGCCCCCGAGCGCCTGGGCGAGATCGAGCTCGAGGTTGACATCGAGTCGCACCCGCCGCGTCAGGCCGAGCGCCCTCGTGAGCAGCCCGGCGCCGGCACTGTCTTCGCGCGAGGCGGCCCTCCGGCCGGCCGCGGCCAGCCGGTCGCCGGCCGCGAGCGCGATGTCCGGGTCGAAGCGGCCGAGCTCGTCGAGATAGCGAGCCGCCTGCTCGAGGTGGTAGCCGGCCACCTCGTCCAGCTCGACCAGCTGCCTCTTCGCCTCCAGCCAGTCGGCGAAGCGGCGGTGCAGCTCGGCACGCGCCGCCTTCGGGAGCGCGTCGTAGGCGGCGTCGCGAATGAGCAGATGGCGGAAGCGGAAGCCATCGTCGCCGGGGAACTGCGGCCGCTCGGGACGGATCAGGTCGCGCCGTACCAGTGCAGCCAGCAGCGACGTCACCTCGATCTCCTCAGGAGCGAGCGCCTGGACCGTGCCGCGGTGGAAGACCTCCCCCTCGATAGCGCCCCGCTCGAGCACCCGGCGCTCGGGCTCGTCGAGCCCGTCGAGTCGCGCCGCCAGGAGCGCCCGGAGCGTGGCGGGCACCTCGACCTCTCCGCCCTCGGCGGCGAGCGCGAGCATCTCCGTGACGAAGAGCGGATTCCCGCCGGAGGCGCGAACGATCTGCTGTCGCACCGTGTCCGAGGCGGCGTCGCCGACGAGCTCTCCGGCCTGTTGCTCCGGGAGCGGCTCCAGACGGAGCCCTGCCGGCCAGCTCGGGCGGCGGTCGAGTAGCTCCGGCCGCGCCATGCACAGCAGCAGGAGCGGAGCGCCGGTCGAGAGCAGCGCAGTCGACTCGATGAGCTCGAGGAACTTCTCCTCGCCCCACTGGATGTCGTCGAAGCAGACGACGAGCGGCGACTGCTCCTCGAGCAGCCTTCGGAACGCCCACGCAATCTCGTCGGTGCTCGAAACCGCGTCCTCCTTGCCGAGCAGCGAGCGGATCGCCGTGGCCGCAGCCTCGTCACCCGGCAGCGTGCCGAGTTGCTTCACGACCTCGACGACCGGCCAGTACGTGATCCCCTCGCCGTACGTGAGGCAGCGGCCACGCACGACGCGCGCGTCGATCTGCGCCAGCGCCTCGGCGACGAGCCGTGACTTGCCCACGCCGGGATCGCCGACGACGGTCAGGAGCTCGCAGCGCGACCCGGCCAACGCGCGAGCCCAGCCGTCAGCGAGCTGCTGCAGCTCGCGCTCGCGGCCGACGAAGCGGGACGTGTGCGAGCGCTCGGCCGCTTCTCGAACCGCGAGCAGTGGATGAGCGGTGACCGGCGCGCTCTTCCCCTTCAGCTCGAGCCGCCGCTCCTGGCCCGTCTCGACCGTGGAGTCGACCAACGCGAGCGTCTCGGCGCCGATCAATACCTCGCCGGGCTGCGCCGCCTGCTCCAGCCGCGCCGCCACGTTCACCGCGTCTCCGGTCGCCAGCCGCTCCTCGGTTCCCGCGAGCACCTCTCCGGTGTTGACGCCGATCCGGCCCTCCACGCCGAGCCCGGGCAGCGCCTCCCGCATCTCGACCGCAGCGCGGCAAGCGCGCAGCGCGTCGTCCTCGTGCGCGACCGGCACGCCGAACACCGCCATCACCGCGTCGCCGATGAACTTCTCCACCGTGCCGCCGTGCGATTCGACGATCGCCTTCATCCGCTCGAAATAGCGCGCCAGCAGACCCTGCAACGCCTCCGGATCCACCGACTCCCCAAGCGCCGTCGAGCCGACCACGTCGCAGAACAGCACCGTCACGACCTTCCGGTGCGCGCCGATCGTCACGAGGCGAGGCTAGAGCAAGGGCCGCATAGGATCAACGCATGGCTCCGGAGCCGATCGACCTCCACCACCTCGGCCGCGAGCGGATCATCGCGAGCTACCTGCTCGACACGGACGACGGACCGGCGCTCTTCGATTGCGGGCCCTCGACGACGATCGACGCACTGAAGACCGGGCTCGCCGACCGCGGGCTCGCGCTGAGCGACGTCCGCCACCTGCTGCTCAGCCACATCCACCTCGACCACGCGGGCGCGACAGGATCCCTCGTCCGCGAGCACCCCGAGCTGCAGGTGCACGTCTCGCCGATCGGCGCGCCGCATCTCGTCGATCCGTCCCGCCTGGAGAAGAGCGCGCGCCGGCTCTACGGCGACAGCTTCGACTCGCTCTGGGGGGAGCTCGCGCCGGTGCCGGAGGAGAACGTCCACCCGCTCGACGGCCGCGTGCTCGGGCTCGAGTCGTTCCCCACTCCCGGCCACGCGTCGCATCACGTCTGCTACCTCGATCCCGACGGGACGCTCTACGCCGGCGACGCGTGCGGCGTTCGCGTGCTCCCGGGCCGCTTCGTCATGCCGCCGACGCCGCCGCCCGAGGTCGACGTCGAGGCGTGGAACGTGACGCTCGACGAGATCGAGCGCCGCACGCCCGAGCGGCTCGCGCTCATCCACTTCGGCGTCGTCCACGACGTCGGCCGGCATCTCACCGAGCTCCGCCTCGCGCTGGCGGACTGGTCGGAGTCCGTCGAAGGTGGAGCGACCGAGGAGGAGTTCGTCGAGTACGCGCTCGCCCAGCTCGCGGACTCGGGTGAGGACGTCGAGGCCTACGCGCAAGCGATGCCGTTCTGGCAGTCGTACCGCGGCCTCGAGCGCTGGGCCGAAAAGCGGGCCGGGCGCTTGTCAGCCGGCTCCTAGCGCGTCACCATCCGTGTCGTGACCGGCCCGCTTCGCCTTCCCGCGTTCCGGCTCCTCTTCTCGGCGCGGGCGATCTCGTACGTCGGGACGTACCTCGCGCCGATCGCAGTCGCGTTCGCGGTCCTCGACAACGGCGGCGGCGCGACTGCGGTCGGGCTCAGCTTCGCCGCCTGGACGCTGGCGCAGGTGACGATGCTCGCAGTCGGCGGCGTGCTGGGCGACCGGCTGCCGCGGCGCGTGGTCATGATCGGCTCCGACGTCGCGAGCACCGCCGTCCGGACGGCGATGGGAGCACTCCTCGTCTCGGGCCACGCGCAGGTCTGGGAGCTGATCGCGTTGCAGGGATTCGGCGGTGCCGCGGTCGCCTTCTACTCCCCCGCGTCGTACGGGCTTGTACGCGAAGTGGTGCCGGAGGATCAGCTTCAGCAGGCGAACGGGCTCCTGGCCATCGCTCGGTACGCAGCTTTTCCCCTCGGCACGGCCATCGGCAGCTCGATCGTGGCGGTGATCGGATCGGGAACCGCCCTGCTCGTCGATGCCGGCACCTACGCGGCGAGCGCGCTCCTTCTCTCGCAGCTCGACGTCGACTCGATCGCCCAGGCCGGGGCCGGCTTCTTCCGCGAGCTGCGCGACGGATGGGGCGCATTCGTCGAGCAGACGTGGGTCTGGGTGCTCGTGGTCTACATCTCGTTCTATTTCCTGATCACCTACGCGCCGTTCTTCGTCCTCGGCCCGTACGTCGCGCAGCGTTCGATGCACGGCGTGCATTCGTGGGGGTTCATCGCGACCGGCGAAGCCGTCGGTTCGCTGCTCGGAGCCGTCGCGGGGCTTCGGTGGCGGGCGCGGCAGCCCATGGTCGCAACCGGCCTGCTCCTCATGCTCTCGGCGGGGCAGAACCTGCTCCTCGCGTTCCACCCGACCACGGTGCTGCTCACGCCCGCGGCGGCCGGCGCCGGCTTCGCCTTTGCGCTCGGGTCGGTGGTGTGGGACACGACGCTGCAGCGGAAGGTGCCGCCCGAGAAGCTCGCGCGCGTCGCGTCCTACGGCTGGATGGGCGCGATGGTCTTCCTCCCGGCGGGCTATGCGCTCGCGGGGCCCATCTCGATGGCGATCGGCTTGAGGACGTACCTCGTAATCGCGGCGGGCTGGATCATCGTGAGCACCCTGTTCGTGATCCGGCTGCGTGCCGTGCGCGAGGTCGAGCTCGAGGAGCCGACCGACGCCTTGCCCGTACCCGCTCAGTAGGCTCGACAGCGTGCCGAGCGTTCCCGTACCTCCCGAGGTCGACGTGTTCCTCGCCCGGCCGAACCCGGCCGTCGTCGCGACCGTGAGCCCGAGCGGCGAGCCGCACACGGCCGCCACCTGGTACGACTGGGAGGACGGGCGCGTGCTGCTGAACATGGACGAGAGCCGTCTCCGCCTCCGCTACATGCGCCAGAACCCGGCCGTCGCGCTGACCGTGCTCGGCGACGACGACTGGTACGCGCAGGTCACGCTGCTCGGCCGCGTCGTCTCGATCGAGGACGACCCCGACCTGGCCGGCATCGACCGGCTCGCCGTCCGCTACTCCGGCAAGCCGTTCCGCAGCCGCGACGCGAAGCGCGTCACCGCGTGGCTGGAGCCGGAGCGCTGGACGAGCTGGCCTCTTCCTCGCTGACCTCCTCCGTCGCAACGACCGAGAGCGGCCCGTCGCCGCACTCGACCTGCCGCCCACCTTCGACCTCCGTCAGCGACGTCGCGAGCACCCGCACCGGCGTGCCGTCGAGCTCGAGGAGCGCCCCACGGGGCCCGCCCAGCGAGAACGCGTACAGCCACGCCCAGACGAGCCGATGCACCTCGACGGCCGGACGGGAGAGGTCGAGCCAGGCGTCCTCGGGCGTGAAGAACGACTCGTAGCTGCCACTGCCCTCGTCCTGCGCCGTCTCCTCGTCGCCCGCCGCGAGCCGCTCCAGCGCCTCGAAGAGCGCCTCGCCGATGACGCTGCCGAACCGCGTGTAGAAGACCTCGGGCTCCTCGAGCTCGCCCAGGGGGAAGCGACGCTGGGAGAGGATCGGGCCGCTGTCGAGCTCGGCGTCCATGCGATGGAACGTGATGCCGACCTCTTTCTCGCCCGCGCGGATCGCCCAGGCGACGGGCAACGGGCCGCGGTGGCGCGGCAGGAGCGAGGGATGGCCGTTGAGCCAGCCGAGTCGAGGCACGGCGAGCGCCTCGGGAGGGATCTTCCAGGGAAGCCCATACAGACGACGAGGTCGGGCTCCACCGAGGCGAGCAGCGGGGCGATCGTGCTCCTGCGCGCCGGCAGGAGGACGTCGAGCTCGTCGGGAGCGCCCATCACGAGGTCGCCGGTCGCGTCGCCCGGGGCGTGGCCTCCGCCCATGCTGCGGATCGTCAGCAACGCGACCGTCTCGTGCCCGGCCTCCCGGACGACGGCGTCGAACCCGGCGAGCACCGGCGGAATCCGGGTCACGATGACGACCCGCCAGCTCATTCGTCCCGCAGGATCCGCCCGCCCGAGGACTGGTTGCGCGCCTTGACGACGAGCTCGTCGACGTTCACGTGCCACGGCCGCGTGAGCGCGAAGAGGATGCAGTCGGCGATGTCCTCCGGCTGCATCGCGTCGACACCGCGATAGACGGCGGCGGCCTTCTCCGCGTCGCCCTTGAAGCGCACGAGCGAGAAGTCCGTCTCGACGAGGCCGGGATCGACGCTCGTGATGCGGATCGGCCGGCCGAGCAGATCCTCCCGCAGCGCATAGGTGAAACCGCGCTCGGCGAACTTCGACGTGACGTAGGTGGCTCCGTTCTCGTAGGCCTGGCGGCCGGCGACGGAGCCCATGTTGACGATGTGGCCCCAGTCGCCGAAGTGCGGCAGGCAGAGCCGGGTCATCCGGACGAGGCCGGCGACGTTGACGGCGAAGACGGGCGCCTCGTCCTCCTCGCTGGATTCGTCGAACGGCGCGCGGCCGAGCGCGAGGCCCGCGTTGTTGACGAGGATGTCGAGGCCGCCCAGCCGCTCGACGGCCTCGGCGACGAAGCGCTCGGAGCTGGCGGGATCGGAAACGTCGAGCTCGAGCGCGATCTCCGTCTCGAGCCGCTCGACGCGCCGCGCGCCGCCTGCAACGCGCACCCCGGCTCCCGCGAGCGCAGCCGCGGTCGCGCGGCCGATGCCCGACGAGGCGCCGGTCACGATCGCCCGCTTGCCGGTCAGGTCGAGGAGAGCCACCACCCATGACTCTATGCGCGTAGCGGGACTGCTAGAGCCGGTCGATCCGCGCGTGCCCCGGCGCCAGCACGGGACGGCCGGCGGCACCGAGCGCCTCGTACTCGGCCAGGGTCAGGGAGACGGGGACGCGGCAGTCCGGCGCGCCGCACTCGCAGGTGAACTCCCAGCGGTCGTGCTCCGGCCCGGTGCCCTCGAAGCGCCTGGCCGCTTCGTGCACGTGCGCGTTGACCTCGTGCAGGATGTCCCGCTCGGCAGGGTCGTGCTTCTCGCGGCGGTCACTCATTTGCGCATCACCCGGCGGTCCCTCAACCGCGCCCTTCGAGGTAAGCGTAGAGCGACTGCTCGCGCGCAGGCAACAAATATCGCGCTGCGAAAGTCCAGCGTCTAGGAGGATTCGGCGCGCCAGGCCCGGCCCAGCGCGAGACGCTCGGGCGGAGTCGGGTGGCTGAAGAGCAGGAGGTAGACGAGTCGCGGCGGCTCGAGATCGGAGAGGTTGCGCCGAGCCAGCTCCAGATGCGCCCGGGCGAACGCGGCCGGCGCCTCCGTGAGGTCGAGGGAGCACCGGTCGGCCGCGCGCTCGTAGCGGCGCGAGAGCCAGGCGAGCGCGGGGGCCGCCGCGAGCTCGAGGGCGACGAGCAGCAGCAGCGCCTGAGGCAAGGTGCGCGGGTCGCCGATCCGCGTCCCCAACACGGCCCAGAGAACCGCCACGGCCACGGTGGCGCCGGCCATCGCGAGCCCGGTCAGCTTCGCCACGTGCCGGTCGCGGCGGTGTCCCAGCTCGTGGGCGACGACGACCTGCACGGCCGCCGGATCGGTTGCCGCGAGCAGCGTGTCGAAGAGGACGACGCGGCGCGTGCGGCCGATGCCGGAGACGTATGCGTTGACCTTCGTCGTGCGACGGCTCGCGTCGGCGACGAGCACCTCCCGCACCGGCACGCCGGCGCGCTGCGAGAGTCCGCGGAGATCGGCCGCCAGGGTCTCGTCCTCGAGCGGCCGGAAGCGGTTGAAGAGCGGCTCGAGCACGACCGGCGCGACGAACGAGAGGAAGAGCACCGCCAGGGCGAGGGCGGCGCCCGCAGGCAGCGCCCACCGGGCCGGCGACGCTCGCGCGAGCGCAACAGCCGCCGTCCACGCGGCCGCCGCCAGGACGAGCGACACCCCGAGGCCCTTCGCTCGATCCGCGAACCAGCCCGCGGCACCCTGGGTGGAGAAACCCCACCGCCGTTCCCGCCACCAGCCGCGCCAGAACGCCGGCGGCGTCCGCACCACGGTCGAGAACGCGGTGACCAGGACGGCGTACACGGCCGCGGCGGCCGCCGGCGGGAGCGACCGCAGCGGCGAGAACAGCCAATCGCCGAGCGGGCTCCAGGCCAGCGCCGCGAGGACGCCTCCGGCGAGCGTCACGTCCAGGAGCAGCGCGAGATAGAGCGGCCGGTGATAGTCCCGCGCCCGCGCGCGCTCCTCCGGCGAGAACTCCTCCGAGGCCACTGCCTGCGCGAGATCCATCGCTGCGGAGGGTACGTGCGTAACCGGGTCCGGGCCTGCGCCGTTTTCAGTCCCGAAACCCGAAAACAGGCCCTTCGTTCGGGCGGAAGGAGGGGTGAGAATGTTGTTGCTCGTTCTGTTGGCGATTCTGGCCATCATCGCGTTCGGTGTCGGATTCGTCGTTCACTGGCTGTTCATCGTGGCCGCGGTGCTCGCGCTGATCTGGTTGATCAGCCTCTTCACCGGCGGCTTCGGCCGAGCCGGCGCCAGGCGCTGGTAGGCCGTACGTACTACGAGGATGAGTCGGGCGGCCCATTGCGGGCCGCCCGTTCCTATGCGACCTTGCGGGGGTGTCGCGGACCGCGATCTTCCTCTGGATCCTCGCCCTCCTGGTGCTGGAGATCCAGCACCTGAAATGGATCTGGTGGGAGTACTGGGATTGCCGGAGCTGCGCGGCGAAGCACAAGGACTGCGCGTGCGGCGCGACCCGCTCGTGGGTCATGTTCCTTTAGCTCAGTCTTAGACTCCCCTCACCCTGTTCTAAGACGCGGGCCCTAGCCTTGCGTCCGCCTTGAAGCGGTTACTGGTCGTGGTCGTCGGGGGCGTCTTTCTGCTTGGCCTGCTGCTCGGGTCGGCGGAGTTGCCGGGCCATCGGCACGAAGCGCGCGCCGCATTGCGGCGGGGGATCCACAAGATCCGCCACGTCGTGATCATCACGCAGGAGAACCGCTCGTTCGACTCCTACTTCGGCACCTACCCGGGCGCCGACGGCATCCCGATGAAGGACGGCGTCCCGACCGTCTGCAACCCCGACCCGAGGACGCGCGAGTGCGTTCGTCCGTATCACGACACCTCGAATCGCAACGCCGGCGGGCCGCACGACACGAGCGACGCAATCCAGGACATCGACCACGGCAAGATGGACGGCTTCCAGCGTCAGGCGCGCAAGGGGCGCTTCCTCGCCTGTCACGACACAGACAACCCGGGCTGCGAGCTGACGCCCCGAAGGCCGGACGTGATGGGCTACCACGACTGGCACGAGATCCCGAACTACTGGGACTACGCGCGCAGCTTCGTGCTCCAGGACCACATGTTCGAGGGCGTGAACTCGTGGAGCCTGCCTGCGCACCTGTCTCTGATCTCCGGCTGGTCGGCCCGCTGCTCGAAGCACGGCGCGCCGATGAGCTGCAAGCCCGCGCTCACGGCGCCGTTCGGAGCGACGGGCCATCACAAGAAGCTCGACTACCCGTGGACCGACCTGACGTGGCTCCTGCACCGCTACCACGTGAGCTGGCGCTACTACATCGCGAAGGGAAACAGGCCCGACTGCACCGACAACGAGATGTTCTGCCCGGAGTCGCCGCAGAGCCCGTCGACGCCGAGCATCTGGAACCCGCTGCCGCGCTTCGACACGGTGCAGCACGACCACCAGCTCGGGAACGTCCAGCCGCTCGGAGCCTTCTACCGCGCGGCCGAAAAGGGGAAGCTTGCAGCCGTTTCGTGGATCACCCCCTCGCAGGCCTTCAGCGAGCATCCTCCCGCGCTCGTCACCGCGGGACAGACCTTCGTCACGCGGGTGATCAACTCGATCATGCGCGGTCCCGACTGGAAGTCGACCGCGATCTTCCTCTGGTGGGACGACTGGGGCGGCTTCTACGACCACGTCAAGCCGCCGCGCGTCGACGGCGAGGGCTACGGGCTGCGCGTGCCCGCGCTCGTGATCAGCCCGTACGCGAGGGCGGGCTACATCGACCACCAGATCCTGAGCTCCGACGCGTACCTCAAGTTCATCGAGGACGACTTCCTGCACGGCCGGCGGATCAACCCACGCACCGACGGGCGCCCCGACTCGCGACCTGACGTACGCGAGAATGCGAAGATCCTCGGCAACCTCGTCCACGACTTCGACTTCGCCCAGAAGCCGCGCCCGCCGCTCATCCTGCCGCTCCACCCGCCGTTCAGCTGAAACGCCTCACCTGCCTCGCCCTCCTGCTCGCCGCCGGCGAGAGCGCGGGGTGCGGCTCGGGGTCGAGTGACCGCTGCGCCGCTTCGCCGCGCGGCATCCACAAGATCTGCCACGTCGTCGTGATCATGGAGGAGAACCGCTCCTTCGATTCCTTCTTCGGCACGTTTCCGCGAGCCGACGGGATCCCCATGAAGCACGGCGTGCCGACCGTCTGCGTGCCGAACGGCGTCGGACGGTGCGTCAAGCCGTTCCTCGAGCGGAGCGGACGCGTCGACTCGGGCGGCGCGCACGGGCCGCTCGCCGGCAAGAAGGACGTCGACGGCGGACGCATGGACGGCTTCATCCGCGTCACCGACGGAAGGATCATCCGCG
Source organism: Gaiellaceae bacterium (assembly GCA_035252585.1). Classification (GTDB taxonomy): domain Bacteria; phylum Actinomycetota; class Thermoleophilia; order Gaiellales; family Gaiellaceae; genus Palsa-739. The sequence goes on from DATFCX010000034.1 coordinate 62,427, forward strand.
AGTGCCGGCGCGATCGCCGGAGCACGGCCTGCGTCCGGCTCCGCCACCCGAACGTCCTGAGCTACCACGACGGGCGCCAGATCCCGAACTACTGGGCCTACGCGCGCGACTTCGTCCTCCAGGACCACATGTTCGAGCCGAACTGGGGCTGGAGCCTGCCGGCGCATCTCTGGCTCGTCTCCGGCTGGTCGGCGCAATGCCGCGACCCGTACGAGGCGAGGACGTGCACGACGAACCTCGACGGCCCCGAAGGCGGTCCGAGCGCGCCGCTCCGGCGCCACCCGCACGGGCCGATCTACGCGTGGACCGACCTCACGTACCTCCTCCACAAGTACCGCGTGACCTGGGCGTCGTACGTCGAGAAAGGCGCCGCGGACGACTGCCTCACCGGCCCGATCGACTGCTACACGCGCCTCAAGGGAGCGAGCACTCCCGGGATGTTCGATCCGCTGCCGGACTTCACCGACGTCCGCCAGGACCACGAGCTACCCGAGTCCCAGGAGCCCCTGTCGGACTTCTACGACGCCGCTGCAAACGGCACCCTGCCCAACGTGTCGTGGGTCACGCCCGACTGGGCCGACAGCGACCACCCGGGCGCGCCGATCGCCCAGGGGGAGGCGTGGGTGACGAGGCTCGTGAACGCCGTGATGCGGGGGCCGGACTGGAAGAGTACGGCGATCTTCCTCGCGTGGGACGACTGGGGCGGCTTCTACGACCACGTCGCTCCGCCGCACGTCGACGCCCAGGGGTACGGACTGCGCGTGCCGGGCCTCGTGATCAGCCCCTACGCGCGGAGGGGCTACGTCGACCACCAGACCCTGAGCTTCGACGCGTATCTCAAGTTCGTGGAGGACGACTTCCTGCACGGCCGGCGCATCGATCCCCGCACCGACGGGCGACCCGACCCCCGGCCCGACGTCCGCGAGAGCGAACGGATCCTCGGCGACCTCGCGCGGGACTTCGACTTCCGCCAGAAGCCGCGGCGACCCGTGCTCCTGCCGCCCCGGCCGGTGCCGTGATGTGCGCATGTCGACGCCGCCCGACGACCAGCTTGCTCTCGACGCCGCGGCGGAGGACGCCCGCCGTATCGCCGGCGACGCCTACTACAGGGGCTGCCTCGTCCACCATCCCGGCCGCGTGACGCTCTATCTGGCGCACGCTCCCCAGGCTGTTCTCGATTTCGCCCAGTTCGGTCCCACACCCGACGGCTACGTCCAGGTCGGGATCCTCAGCCCCTTCGTAGCCGCTGCGCAGGCGAGGCTCGACGCCGTCTACGGCTGCGGCGTCATGCGCGCCTTCAAGACCGAGCGGGTGGTGGCCCTGGGAGCCGCGGCGGCTAGGTCCGCTCGAGCAGCGCGCTCCACCGCTGCTCGTACCGCCGCGTCTTCCACAGCGTGATCGAGCACAGCCAGGTGGCGGCGAAGAGCCCGACGACGACGTAGCCGAGGCGGCCGAGGTCGAGGCTCTGGAGCAGCGACCAGAAGCCGCCGTGGAGCGCCAGCTTCGCGGCGAGCACCTGCAGGAGCTCGATCGCGCCGACGAGCCAGGCGACGGCGACCGAGAGGCTCGTGACGCTGATGTTGTAGTAGACCTTCCGCACCGGGCTCGAGAACGCCCAGCCGTACGCGTGGCTCATGAACGCACCGTCGGCCGTGTCCATCAGGCTCATCCCGGCGGCGAAGATCAGCGGCAGCGAGATCACCGCGAGGAACGGCACGTGGTGCGTCGCGACTCCGGCCGCGAGCGCCAACAGCCCGATCTCGGTGGCCGTGTCGAAGCCGAGCCCGAACAGCACGCCGAGTGGGTACATCTTCCAGCTCGCGTCGATCCGGCTGCCGACCCGGCTGAGCAGGAAGCGGGCGAGGAAGCCCTGGTTGAGCAGCGCGCGCTCGAGATCCTGCTCGTCGTAGTGACCGCGCTTCATCCGCCGGAAGACGCCGACCACGTCGAGGAGCACGACGAGGTTCAGGGCTCCGACCAGGATGAGGAACGTCCCCGAGACCGAGGCGCCGACCGTCGATCCGTACGTCTGCAGCGTCGGGATCCGCGAGTGCACGGTGCCCGCGGCGACGGCGAGCCCGGCCGTGAGGGAGAAGACGATCGTGGAGTGCCCGAGCGAGAAGAAGAAGCCGGTGCCGAGCGGTCGCTTTCCGTCCTGCAGCAGCTTGCGCGTCGTGTTGTCGATCGCCGCGATGTGGTCGGCGTCGAAGGCGTGCCGCAGCCCGAACGTGTAGGCGAGCGTGGCGAGACCCGTCAGCGCCGGGTTGCGCGGCAGATACCAGAGGAAGAGCCCGAAGCCGAGCACGTGCAGGAGCACGACCGCGGCCGAGAAGCCGCCGAGCCTTCCCCACTCCCCACGCGTCATGCCTGCGCTCCCACGAGCGACATCTTCGCGGCTCGCCGCTCGGCGAGGACGGCGAGCCAGATCGAGCCCTCGAACAGCGCCCACATCGGCAGGAGCTCTAGCACGGTCGTCACGGGATCGGGGCCGGGCAGCGCCAGCGCAGCCGCCGCGACGAAGAAGTAGCCGCGCCGCCGGTTCCGGCGCAGCCCGGCGGACGTGAGCACGCCGAGACTGACGAGCGCGAGCACGACGAGCGGCGTCTCGAAGACGCAGACGACGCCGAGCAGGACCGAGGCGACGAAGGAGTAGTAGCTGCTCGCCCGGATCAGGATCCGGAAGTGCGTCGTGTCGTAGTTCGTCAGCCAGTGCACCGCGCGCGGCAGCAGGATCCCGTAGCCGAAGGCGAGCCCCGCCGCCCCCAGCACGAAGCCGAAGACGGCGAGGGCGAGAATCCGGCGCTCGGCCGCAACGTCGAGCGCCGGAGCGAGGAACGACCACAGTTGCCAGAGGATCACCGGCAACGCGAAGAGGAGCCCCGCGTACAGGCTCACCGCGAGCGACACCGAGAACGGCTCGGCCACGCCGAAGGCTGCGACATGGCGGTGTGCGGGCGGCAACGGCCTCGCGAGCCAGTCGAGGATGCGGTCGTGGAAGACGAACGCGACGGCCGTCGCCACGGCGACCGCGGCGAGCGAGACGAGGATGCGCTGGCGCAGCTCCTCGAGGTGCTCGACGAGCGTTGCCTCGCCTTCGCGGGGGAGCCGGCGCGTCCGCATCAGTCGGTCGTCTTGTCCTCGGTCGCCTCGGGGAGGGCCTGATGCGTGACGGAGTCCTTGAACTCACGCATCCCGCTTCCGAGCGAGCGTCCGATCTCCGGCAACCGCTTGGCGCCGAAGAGACAGAGCGCGATCAGGAGCAGAAGCGCGAGGTGGGTGGGGCTGGTCCAGCCGATCATGCGTGTGCCTCCTGGATTGAGATGTCGGTGACGGCCGCGCCGGCCACGGCCACGTCGTGCCGCAGCGGCCGGCCGTTCAGCCAGAGCGTGTAGTCGCCGGCGGGCAGCCGGTCGAACACCGCCGCATAGAGCGGCCGGCCTGCGACCGGCCGCTCGTGGACCTGCTTGTGCGCGCGCTCCGCGTCGCGCCCGGCGGGGCTGATCTCGATCTCCGAGCCGTGCAGCTCGGCGCCCGTGTGAAGGACGAGGGCCCCGACGCCCGGCCCGAGGTCGAGCATCACGTGCTCGGGCCGGGCGTCAGTGGAGTGGTCGCGGTTCCGGATCACGACGATGGCGTGTCGAAGCCGTCGTGGGGCGTGCCGAGGTAGGGGAACGTCGCCTGGTAGCGATCGGCTCCCGGCGTGAGGTACGACGAAACCGCGCCGACCGCTCCGTCCACCGTGTAGCTCGAATCGACCAGCGGAATCGTCGCCCCGGCCACCGCCTTCAGCTCGATCGAGACGACGTCGTCGAACACGCGCCGCCCGTTCGGGTAGCCGGCGAGATCGCCGCCGACGACGCCGAGGGCGTTCGGGCTCGAGGTGGTCGGCGGGATCGCGACGTTCAGCCGCAGCATGTCCGCCGGCTTCGCGCCGGTGAAGTTCTGGAACCCGGGGACGATCCCGCCCGGGATCCCGGTGAGCAGGATCGCGTGCAGGTCGGCCCGGTTCTTGGTGTAGGCGGCGAGGTTCGGGAACGCACCGGGATAGAGGACGGGCAGGAGCTTCGCGAGCTCCGGCTGGTTCACGTACTTCTCGAAGCCGGCGTCGTCGATCGGATCGAGCGCGTTCCAGCGGTCCTTGTCCCCGACGGGGACGATCACCTCGTTGAAGAGCGGGTTGCCGAGGCGAGAGACCTGCACCCACGGCCCGCTTTCCCGTGTCGAGTGCCGGTCGCGGATCTGGACCTTGCGGCGACTCGCTCCGCCCCAGATGCCGAGCACGGACTTCGCGGCCGCGGGATCGCTCGGCACCGAGCCGTCCCGCGTGAGCAGCGCGATCGGAACCTTGATCGCGATCGCGTGGATGTTCAGCGTCTTGAGGGGGTCGACGCTGGGCGCGGCCGGGCTCGGGATCAGGTGGAGGTTCTGGATCGGCCTGATGTCCCCGAGGTCGAAGATCGCCCCGAGGTCGACGAAGAAGCCGTCGTTTCGCTGACCGGCGAACACCGTCTCGCCCGACGGCAGATGGTGCACGGCCGCGGCGGCGAGGGAGTCGTAGTCCGGCGTCGAGCGCGGCCCGATGTTGCACGGCGGGCACGGGAGGTTCTTCCCGAGCACCTTGCCCGGTCCGCGGTCGTCGTCGCTGTCGCGGCCGCGTGAGCGGATGACCGACACCGAGTAGAGCTGCCGCTTGTTCCAGTTCGGGTCGGTGAGCGAGCCGATCGGCCCGGTGTTGTAGAGGAACGTGTCCTCGTTCTGGAGCGTGGTGCGGAACCGGAACTGGTACTCGATCTCGGCCAGCGCGTCGCCGTCGTTGTCGACGTAGATCGAGTAGAGGACGTCGTCGCCGAACTCGAAGAAGTTGGGGCCGCCGGGCGGCCCTTCGAGAGGCACGTAGTTGGTGATGATCGTGACGGTCGACGGGTCGTCCGGGCTGACGAACGCATAGGTGTCGGCGTTGTCGGCGACCGGGTCCTGGCTGATGGCCGGGGCTTCGCGGTGAGAGGACATCTACCTCACGCCCCTTCTGGCGGCCGCGCGCAGCAGGCGCTGCACGAGGGCGCGGTCGCGGTAGGTGTGCTCGGCGGTGCCCGCGGTGACGGTCACCTCGCCGCGCTGGGCGTCGCGGACGTAGGCGACGATCGGCTCCTCCGGCACGCGGGCCGTGGGATCGGTCGGCTGAGCCCCCTCCTCACCGACCGCAGCCCGCGCAATCGGCGGCGCGGCGGCGAGAGCCGCAGCGCCGGTGGCCGCGCCGGCGATCTTCACGAACGAGCGCCTGCTCAGGCGTTCCATAACTCTCCTTCCCGGCGGCTCCCGGCCGCCGTGTGGAATGCGGTCGGCGCTGATTCGCGCGAGCAGCCGGACCGGTTCGATCGGCTTGAGGACTCGCATCGGAGCGAAGCACGGGCTACCCGGCCGCGGTGGTCGGCGCGAGCCTGCGTCCTCGGTCGCGCAAATAGCGCTGCTATTCGCGCTCCCTGCGTCCTTGACTCGCACTCGACCATCGCACCCGGTCAGCGCGTGGTCATTCCGACACGAGCCCTTGAACCGCCCACGTTCGGCGCGCGAATATCGACTGCGGTGAACCGCCAGCTCGCCCACCTGTCCGACGAGGCACTCGTCGCCCTGGCCGCGCGGTCGGAGCAGTCCGCGCTGGCCGAGCTGTACGACCGCTACGGCCGCACGGCGTACGGGCTCGCGCTTCGCGTCGTCCGCGACCAGGCGCTCGCCGAGGACGCGGTGCAGGACGCGTTCCTCACGATCTGGCGGACCGCCTCGCGGTTCGTGCCCGAGCGCGGGAAGGCGAGCACGTGGATCCTCACCCTCGTGCACCGGCGGGCGGTCGACACCGTCCGGCGAGAGCAGCGGCGGCGGGCGGACTCGCTCGACCGCGCGGCGGAGCCGGCCGTCGAGGGCGTGGAGGAGGACGCGTGGCTCCGGCTGCAGCGCGAACGCGTGCAGGCGGCGCTGCGCCGCCTACCCGACGCGCAGCGGGAGGCGCTCGAGCTCGCGTACTACGGGGGCTTCAGCCAGTCGGAGCTCGCCGAGAGGCTCGGACAGCCCCTCGGTACGATCAAGAGCCGGATGTTCACCGGGCTCTCGCGCCTGCGCGAGGAGCTCGGTGAGCCCGGAACGGAGATTTCATGGACCTCCACGACCTGACCGCCGCGTACGCGCTCGACGCGCTCGACCCGGACGAGGCCGAGGCCTACGAGCGGCACCTGAGCCGGTGCGCCGAGTGCCGCGAGCAGCTCGCCGAGCTCAACGAGACGGCCGCGAATCTCGCCTTCGGCGGGGTCGCGCCCGCGCCGCCGCCACGGCTACGAGAGTCGATCCTCGACGCGGCGGCGGCGGAGCGGACGAACGTCGTGCCGCTCCTGCAGCGCCGCTGGGTCGCGCGCGGGCTCGCGGTCGCCGCCGCCGCTGCGGCCTGCGTAGTCGTGGGGCTGGCCGTCGCCCTGAGCCAGTCGGGCCACCGGAGCTACGTCAGCGCGAGCGTCGTCCTCGACCGCTTCGGGAACGCGACGCTCCACGTCGCTGGGCTCCCGGCCGCGCCGCACGGGAAGACGTACGAGGCCTGGGTCATCCTGAGGTCCGGCGCCGCAAGGCCGGCCGGGCTCTTCGCCGGGAGCACGACGGTCCATCTCTCCGGCACGGTGCCGCACAACGCGGTCGTCGCCGTGACTCTCGAGCGCGCCGGTGGCGTGGACGCCCCGACGACGTCCCCTATCTTCAGCGCCCCCACCTAGCGCGCGGCGCTCACCGGATCCAGTCGGACGCCGGGTCCTCCGTCTTCCCTTCGGCCTCCGGCGCACCGGTGCCGTTCTCGGCGTCGGGCATGCCCCCGCCGGCCGCGCGCTCTGCCTTCTTCGCCCGCTTGCGCTCACGCTTCTCCTTCACCGCGAGCTCGCGTGCCCTCTTGGCGTGCGTCTGCTGCTTCTTGGCCGCCATCCGCGCGCTCCTTTCTCTGGTTCGGGAGACAGACTTCAGCGAAGACGACGACCGGAGTCCGACACCTTCGGTACTCGCTCAGATAGCCGACCGAGCCTAGCAGCGGTAGCCTGGGTCCCCTCCGGGCCCCCATCGACTAGCGGTCCAGGTCGCGGCCCTTTCAAGGCTGAAGCACGGGTTCGAATCCCGTTGGGGGCATCGCGCGGCGGCGGCGGCGGGCTAGGCTCCTAAACGTGACGAAGGTCGAGAAGTCCGAGCGGGAGTGGCGCGAGGGGCTGACGCCCGAGCAGTACCGCGTCCTGCGCGAGAAGGGAACCGAGGCGCCGTTCAGCGGCGAGTACGACCACACCTTCGAGCCCGGCACCTACCGCTGCGCGGGCTGCGGCGCCGAGCTGTTCGACTCCGACGCGAAGTACGACTCCGGCTGCGGCTGGCCGGCCTTCTCCGCGCCGGCGGGCCAGGACGCCGTGGACGAGGAGATCGACACGACCTACGGGATGGTCCGCACCGAGGTGCTCTGCGCAAGCTGCGGCGGCCACCTCGGCCACGTCTTCCCGGACGGCCCGCACCCGACCGGGCTCCGCTACTGCATCAACTCCGCCGCGCTGAAGCTCGACGAGCGCTAGCGCTACCGTTCGCGGGCGCGGGCGGTTAGCTCAGCTGGGAGAGCGCCTGCCTTACAAGCAGGAGGTCGCTGGTTCGAACCCGGCACCGCCCATCATCCTCCTCCTCCGCCCGGTCCGGCACGCGCGAATGACCGTGCCGGAGACCTGCCAGAATCCGCCCGTGGCGCCCTACGTCTGGACCGTCCGAGAGGGATCGCTCGAAGGCCCCGCGGTCATGAAGGAATACATCTACGACGTTCCCGACAAGGAGCCGGTGGAAGGCCAGGAGCTCTATCTGTCGGACGGGTCGGGCCCGTGGCGTGTGCTTTTTCGCGAGAACGTGCCGGAGGAGCCCCGCTCGCCCTACAACGTGCTCGTCGTCGAGCGAATTGCCTAGACGGCACTCGGTTCGGATTTGACTTCGACGGACGGCGCGCTCTAGCGTCGTGGCCGTGGCGTGCAGCGTGGTGTGTGTCTCGCATTCGACCGGCTCGGGCGGCGACGAGGTCGGGAAGCGGGTTGCCGACGAGCTCGGCTACCTCTACGTGGACGAGGAGATCGTCGCGAGCGCGGCCGCGGTGGGCGGGCTCGAGCCGGGCGAGGTCGCGGACGAGGAGCGCCGGAAGTCGTACGCGGCCCGCGTCCTCGAGACCCTCGCCGAGGGAGGCGGCGACGCCTGGACGCTGGCCGCCACCGCGGGCATGGAAGTCGTCCGACCCGCCGAGGTTCGCGCGCTGATCCGCGAGACCGTCGTGCAGACGGCCGCCCGCGGCAACGTCGTCATCGTCGCCCACGCCGCCTCGCACGCGGTCGCCCCCGGACCGCAGACGCTGCGCGTTCTCGTCACGGCGTCGCCCGCGACTCGGGCCAAGCGACTGGCCGAGACGGAGCAGCTCGACGAGGCGCAGGCCGCCCGCACGATCAAGGACTCGGACGCGGGCCGGCGCGACTACCTGAAGCGCTTCTACTCGGTGGATCCCGAGTCCTCGACCGACTACGACCTCGTCGTCAACACCGATCAGCTCTCCACCGAGCAGGCCGCGGAGATCGTCCTCCGCGCCGCCGGCCGGTAGCGCCGCGCCGCCGGCTGCGACACTTGCCGCGTGGAAGCCGCGCAGGTGAGCCTCCTCCGCTGGCTGCGACGCCAGCTACGGCAGCCGATCCCGATCCGCGAGCATCTCGAGGCGGCCGTCGAGAACGACGACGTCGACGAGGCGCGCCGGCTGCTGGCCGGCTTCGAGTTCAGCGACGAGCAGCGACGGAACGTGGAGCAGCTGCTCGACGCCTGGGAGCGCCAGCACGCGGGGTGACCGCGTGCCACGCGGCGGCGCCGAGAGAAACTGCGATCAGGGCTGCCGCCACGCCCTCGACCGCACTCTGGAGCGAGACGCCCAGCGCAAGCAGTCCACTCGCGATCACGAAACCGGCGACGCAGGCGTAGGTGACCGCGATGAAGGCGGCGGTGACCTCGCCGCGCCGTTCGTCGGGAGCCAGCTCGTTCAACTCCTCCTGGGCGGTCAGGAACGAAACGCCCTGGCCGATTCCGGCGACGAGCGCCCCGAGCAGCAGCGCGGCGAACGACCTCAGCGGCGCCGCGACGATCAGGCCGCCGAGGCCGATGGCGACCAAGACGCAGCCCAGCGCCTGGTCACGCCGCCACGAGCCCGCCTGTCGCGCGACGAGGGCTTGAGCGGCCGACGACGCCAGGAGCGCCGTCGTCGCGACTGCGGCGAGAAGCGCGAGCGCGTGGGTCTGGAGTAACGACGCCGCGTACGAAGGAACGATCGAAAGGTAGAGGGAAAGCGCACCCCACCCGACACCTCCGGTGAGTGCGACGCGTACGAATGG
>DATFCX010000035.1:0-5408 GCA_035252585.1 Gaiellaceae bacterium
CGTCTGGGTCGCGCGCCGCTAGTCGCAGTCGGTCACGCCGGGATCCCGGCGGCCGTGGAGGTAGAACGCATCGACGCGCCCGCCCTCGACGTGGAGCCTCCGGCCGACGGCGTGGAGCTTGCCGCCGGTCAGCGGGAGGGCCAGCCTGGTCTGCTTGCCCTGGACGCCGATCACCTCGTTGCAGCCGGCGACCGCCTTGCGGTGGAGGAGCCGCTCGGCCCGCCCGGTCGCCGTGCCGATCAGGACGCCGGCAGCCTCGAAGCGCCGATCCTGGGTGATGAACAGGCTCAACCTGCCGCCGACGAGGTAGAAGGACGTCCGGCAGGCGACCGGATCGACGTACCAGTTGGTCACGGTGCCGGCGCCCGCCGCGCACCCGTACCCGAGCACCTGGTACCTGTCGAGGTAGCTCTGGTCGAGATCCGGCCGGCCGGCGAACGCGATCACCTGCGCGGACGTGCTCCGATTCATGCGCAGCGGGCCGACCCTCCCGCCCGAGTCGATCCGCACCGAGCCGACCCGACCCGACCCCGAAAGCGCCCCACTGCCGCCGGTCGAACCGGGCCCGCCCGGTGCTCGGATCGCGAACACCGACCCCGCTGCGACCGCGACGATCGCCGCCGCGATGAGGAGACGTCGCCGGCGCATCCGGCGCTTCGCCTCCGCGATCAGCGGATCGAGCGAGAACGGGAGCCTCGGGACATGCACCGTCATAGCACTAGTATTGCTAGCACCACATCCACTGTCAAGGTGTGTGAGCTAGTCCTCGCCGAGGAGGTAGTGCAGAAAGCGGTGACGGTCGTCGAGGAACGATCTCGTCAGCTCGTACTGCTCGGTCTCCTCGTACGGTGTCTCGGCGATCCCGTTCTCCGACAGCACGTAAATGCGGGCATCGGGGTAGCCGAGGATGAGCGGAGAGTGAGTCGCGACGACGAATTGCGATCCCTCGGCCACGAGCTCGTGCATCCGCCGGATGAGCGCCAGGCAGCCCCGGAGCGAGAGGGCGGCCTCCGGCTCGTCCAAGAGGTAGAGGCCGTGGGGGCCGAAACGATTCAGAACGAGCGACAGGAACGACTCGCCGTGCGACTGCTCGTGGAGTGAGACTCCGCCGTAGGAGTCGATGATCGAGGACCCGCCGCCGGGCGCGCGATCCAGCTCCTCGACGTGCGTGGCGACGTTGAAGAAGCTCTCGGCGCGGAGGAAGTAGCCTGTGCGCTCGCGCCGCGACCCGCGCTCCAGGCTGAGGTACTCGTGCAGCTCCGAATGCGAGGGTCGCGTCGCGACCGTCATGTTCTTGCTACCGCCTTCGGCGTTGAAGCCGGCGGCGAGCGCGAGCGCCTCGATCAGCGTGGACTTTCCGCTGCCGTTCTCGCCCGCGAGTAGCGTGACGGGCGTCGACAGCTCGAGCCTCGCGAGATCGCGGACGGCGGGACTGGAGAACGGATAGCGGTCGAAGTCCGGAACGTCATCTCGCCGGAGACGCACTGCCCGAATCAGCGGCTCGGCCATCCGCAGGCACGCTAACCGTAGAACGTCACGCGGCCTCGATCGCATCGAGGTAGCGATTCGTGACGCGCTGCTGGATCAGGCGCGTGACCGGCGACGCGAGCCGGGCCAGCGGATCGACGGTGCGCGAGAAGGAGACGACCCGGAAGACGACGTCGCCTCCTTCGCGATCGATTCTGAACGCGACCTCGCCCTTCTCCGGGTGTCCCGGAAGCGTGCCGTAGGCGAACGCGTAGCCGCCCGGTCTCTCCTCCTCGTAGACGACGCGACAGGGCAAGGTCGCCCACAGCCCGCCGACCCGAATCAGCAGGACGACCGTGTCGTCCTCGCCGACCTGCGCTCCTGACGGGAAGACCCGCGCACCGGCGCCGATCTGGGCCTGCCAGCCGCGGAGCGCGCCGGCAGCGCGTCCGAACGGGCCGCAGCGTCACGTCTCCGATCTGCTCGCCGTCAGGCCTCGCCTGCGACTCGCGAGCCGGTACGCGTAGACGGCTGCGACGACGGCCGCGACGATGCCGGCCATCCCGGCCAGCTGCGGCCACGTGATGGGCGGCGAATGCGCCGCGGTCACCCAGTGCGGCCCGCCCCAGGAGATGTCGTAGGGGTAGTGGTGGACGACGTGCGCCCACAGGCTCCAGGCGATCCAGCGGCTCGTGCCGTAGAAGAAGGCGGTGCGATAGAGGACGAGCAGCGCCGTCATGGGGAAGATCCGGTTCGCCGACGCCCAGAACCTGTCGGCCGAGTAGACGTGCTGCTCGAAGTAGGAGCGCGTGAGGACGCGCCAGCTGAAGATCCCGTAGACGATCCAGACGGCGTCCCAGACCCCGCCCGGGCCGCTGAAGTAGGCGGCGGCGTCGGTCAGGCGGCCGGTCTGCCCCGCATATGCCCACGCCCCGATGTGGACGTGCACGGTCCAGGGAAAGAACAGCATCGTCCCGACCGTGTCGCCGGTGTCGGTGATCGCGTGCGCCCACTGGCCGATCAGGAAGCTGACCGCCCACGTCTTGCTCCCGAACACGCGCCAGACGAGGAGGGCGATCACGACGCCGAACAGCAGCGAGTGCGTGAAGCCGACGCCCGGCCAGCCGCGATGGAACTGCACCGGGTCGGAAGCCTTCAGGTCCAGACCGCCGAGATGGATGCCGTACACGAACCACTTGCTCATCAGATCGGGCGCGTACGAGCCGATGAGGAGCGGCACGAACGCGATCTTCAGCCGCGAATGGCGCTGAATCGCGTACGGCTCGAGGTCGTGGGCGGCCCAGCTCAGAACAGCCTCCGCACGGCGGCCGGAACGAGCCACGCGACGAGCAGCAGATACGCCAGGCCGACGAAGAAGGAGAGGAGAAAGTCGGTGAAGGCGACGCCGATCGCGATGTAGACGGCGGCTGCCGCGACGTACCCCGCCGCGACCGCGAGCTGACGTCTCGACGGCATCGCCGCAGTATCGCTTGCAAACCGGTCAGGCCGGGATGGAGACGACCTGCTGGATCATGCCGCCGTCCATGACGTAGCTCGATCCCGTCACGTAGGTCGCCTCGTCCGAGCAGAGCCAGGCGACCAGCGCGGCCACCTCCTCGGGCTTGCCGGGCCGCCCGAGCGGGACCTCGGGGTCGAGCCGTTCCGCGTCGGCCTGGTTCCGCGGGGTCGCGATCACTCCCGGTGCGACCGAGTTGACCCGGATCCCGTACTGGCCGAGCTCGAGCGCGAGATTCCGGCTCAACATTCCGAGCGCGGCCTTCGCCGCGGCGTAGACGGCGAAGTCCGGGCGCGGGATGTGCTCGTGGACGGAGGTGATGTTCACGATCGAGCCGCCCCCCTGCTCCTTCATCCGCCGCGCGGCCGACTGCGCCGCGAGGAAGCTGCCGCGCACGTCGACGTCGAACGTGAGGTCGAAGTCGTCGACGGTCAGCTCGAAGAACGGCTTCGCGGTGGAGAGCCCCGCGTTGTTGACGAGCGCGTCGAGCCGGCCCAGCGCCTGCACCGTCTCGCCGACGAGCCGCTCGGGCACGTCGGGATCGGCGATGCTCCCCCAGACCCAGTGGATCCGCTCCTCGCCGTACTGCTTCTGCAGATCGGCGAGCGGCCCTTCGTGCCTCTGCTCGTTGTCCTGCGTGGCGTAGCCGAGCTTCCAGCCGTCGGCCAGGAGCCGCTCGGCGATCGCCAGCCCGATGCCCGTGTTCGCACCGGTGACGATTGCGACGCGGTCGGCCACGTCCCGATTGTTCCGCATCGCCGCAGCACGCTGCCCCGGTTCTAGGATGCGATCGTGGATCGGACCGCGCTGCGGGCAGTGCAGAAGCCGCTGAAGGATCGCTACCGCGAGGAACCCGCGGCCGCCTTCGTCACGCTGCGCGCAGACGGGGAGCTCGACGCGAGCCAGATCGCCTGCAAGGTCGACACGGGCCGCGCGCTCGTGGAGGCCGGTCTCCACCCCGCCACCGGCGGCACCGGGGCCCTCGCGTGCTCGGGCGACATGCTGCTCGAGGCGCTGGTCGCCTGCGCCGGCGTCACGCTCCGCTCGGTCGCGACCTCCATGGAGCTGGACGTCGGCGGCAGCGTCCACGCCGAGGGAGACCTCGACTTCCGCGGCACGCTCGGCGTCGACCGCGAGGCTCCCGTGGGCTTCGCCTCGATCCGGCTCCGTTTCGAGCTCACGTCCGGCGAGTCGGAGGAGTCCCTGGACAAGCTGATCGAGCTGACCGAGCGCTACTGCGTCGTCTTCCAGACGCTCGCGGGCGGCGTTCCGGTCGAGCTGAGCTACTCCAGCTCGTAGGCCATCAGGATCGCGTCGACGAACTCGCCGCCGCGGCGGTAGTGCCGCTTGCGATAACCCTCGCGCTCGAAGCCGAACGCTTCGTAGAGCGCGATCGCGGCCTCGTTCCACGGGAAGACGTGCAGCTCGAGCTTGCGGACGCCCGCCTCGCCGGCCCAGCCGACGGCAGCCTGCAGGAGCGCGGTTCCGACCCCCTGCCGGCGCGCGTCGAGCGCGACCATGAGGCCGACGTCGGCGACGTGCGTGCTCGCCGGATGCGGATCCCGCCCGACGGACAGCCGGCCGACGAGCGTCCCGTCGCCGCGCTCGGCGACGAAGACCGCGGCGTGCGGATAGCGCCGCAGCGCCTTGAGAAAACGGCGCTCGTCCCCGGCGCTCCGCCACTCCCCGGCGACGCTGATCAGCCAGCCCTGGGGCTCGGCGCTGACGGAGTCGGCGAGCCGCGTCAGCTGGTCGGCGTCGGACGGATCGGCGTGACGGATCTCGAAGTCCATCAGGCAACCACCACGGCCGCGCCGCCCCGCCGCGGGTCGCCCGCCGCTGCGAGCGAGCCGTCGTCCCGGATCTCCACGGCCGAGACGCCGCCGAAGAACAGGTTCCGGTCCCGCCAGCGGACGACGGCGAAGCCGGCCTCTTCGAGGGCGTCCGCCGCGGCCGGGTCCTCGCAATGCGCGACGCCCGCCTCCACGTGGATCCGCGGCGCGTCGACCGCCTCTCCCACCTCGAGCCCGCGGGCCACGACGTTCGCGACCACCTGGAGCATCGCGCCGTGGAGCCGGCTGCTGCCGGCCGAGCCGACGACGAGCCGGGGCCGGCCGTCACGCAGCAGGATCGACGGCGCCATCAGGGACCTCAGCCGCTCCCCCGGCCGCTCTCCGCCCGACAGGTGGCTCTCGCCGAGCATGTTGTTGAGGTGGATGCCCGTGCCGGGGATGACGATGCCGCTCGACGAGCCGAGCGAGCAGGAGAGGGACGCGGCGTTTCCCTCGCCGTCCACGACGCTGATGTGCGTCGTGCCGCCGACGTCGTCCGCGTGGCGGGCGTCGGCCTGCGCCTCCATCGCCCGGGCGATCGCGAGGGGCGTCGGCTCGGCGTCGCCGAGCGCCTCGAGGCCGACCGCGAGCAG
>DATFCX010000036.1:0-12941 GCA_035252585.1 Gaiellaceae bacterium
CGCGCGCGCGAGGAGCGGGAGGCCCGCGCCAGGCCCGAGCCGCCGGCCGAGCGCGCAAGGCCGGCGCGGAAGCAGACGGCTCAGAAGCCGAAGCCGCGGCGTCCCTCCGCTCTCGAGCGGATCGAGGCGGAGATCGCGGTGCGCGAGGCCGAGGTGGCGGAGCTCGAGAAGAAGCTCGCCGAGGACTGGACCGACGTCGACGTTCTCGCCGCCCACAAGCGGAGCCGCGACGCGCTCACCGCGCTCCTCGAGCGCTGGGAGCAGCTGTTCGACCAGGCACAGGCGTAGCGCGTCCGGCGGCGCCGCTTGCGCGGACGCGTCGCGGAGCCGTATCGTCGCGGCAATCACCACAAGCGCAGAGGAGGTTCGGTATGGCTGCCCAGGCTGATGACCGGACGATGGCCTCGGAGCGACTCGCTCCGGGCATGCTGCCGCGGGTCCTCAACTCCTTCGACATGACGATCATCTTCGTGGCGATCGTCCTCTTCGTCGTGAACGCCTCGGCGGTGCAGCAAGCGCACCAGGCCGCGTTCACCTACTGGATTCTCGGCTTCCTGCTCTTCCTCATCCCGGGAGCGCTCGTCACGGCGCAGCTCGGGCAGATGTTCCCGCAGGAGGGATCGCTCTACGTCTGGACGCAGAAGGCGCTCGGTCCCTTCTGGAGCTTCTTCGCCGGCTTCTGCGCCTGGTGGCCGGGCATCCTCGTCATGGTCGCGACCGGTGACGCGGTCGTGACGATCTGGCAGTTCGTCGACACGGGCGGGTTGCCGAAGGCGTGGCAGCAGGGCCTCGTGATCTTGGCCGTGCTCTGGTTCTCCGCCGCGATGTCGATGTTGCGGCTGCGCATGACGCAGACGTACGCGAACTGGGCGGTCGTCTTCTACGGTGCCGCGATCTTCGTGATCGGCCTCGCCGGGATCCTCTGGCTGATCGGCGACGGCCATTCGGCGACCGGCGGCTGGGGCACCGCGTCGAACTGGAGCATCCATTCCGGCCAGTGGACGTGGTTCGGCTTCGTCATCCTCGCCCTGCTCGGGATCGAGGTGCCGTTGAACCTCGGAGTCGAGATCGTGCACATCCGCTCGATCAAGAGGTACCTCTTCTGGGGCTCGATCGTCGTGATGGTCGCCTACCTCTGGGCGACGTTCGGGACGATGCTCGCGCTGCCGGCGGCGAAGAGCGTCGGCGCCACGACGGACATCCTCGCCGCGGTGCAGACGGGCTTCTGGGGATCGCATGCCTTCGCGATCGTCATCGCGCTCGTGCTGATCTGGTTCTTCGTCTCGAACACGGTCGTCTACAACTACTCGTTCTCGCGCCTGCTCTTCGTCTCGGGCCTCGAGCAGCGGATGCCGCCGATGCTCGGCACCGTGAACGAGCGGAAGGTACCGGTCTACGCGATCGTCACCCAGACGGTGCTTTCCTCGCTGTTCGTGCTCGCCATCTTCAACCCGTGGGTCGGCGGCGACAACACCCAGAGGGCGTACTGGCTCTTCCAGGCGGCCGTGACCGTCATCTGGTGTGTGTCGATGGTGCTGCTGTTCGCCGACATCTTCCTCGTCAAGCGGGCGTTCCCCGCGAAGTTCGACGAGGTGCGGGCTGCGCACCCGTATCTCCTCTACGCGTGCGGCGTGGTCGGGATGCTCGCGTCGGCGTTCGGCGCCTACACCGTGTTCCGCTCGCCGTGGACGGGGTTGTTCACGATCCAGCACTGGCGGATCTGGCTCGCGGTGCTGTGCGGCGTGTCCGTTGCGGCGGCCGTCGTGATCTACGGCATCAGCGAGATCATGCGGCGGCGCGAGCATATGCCTCCCCAGGCGGCGCCGACGGCGTAGTGGGCAGCAGGGAGATCGTGCAGAGGGCGGACGAGGCGGGGCTCCGCTTCGTCCGCTTTCTCTGGTGCGGCAACGACGGCACGGTTCGGGCGAAGGCCTCGTCCCGGCACGGGCTCGAAGGGCGCCTGCGCGCCGGGATCGGCCTCACCGTCGCGATGCAGGCGATGAGCTCGCTCGACCGGCTCCAGCCGGTCGAGGGGCTGGGGCCGGTCGGCGAGGTCAGGCTCGTCCCCGACCTCGAGACGTTCCGCGTCCTGCCGTACGTGCCCGCGAGCGGTGCCGTGCTCGTCGACCACGTCGCGCTCGACGGGGAACCGGCCGCCGTCTGCCAGCGCTCGTTCCTGAAGCGGCAGGCGGCGAGGCTCGCCGACCGCGGCCTGGTGCTGGAGGCGTCCTTCG
Source organism: Gaiellaceae bacterium (assembly GCA_035252585.1). GTDB lineage: Bacteria > Actinomycetota > Thermoleophilia > Gaiellales > Gaiellaceae > Palsa-739. The sequence continues at coordinate 2,235 of DATFCX010000036.1, forward strand.
AGAACGAGTTCACGCTCGCGCTCCCGGTCGAGGGCGGAGGCGGTTACCGGCCGGTCGACGAGAGCCTCTGCTTCTCCACGATCGGGATGACCGCGTCGCAGGACTACGTCGAGGCGCTCGCCGACGCTCTCGAGCGGCAGGAGATCGTTCTCGAGCAGTACTACGCCGAGCTCGGGCACGGCCAGCAGGAGATCTCGACCGGACACGCGCCGGCGCTGCGGGCGGCCGACGAGCAGATCCTCGTGCGCGAGACGATCCGCGGGGTCGCCGCGCAGCTCGGCTACGTCGCCTCGCTCGCGCCGAAGCCCTGGCCCGAGGCGGCCGGCAACGGCGGCCACATCCACTTCTCGCTCTGGTCGGAGGACGGATCGCGCAACCTCTTCCACGATGCGTCACGCCCGGACCGGCTCTCGGACACCGCCCGGCAGTTCGTCGCCGGCGTGCTCGCGCACCTGCCCGGCCTGTGCGGCCTCACTGCGCCGAGCTTCAACTCGTACCACCGGATCGTGCCGCAGTACTGGGCCGGCGCCTTCACGGCCTGGGGACACGACAACCGGGAGGCACCCGTGCGCGTGCCGTCCGTCTTCGCCGGCCTGGAGGAGGCGTCGACGAACGCGGAGCTGAAGTCCGCGGACGCGACGTGCAATCCGTACCTCGCGGTCGGCGGCCTGATCGCGGCCGGCCTCGACGGGCTCGACCAGAGCCTCGAGCCGCCCGAGCCGGTCCAGGTCGACCCCGCGACCCTGTCGGACGCCGAGCGCGAGGCGCGCGGCATCCGCCGGCTGCCGGAGACCCAGGAGGAGGCGCTCGCGGCGCTCGAGGCCGACGCCGTCCTCACCGCCGCGCTCGGCCCGGTGCTGGCGGAGTCCTACCTCGCCGTCCGACGGTCGGAGTGGGAGGCGTACTCGGCCGAGGACGCCGACTTCGAGCAGCGCGGCCACTTCCTCAAGTACTGATGGTGCTCGACCTCGACGGCATCGCGCTGATCGACCACCACGCGCACGGGATCCTCCGCGCACAGCCGACGCTCGACGAGTTCCGCGGCCTGTTCAGCGAGAGCGCCGATCCGCGGCAGTGGCCGCACATCGCGACCGGGATCACGTACCGGCGCGCGATCCGCGAGCTCGCCGAGGTGTTCGGCGTCGAGCCGGGCGAGGAGGCGGTCCACGCCTACCGGCTCGCGACGGAGCCACGCGAGTACGCGCGCCGGCTACTGGCGGAGACGAACACGGAGCTGCTCCTGCTCGACGACGGCTTCCCGCCGACCGACGCCGGGACCTCCTGGAACGAGCTCGCCGAGTGGGTCGGCGTCCCGGCGCGCCCGGTGCTGCGGATCGAGAGCCATCCGCTGGAGGACGTCGCCGGTGCGCGCGGGCACGGCTACGTCGCCTTGAAGACGATCGCCGCCTACCGCGGCGGCCTCGACCGCCCGGCGGCGCACGTCGTCGCCGCGCTCGAGGCCAACGAGGCGACGGGAGATCCGCTGCCGGTTCAGGTGCATTGCGGTTTCGGCGACGCCGACCTGCACCTCTGGCGCTCGGACCCCTCGTACCTGAAGCCGCTCGTGGAGAGGTTCGGCGAGACGCCGTTCGTGCTTCTCCACTGCTATCCGTACGTGCGCGAGGCGGGCTGGCTCGCCCACGTCTACCCCAACGTCTGGTTCGACCTCTCGCTGACGATCCCGCACGTCTCACAGCCGGCGCAGGCCGTCCGCGAGGCGCTCGAGCTCGCACCGGTGTCGAAGCTCCTCTACGCCTCGGACGCGGCCCGGACGCCCGAGCTGTACCACCTCGCGGCGCGCTGGTGGCGGCAGGCGCTCGCCGCGGTGTTGCCCGAGCTGCTCCCCGAGGACGAGGCGGAGGAAGCGGCGAGCCTGATTCTGCGGGAGAATGCGCTCCGGCTCTACCGGCTCTAGGCCTGTCGACTCTAGGAAGGAGCGACCCATGTCCGCATTGCGCGGCCTCAAGAACTTCCTCATGCAGGGCGATCTCGTCGTCGTCGCGGTCGGTCTGTCGATCGCGCTCGCCTTCAGCACGCTCGTCCAGGAGTTCACCTTCGCTGTGATCACGCCGTTGGTCGACGCCGCCGGGAGCGGCGGCGCAAACGGGCTCGGCTTCACCGTCAACGGGCAGCGCGTCCAGATTGGCGTGCTCATCTCCGCGATCATCTACTTCATCGTCTTCGTCGCGGTCGTCTACTTCGCGATCGTCGTGCCGTACCGGATCTACCAGCGCCGCCGAGGCGTGGCCGTGTTCACGGAGCCGCCGCCGACGAAGGCATGTCCGGCCTGTCTCTCGGACGGCCTCCCGCTCGAGGCCACGAAGTGCCGCTACTGCGGGACCGCGCTCACTGCGACGGACACGGGAGGGCTCGCCGCGCCGGCCTGAGCCTCAGGCCCAGAACCGCTCGAACGCCGAGTCGAGTGGGACGGCCGTGACTTCGCGCAGGAGTCCGTCCACGATGCGGATCACGAGCGCCTGGTCGACGTCGAGGTCGATTCCGTTGCGGCTGCCCGTCGCGCGGTAGATCGCGACCGCCCAGTCGTCGTCGGCGAAGACGGTGTGGAGGTCGCTGCGGTAGCTGCCTCCGGTCTCGAGCCCCGTGCGGCGGAGGAACTCGACGACCTCGCGCCGGCCGCTGTACTCCCCGCTCATCACGGTGTTGCCGGGCACCCGCCATACGACGTCTCGCGCGAGGGCGGCCGAGACGACCATCGCGTCCTTCCCGAAGGCTGCGAAGGCGCGCCGGACGAGAGCGGCATTCGGATGCTCGGCGCTCACTCCGTCCCCGCGAGCGTCGCGACGACGGCGTCCGCGATCACCTTGAGCGGCCGACCCGATGCCTGGCTCGCCTTGCGCAGCCGTGCGAACGCCTCCTGTTCGCTGAGCCGCTCCTTCTCCATCAGGAGCCCCTTCGCCCGCTCGATCACCTTGCGCGCGGCGAGCGCGTCGGCGAGCGACTCCGCCTCCGCGCGCACGGTCTGCAGCTCCTCGTGCCTGGCGCGCGCGGCGGCGATCGCGGGCAGCAGATCCTGCTCGCGGAACGGCTTCACGAGATAGCCGAAGACGCCGGCCTCGACCGCGCGCGAGACGAGCTCCTCCTGGCCGTACGCGGTCAGCATCACGATGGGGATGGGCCGCTCCTCGAGGATCCGCCGGGCCGCCTCGATCCCGTCGAGCTTCGGCATCTTCACGTCGAGCACCGCTAGGTCGGGCTGCTCGGCGCGCGCGAGCTCGACCGCCTCCTCGCCGTCCTTCGCCTCGGCGCACACGTCGAAGCCGGAGCTCTCGAGCAGCGCGCGCAGATCGAGCCGGATGATCGTCTCGTCCTCGGCAACCAGGATTCGCATCGACTGTGGGACCTTACGCGGCACTCCCTGCGTACTACGGGCGATGAGGGACGGGTTCGAGCGAGACGGCTTCGTCGTCGTGCCCGGGGCGCTCGGCGGGGCAGAGCTCCGGAGGTTGGAGGCCGCCGTCGACCGCATCTGGGAAGAAGAAGCCGAATCGAAGGGCTCCCTGCACCGGCTCGGGTTCGCAGGGCGCGACGAGGCATTCCTCGAGCTCGTCGATCACCGGGCGTGCCTGCCGCTGGTCTCCGAGATCCTCGGCTCGAACATCTACGTCTACCACTGTCATCTCGACGTCCATCCCCCGCAGCCGGCCGCGGAGCCACGGTGGCGGTGGCATCAGGACGGCGGCCGCCAGAACGTCGAGCTCGAGTCGCCGCGGCCGCGACTCTCCATCAAGGTCGCCTACTTCCTGACCGACGTGTCCACGCCCGAGCACGGAGCGCTGCGCGTCGTTCCCGGCAGCCACTGCCGGGACTCGCTCTCACACGAGCACGAGCCGCGGAACGCCGTGCCCGTGCTGGTCGAGGCGGGGAGCGCCGTGATCTTCGACCGCAGGCTCTGGCACGCGCGCGGCGACAACGTCTCCGACCGAACACGCAAGGCCCTCTTCTACGGCTACACGTACCGGTGGATCCGGCCGCGAGACGAGCTGGTGATCGGGCCGGATCTGCTTCCGCAGCTCACGCCGCTCCGCAGGCACCTCCTGGGCTTCGCCGAGGACACGAGCGATTACTGGTTCCCGCCGGAGGCGTTGCGGAGCCTGATGCCGCTGTAGTCGAGCGAAGAGGCGATCACGCCGCCCCACAGGCGGAGGAGCTCGGGCTCGGTGCGCAGCTCGATCCCGGCTTGCTCGTGGCGGGCGACGAGGTCGCCCAGCTCGACGAGCTCGAGCGGCTCGACCGGATCGCGCGAGATCCAGAAGCGGTCCCGGCGCTCGAACGTCTCCTCCGGCAGGCGATAGGCGACGACCCGCGTCGTCCGCATCGGAGCGGTCCAGCGCGCCTCGACGACGTGGACGCGCCGCCGCCGGTCGCCTCCGAGGAACCGGTCGACGTCCTCGTTGCTCGTCGTCGAGACCGCCCAGAACGTCGCCCGCGGGCAGTCGCGCGGAAACCAGTAGAGCGGGAGATGTCGCGTGTCGTTGGCCCAGACGACCTTCTCGTCGAGCGTCGAGGTCGGCGCGCGGTGCGGCTCGAAGCGCACGATCGAGTCGTCCTCGCTCACGTGCCAGAGCGCGTGCGGGCCTTCGCCACGGTAGGGCGGCGCCGGCTCGCTCACGGCAGCGAGCGCAGCAGCGCGGCCGGCTCGGGCCAGAACAGGAGCTCCATCGCCTCGTCCCGCGAGCACCAGCGGTACGCGTCGTGCTCGTCGTTCAGCTGCGGCTCCCAGTCCGGCTCGACGTCGACGAGGAAGGCCTCGACATGCACGCGCAGACCGGGCTCGTCCTCCCAGGATTCTCGGGTATAGGCGAACTCGCCCAGCGGCCGGAGCTCGCCGGCCTCGAGCCCCGTCTCCTCGCGCAGCTCCCGCAGCGCCGCGGCATGGAATGCCTCGCCGGGCTCGACGCCGCCGGCGATCGTGTGCCAGTAGCCGCCGCTGTCCGGCGAGCGGTGAGCGACGAGGAATTCCTCGCCGCGGCGCACGTGGATCAGCACCTCGCTCCACTCGTTCATCTGACGGAGATCCGCATCTCCTCCCGCACCGGCCTGAGGACGACGAGCCAGCTCATGCCGGGAACACCACCTCGGCGCGCGCGCCCGCGAAGGCGAAGCTCCCCTGCAGCTCGTCGGCGACGAGCGCGCGCACGATCGAGAGGCCGGTCCCGGTCGGCGCGCCGTCGGGGCCGGATCCCTCGTCCGCGATCGCCAGCAGGACGTCGCTGTCCTGCCGCTCGAGCTCGATCCGGACCGCTCCGGCACCGTGCTCGAGCGCGTTCTGCAGCAGCTCCGAGAAGACGAGCGCGAGCGCGGTCGCGCGGCTGCCCGCGAGCGAGACCGGCTCGAGCCGCGCCTGGACGTCGCGCCCGGCGCCGAGTCCCTGCACGAGCATGGCGCGCAGCCGGTCGATCAGCTCGGCGAGCTCGACGTCCTCCTCCCGCTGCTCGGTGAGCGACTCGTGCACGGCGGCGATGGCGAGGATGCGGTTGACGGAGTGCTCGAGCGCCTCGCGCGGATCGACTCCCTCGGCGCGCGCCTGCAGGCGCAGGAGCGAGGCGACGGTCTGGAGGTTGTTCTTGACGCGGTGGTGGATCTCCTGGGCGAGGACGCCGCGCATGACCGCGCGGCCGTGCTCGAGCGCGACGGCGGCGTGGTGGGCGATCGCCTCCAGCAGGGCTCGCTCCTCGTCGGTGAACGGCGTGTCGCGGTCGGCGACGAGCTGGCCGATCTCGCGCCGCTTCCAGCGCAGCGGCGTGCGCGCGGCGTAGGCTCCGGCGCGGCCCTCGGGCCACGCGATCCGTCCGTCCTCGAGCACGAGCGCCGCGCCCGTCGCGTGCACCGCGTCCATCGTCGTCTTCACGATCGCCTCGAGCGATTCCTCGAGATAGAGCGACTCCGAGACGGCCTCGGAGATGCGCGCGAGCGCCTCGAGCTCCGCGACCCGCCGCTGCGCCTCGGTATAGAGCTGCGCGTGGACGATCGACTGCGCGACCTGGCCGGCGATGGCCTGGAGGAGCTCGATCTCGTCCGGCCGGAACTCGCGCGGCTCGCGCGTGCGGACGTTGAGCGCGCCCGCGAGCTGGTCGCGCGCCAGGATCGGGACGGCGAGGATCGACTCGTACTCCGACTCCGGCAGGTTCGGGAACTCCTTCCAGCGCGGGTCGAGGTCGGCGTTGGCGGCGATCGCGACCGGCTTCCGCTCGGCGGCGGCGGCGCCGGTGATCCCCTCGCCGGGACGCAGGCGGGGGCGGCGCGTCATCTCGTCGAGCGGCGTGCCGTGGGTGGCTCGCAGGACGAGCTCGCCGGCGGCTTCGTGGTAGAGGTAGACGAAGCAGGCGTCGGCGTCGAGCGCGGCGGCGACCTCGTTGGCGACGAGATGCAGCACCTCCTCGAGGTCGAGCGTCGAGTTGACGGCGGCGATCGTCTCGGTCAGCAGCCGCAGGTGGCGGTCGGTCGTCTGCACGGGCCTATCGTAGGAGTGCCGTGGCGCTGACCCACGTCCTGCTCTTCTTCCATCTGCTCGGCGCCGTGAGCTTCTTCGCGGGAGCCGCCGTCGTGGGGACGCTCCAGCACGCGGCGCTCAGGCGCGAGCGGCCGAGCGAGGTGTACGCGCTGCTCCGGTTGGCCCCGGTCGGCGCGGCGCTCGTCGGGCTCGGCGCGCTGCTCACGCTGGGCTTCGGGATCGCGTTGGTCGAGCACGAGGGCGTCGGCCTCTCGCCGGCGTGGATCCAGGCTGCGCTGGGACTGTGGGCCGCGAGCATGGCCGTCGGCGGCTACGGCGGGAGGACGGCGCGGCACGCGCGGCGTCTGGCGGAGCGGCTCGCGGCCGAAGGCCACGCGCGGAGTCCGGAGCTGCGAGCCCTCCTCGCAGCGCGGATCCCGCTGGCGGCGAGCTACGCAAGCGGGCTGATGCTCCTCGCGATCCTCGCGCTCATGGTCTGGCAACCCGCCTGAGGTCGGAACGCGCGACCCGGAACTCGCTAGGAGAGATTGGCGAAATGGGTTAGGGAGGAACTTCGGCTGCGAAATGGCCGCTTCCCCACCTGTCCTTGGGATCTAGCCGCCGCAGTCGCTTCAGAGCATGCGCTGAAAGGTCGATTTCCCGTCCGCTCTGCATGGCGCACTGGCGCAGGTGCGTGTCGTACCAAGTCCCTACCCCTTTCCTCTTTCTGATTGCGTGCCGTGCGGCGGCGGCGACTAGGTCGGCAGCCTGAACGAACGGCAGGAGCGCACTGTCTTGGTGTAGTGAGCCGCCGATAAACCATGCTCGCGGGTGCGCTGTGTAGTAACGGCGGCCACGGAAGGCTCTGTAGAACCGATATGCGACAAGGTCATGGGCGTTCCGGAAGGCAGCATCCTGGCCGTCTATAACGCTTATAGGGAGCCGTGGACGAGGCGTCGTGGGCCTCTCGGCTAGAGCCGCGAATGCGAGCCAAAACCAGAGCCGGGAGACCTCCCAGGCGTATGGCGTATCAAGGCCAACGGAGAGAATGCGAACCTCTCTGGTCTTGGCTATGTGCTCCAACGCATCCCGGTAGAACTGTCGCCCTGCACCGGTTGCGCTAATGGCAGGCCAGCCCCCCTGAAGCATCCTCGCCTGAACATGAAGGGAAAGCCCTTGTCCCTTCAAGAGTTCCCTGCTCTTGACTTCCGTGCGTCCGGAGCGGCTACCAGCATGGTCGCGGACGAAATCGCGCCACCGACGTTCTGCAGGCCGAAGCCACCGCGCTGGAATCAGGACGCCAGAGACGACGATCAGGCCGGTTTCGCCCGACTCGTCGAGAAACGCGACGTAATCCTCGTTCCTGAGTCCTGACATTAGGACTCAGAAGTCTCGCAGAACGACCTAACAAGCGTCAGGCCCGCCGAAGCGGGCCTGACGGCGCTCAGCCCCTTACCCCTATGCCGGGGAGCGGCCGAGCAATACTTGCGCGCGCGAGCCTAACAATGCTATCGGCCGCATGTCTATCCAACTGACGAAGGTTTAACCGAATTCCCTCATTCGGATGAGGAACGCACGTTCGCGCTGTCCGACGCGGATTGTAGCATTAGTCCTGCAAATCGCGCAAAAGAAGGCTCCCGCGAGGCTGCAACCTCCGGGAGCCGCGACCAAACGAGGTATAGGCTCGCTTGGCACGTTCCACGGTAACACGGCGCTCGGTCGCGGCCGAAGTCGCCGCGATTCTCGACTCGCCCGAAGTGGCCTCTCTCATCGCGGAGCTTGATTCGCTGCGGTGGGTCGGACGAAAGGGCTACGGCTCTCGGACGATGCTCGGCGCCTGCCTCGTAAAAGCGCTCTACGCGCTGCCGACATGGACGCGCGTCGCCGACCTGATCGCGGAACACCCCGGCTTGGAAGCGACGCTTGGTGGCGCTCCGTCGCATTGGGCCTGCTATCGCTTCGCCCGCAAGCTCCGGACGGAGCGCGAACGGATCGCCGACTGCCTCGACGCGCTCGCAGCCTCGCTCCGCGAGCACTACCCCGACATGGGAACCGAGGTCGCAATCGACGCGAGCGACATGCCCGCCTACGCGAACGGGCAGAAGTACCTCTACAAGGACGGCCCGGAGCGGCAGACCTACAGCGACCCGGACGCCTCCTGGGGCCACCGCAGCGCCGTCAGCACCCGGAAGGGAGGCGGCTTCTATGGGTATCGCATCCACGCTGCCGTTTGCACCAAGACCGGCCTCCCGCTCGCGTGGCGAGTCGAGACAGCCCGGAGCCATGAGTCCAACTACGCGGCTCCCCTGCTTGATGCAGTCCGCGCTCGCGGCTTCTCGCCCGCGAGCTGCGCGATGGACATGGGCTACGACTACAACCGCATCTATGACGAAGCCCGCGAGCGCGGCTGCGTCCCGATCATCCCCCTCAAGAAGAACAGGCTCAACCGTCCGCTCAGCCCGATCCCGCACGGCTCGGACGAATGGAAGCGGCTCTATCGTGGACGCTCAGCCGTCGAGCGTGAATTCGGACGGCTGAAGCACCACTATGCCCTGGCGATTCTTCGCGTCCGTGGCATCGAGCGCGTCAGACTGCACGCAGACTTAACGATGCTCAGTCGCCTCGCGCTTGCTTTGTCCCGTGAACGAAGCGCCAATGCGCCCGCCGCCTAAAAGGGTGAAGGCCCGCCGGGGAAGCTTCTGCCGCCACCTACGAACGGCTGGACGGTCCCGGTCGGGCCTTCGATTCTTGCCCTACTCAAAGCAGAGCGCGAATCCCGATTGTCTCTCGGAGGTTGAAGTATTGCACAACTTGTCAAGGGCACGCGTCACTCGAAAGAGTGGATGTGGCCTCGTCGAACGGCTTGGTTAAGCCAAATCCGGGCTAAGCAGCCGAAAAGCCAACCCCCGGGATAGGACTCGAACCTATACCTCCCGAGAGACAATCGGATGCTCTACCAATTGAGCTACCCGGGGTCGAGGTCCAGATTCTACCTCCCCGTCGTTACAAAGCCGCCACGTTTCGGCCATTAGTCGCTGCAAAACCCCCCTAAAGGGGTACACGGCCCATTTCGCCAATCCCTCCTAGTAACAGTCTGTTACTAGGTTGGACAGTGGCCTCTAAGGACCCGGCGCCCGCGGAGCGCTGCGGGCCCGAGGCGCAGCTAGTAACAGTCTGTTACCAGGAAGGACAGGGCCGTTCAGTGTGGGACGACGAAGAGGCCGGCGACGCCGAGGCCGAAGAGGACGAGCGCGAGGAGCGAGTCCGGGCCAAGACGCGCGTGCGTCTGCTGCGGCCGGCCGATCACGCCGAAGCCGTAGACGGCGGTCAGCGCGACCCCGAGCGCCGCGAGCCAGGCGTTCAGGTCTCCCGACGACGGCAGCACCGGCTTGCCCGCTACGAGGTCGGCGACGAGGAAGAGGCAGACCTGGAAGGCGTTGCCGCCGAAGATGTCCCCGATCGCGAGCGCGTGGTCGCCGAGTCGGACGGCCGCGATCCCGGACGAGATCTCCGGTAGAGCCGTCGCCGCCGCCAGCACGGTCGCGCCGAAGATGACGCCGTTGACGCCGAGCCGGTTGGCGAGGTCGTTCCCGCTCGCCTCGAGTGCGACGCCCGCGCCGAGCGTGACGGCGCACCCGAGTCCGAAGATCAGCGCGACGCGAGCGGTCGAGGCTCCGGCATACGGATGCGCCTGCTCGGGATGCGGCTGCGATCGCCTGTGCCTGCCGGGGCGGCTCCCGGGCATCGACACGCTCCAGCGCGGATCCTTGCGCGCGCGGTTGATCACGTAGAGACCGACGACCCAGATCACGACGATCCCGAGCGAGGCCGGACTGACGCGGCCGCCGATCGCCGTCGACTCCTTCAGGAGCGCGCCCATCTCGACGCCCGCCACGACCATTACTACGAGCAGCGCCTCGAGCACCGGCGTCAGCGCGCCGACGAGGTAGGTCAGCGGCCGCGACGACCCGACGGCGAAGTCGCAGACGAGCAGCACCATCGTCTGGATCGCGATGCCGCCGATCAGGTTCCCCGCTGCCAGCGGCAGGTTCCCCTGCGCGGCCGCCGAGATCGTGATCGCCAGCTCCGGCAGGCTCCCTGCGATCGAGAGGAGGATCAGCCCGCCGAGCTCGTCGCCGAGCCCGAGCCGCGCGTCGAGCGCGTCCGTCGTCTTCGAGAGCGCAACGCCGGCCGTCCAGGTTGCGGCTGCGGCGGCGAGGAAGATCAGAAGCAGGAACGGCGAGCCGAGCCCGGCC
>DATFCX010000037.1:0-24781 GCA_035252585.1 Gaiellaceae bacterium
GACGAACATCGCGCGGCGCCGCGCCGCGTTCAGCTCTCCCTCGTCGATCGCAATCTCGTCCTTGACGAGCCAGCAGAGGACGACGAACAGCCCGCCCGTACGAGCGTCGAGCCCGGCCTGCTCGAGCTCCTCGAGGCTAGCCCGGGTCTCGGCAGTCACCCGTGTCGCCTTCGCAACAGCCGATCTTCAGGCGGCACTTAGGGCACTGGAACGTCCCGTGTCGCCATTCCATCTCGGCGCTGCAGCGCGGGCAGATCTCCTTCATGACACCGAGAGTACGTCCTCGAGCCGACGGAACTGGAGCACGTTCTCGAAGCCGAGCCTGCGGAGCACCGGTCCGGACTTGTCGTTCGCGCTCACCGTCAGCGCCGGCGTGCCGCGCCGGACGGCTTCCTCCCAGCGGGCGCGCACGAGTGCCCGGTAGCAGCCCCGCCCGCGTGCGTCCGCCCGCACCGAGCCTCCCCAGAGGAGCAGCCCGCGGCTGCTCGGCGCCGCAGCCCCGGCGCCGACGAGCTCGCCGTCGAGCCAGGCGCCGAAGAGGATGCTGTTCGTGCCGGGAAACTCGGCCAGCAGCTGCTCGTGGGTGGGCCGGCGCTCGGGCGGGTTGTCGAACACGCTGTCCTGGAGCTCACGGATCGTGGCCCACTGCTCGGCCGAGCTCGCGCGGCGCACCTCGATCTCCGGAGGGCCGGCCGGCGGCGGCTGCGTCGCGAGGAGGCCGTCGAGCAGGTAGTCGCGCCGCACGATCTCCAGCCCGGCGGCGAGCAGCTGCTCCTCGACGTCCTCGGGGGTCGCGCGCTCGGTCAGCCACCAGCTGACGACACGCGTACCTGCCGGCGCGAGCAGCGCTCGAACCTCCGCCAGCGCGTCCGCCGCCTCGCCGTCGTGGAGGCGGATTCCCTGGACCGATGCCCAGACGCCGTCCGCGCCGGCGACCACGACGAAGCGGGGCGTCTTGGCCACCAACGTTCCCTTCGTCGGCTCCATGAAGCGGCCGGGCTCCTCCACGAACTCGGTCAGATCGGACACGGCGTTACGCTACTCGGCATGACCGAGACCGTCGACGCGCCGACGACCACGCGGATCCCGCACTGGATCGGCGGGCGCCGGGTCGACGGCGGATCCGGCCGCAGCGGTCCCGTGTACAACCCGGCTACCGGCCGCCGGACCGGCGCCGTCGACTTCGCGAGCGTGGAGGAGGTGGACGCGGCCGTCCGGGCTGCACGCGACGCGTTCCCCGGCTGGCGCACGACCTCGCTCGCGAAGCGGGCGGAGCTCTTCTTCCGCATCCGGGAGCTGCTCCACGCGAGACGTGAAGAGGTGGCCGAGATCCTCGTCCGCGAGCACGGCAAGGTCTTCAGCGACGCGCTCGGCGAGGTGACGCGCGGGCTCGAGGTGGTCGAGTACTGCTGCGGCATCCCGCAGCTGATCAAGGGCGAGCACTCCGAGCAGGCGTCGACGGGGATCGACGTCTACTCGATCCGGCAACCGCTCGGCGTCGTCGCCGGCATCACGCCGTTCAACTTCCCGGCGATGGTGCCCATGTGGATGTGGGCGCCGGCGATCGCGTGCGGCAACTGCTTCGTGCTCAAGCCGTCGGAGAAGGACCCTTCGGCCTCGCTCTGGATCGGCGAGCTGCTGGCGGAGGCCGGCCTGCCGGACGGTGTCTTCAACGTGATCATGGGCGACCGCGTCGCGGTGGACGCCCTGCTCGAGCATCCGGACGTCGCCGCGATCTCGTTCGTGGGCTCGACCCCGATCGCGCGCTACGTGTACGAGAAGGCGACCGCCGGCGGCAAGCGCTGCCAGGCGCTCGGCGGCGCGAAGAACCACATGCTCGTGTTGCCGGACGCCGACGTCGAGGCGGCCGCCGACGCTGCCATCTCGGCCGGCTACGGCTCCGCCGGCGAACGGTGCATGGCCGTCTCCGTCGTCGTCGCGGTGGGCGACGTCGCGCAGCCGCTCGTCGACGCGATCCGGCAACGGATCCCGAACGTCAAGGTCGGCGACGGCATGGATCCGGCGTCGGAGATGGGCCCGCTCGTGACGCGCGAGCATCGGGACAGGGTCGCGTCGTACGTCGAGAACGCGCCCGGCGAGGGCGCCACCGTCGTCGTCGACGGCCGTGAGGGGGTGCCGGAGGAGGGCTTCTTCCTCAACCCGAGCCTCCTCGACGACGTGACGCCGGAGATGAAGGCGTACGTCGACGAGATCTTCGGTCCGGTCCTCGGCGTGACCCGCGTCGACACGTACGAGGAGGCCGTGCGGCTCGTGAACGAGAGCCCGTACGGCAACGGCGTCGCGATCTTCACGCGCGACGGCGGCGCGGCGCGGCGGTTCCAGTTCGACGTGCAGGCGGGGATGGTCGGGATCAACGTCCCGATCCCGGTGCCGGTCGCGTACTACTCCTTCGGCGGCTGGAAGGGCTCGCTCTTCGGCGATCGCCACGTCTACGGGCCGGAGGCGATCGACTTCTACACGCGCGGCAAGGTCGTCACGCAGCGCTGGCCCGACCCCGCCACCTCGCGGATCGACCTGGGCTTCCCGCAGACGCGGTAGTGGCGGAGCCCCCGCACCACAGGCCGCTCGACGCGAAGGAGATCCCGCGTTTCGCCGGGATCCGCACGTTCATGCGAGCGCCGCACACGACCGACCTGGCCGGCGTGGACGCCGCGGTCTACGGCATCCCGTTCGACACGGCGACGAGCTACCGGACGGGCCCGCGCTTCGGCCCCGAGGCGATCCGCTCGGCCTCGGCCCTGCTCCGTCCCTACAACCCGGGACTCGACGTGAGCGTGGTCGAGACGCTCTCGATCGTGGACTACGGCGACGTGCCCGTCTCGCCCGGCGACACCGAGCGCACGTACGGGCAGGTCGAGGCGGCGCTCGCGACGCTCGTCGACGCCGGCGTCTTCCCGCTCGCCCTCGGCGGCGACCACTCGGTCACGCTCGCGGAGCTGCGCGTTCTCGCAGGGAAGCACGGGCCCCTCGCCCTCGTGCAGCTCGACGCGCACGGCGACACGTGGGACGAGTACTTCGGCCAGCGCTTCTTCCACGGCACGACGTTCGCGCGCGCGCTCGAGGAGAAGCTGATCGAGCCGAAGGCGTCGGTGCAGGCCGGTCTGCGCGGCTCCCTCTACGGGGCGGAGGACATCGACTCCGCTCGCGCCCTGGGCTTCACGGTGCTCCCGTGCGACGAGCTGCGGGCGCTCGGCCCGAGCGTCTACGCCGACCTCGTTCGCGAACGCATCGGCCGCCGTCCCGTCTTCCTCTCCTTCGACATCGACGTGCTGGACCCGGCCTTCGCGCCGGGGACGGGCACGCCGGAGGTCGGGGGCCTCTCGACCGCGGAGGCGCTCGCCTTCCTCCGCGCGCTGGCCGGGATCGAGCTGGCCGCCGCGGACGTCGTCGAGGTCTCGCCGTCCTACGACGGCCCGGGGCAGCAGACGGCCCTCGCCGCGGCGAACGTCGCCTACGAGCTGCTCAGCCTGCGGGCGCTCTCGGCCGCGAGCCGCTGATCAGCGAACGCGGAAGCGGAGCGTCCTGCGCCCGTGCCGTCCCCAGGGATCGACGGCGACGATGCGGAGCCTGTACGAGCCGGGGCGCAACGAGCGCGCGTTCAGCCGCAGCCGCACCTGCATCGACCCGGGCTTCCGGCGGTACGCCTGCACGGTGCGCAGGCTGCCGCCCCTGAGCCTTCCGCCGAAGCGGCTCCCGTGACCGAGGATCGCGATGGACGCACGATGCGGCCCGGTGACCGAGGCCGTCAAGCGAGCCTGCGAGTGCACGGCGAGCCGCGTGAGGAGGAGCAGGCTGTGGTCGGCCGGATGTGGCAGTACGCGGAACCCGGTCTGCGTCCTCAAAGCCGGGCCGTTGGGCGACGTGAAGGTCGGATCGCCCCAGGCGCCCTGCTTGAAGAGCGCGACCTGGAACGGCGTCCGCGTCAGCACGTGGGTGAGGTTGTTGGCGTCGACGTACCAGCCGACCGCCGTCCCGGGCGGGAGCTGCGCAGGCTGCAGCGGCGGCACCGCGTGGTAGACCTTCCCGTCCGTGGAGTAGCCCAGCACCGTCCGGTTCGGCTGCTGCTGCGCATACGTCAGGTCGAGCGGCCACCGGAAGCCCCTCGAGAGCCCCGGCACCGACAGCGACACCTCGCTGCCGGGCACCGTGAGCGCACCGGTGAAGGTGGTGAGCGACACCGTCCTGCCCACGGGAACCGCGCCCGGCTGCCAGGTGACCGACGCTCGGCCGTCGTCCGCCTGGATGTTGCCCGCGATGCCGCGCGTGACCGTCTGCGTCCCGATCGAGACCGGCGGCAACGGCGCCGCCACGACGATCTGGGTCGGCCCGGCGGTCGCCGACGCCGAGCCGCCCTTGCCGGTCGCGGTCACGACGAGCGAGAGCGTCGAGCCGATGTCGTCCGGAGTGAGCGTGCGGCGCGGACCGGTGGCGTGCGGAATCGCGAGGCAAGAGGTCCCGCTCGCGTTGCAGCGCCGCCAGCGATAGGTGAACTTCGTCGGTGAGCCGGTCCAGGTTCCGACCGAGGTCGTCAGCGCCACCCCGACCTGCGGCTGACCGCTGATCTGCGGCGGCTTGAGACTCGTCGGTTGGGCGGACGGCGAGGTTCCCGCAGGCGCGACTGCCGCGGTCGGCACGGTGACGGCGGTGGAGGTCCCTGCCGCGGCGGTCGCGGTCACGACGACCTTGAGGGAGTGCCCGACGTCGGTGGTGACCGGCTTGTACGACTCCCCGGTCGCGCCCCTGATGGTGGTGCAGTTGGCGCCGGCTGCGTCACAGCTTCTCCACTGGTACGTGAACGTGAGCGGCTTGCCGCCTTCCCACGTGCCCGGCACGGCTGCGAGCGGCTGGCCCGCGACCGGAGCACCGACGATCGTCGGCGGAGTGGAGAGGAGCGGCGCCCCGACCGGGTACGGGGCGATGGTGACCGCGCCGAGCTTCGTGCCGTTCAGCCGGTCGCCGTCGCTGCAGCGCTGGATCCCGGGGACGGCGACGCAGTTCGTCCACTGCCAGAACTTCCAGCCCGTGCCGTTCCAGTTCCTCGCGGGGACGAGCGGCGCGCTCTTGGAGGTCCAGTGCGCGATCCAGAGACGGGTACCTGCCGCGGCGGCGGCCGTGGAGTCGCCCAGGCGCCCTTTCCAGAAGAGCGGCGAGGTGTAGACGAACGGCTGGACGCCGGTGCGGGCGTCGATCTGCTCGAGCCAGGCGAGCGTCCACGCCAGCAGCCGTTGCCGGGGAAGGTTGCCGGTCGCCTCGAGGTCGAGCACCGGCGGCAGCTCGCCCGGCTGGGGGTTGGCGACGGCGAGGAAGTGGTCGGCCTGGCGGATCGCGCTCGCGGTGGCGGCGGCGATGTTCTTGCCGGCCGGCCGCGCGAAGTGGTAGGCGCCGAAGACGAGGCCGGCGCCTTCGCTCCCGTTCCGGTTCGTCGTGTACGTCTTGTCGTTGTAGGTCGTGCCCTCGGTCGCCTTGCCGAACGCGAAGCGGTAGCCCGCGTTCGCGACCTTCCCCCATTTGATCGTCCCGTTCCAGGTGGAGACGTCGAGGCCCTTGGCGCGGGTGGTGGTGGCAGCGTCGGACGCGCTCGCGGCCAAGAGCGCGATCAGCGCGATGGCAAGACCTGCGAGCAGCCCCAGCCGCCCGCGACGCGCTCCGATGTGGGACCCCACGACTCGCATGAGGCTAGCGAAGGTTCTGTTCGCGCGCGGTAAAAAAAGCCCTGCTCGCGGCTAGGAGCGAACCGCGGCGCCGGCCTCGAGCTGCTCGCCGAAGCGCGCCCGGCCCACGAACCGGCCCACGCCGGGGGCGCCCACGAGCTCGCCGTCCTCCACGAGGACCGAGCCGCGCAGCAGCACGTGCTCCGGCGCGCCGACGACCTCGGTTCCCTCGTAGAGGCTGTAGTCGCATCTCGAGTGGTGGCTCGACGCCGAGATCGTCTCCCGCCGCTCGGGATCGAAGACGACGAGGTCGGCGTCCGTCCCGACCGCGATCGTCCCCTTGCGGGGGTAGAGGCCGAACAGCTTCGCCGGCCGGGTCGCGAGGAGGTCGACCATCCGGTTCAGGCTGATCCTCCCCTCGCGGACGCCGAAGTGGTGGATCATCTTGAGCCGGTCCTCGAGGCCGGGGCCGCCGTTCGGGATCTTCGTGAAGTCGTCCTTGCCCAGCGTCTTCTGCCCGTCCCAGAGGAATGCGCAGTGGTCGGTCGAGATCGCCGAGAGCGCGTCGGTGCGCACAGCGTCCCAGAGCACGTCGTGGTTCGCGGGGTCGCGGGCGGGCGGCGAGTAGACGTACTTCGCGCCCTCGAATTCCGGCCGTGCGAGGTCGTCGATCGACCGGAAGAGGTACTGCGTGCACGTCTCTCCCCAGACGCTCCAGCCCTGCTCGCGGGCGCGGCGGATCGGCTCGACGGCTTCCCGGCAGGTGACGTGGACGACGTAGAGCGGGCTGCCTGCGATGCGCGCGAGCTGGATCGCGCGGTTGGTCGCCTCGCCTTCGAGCTCGGGCGGCCGCGTCAGCGCGTGGTGGATCGGAGCCGTGTCGCCGCGGGCGAGCGCCTCCCGGACGAGGACGTCGATCGCGTCGCCGTTCTCGGCGTGCACCATCACGAGCGCGCCGCTCCCCGCGGCGACCTCCATCGCGCGGAAGAGCGTCTCGTCGTCGACCTGGAGGACGCCCTTGTACGCCATGAAGAGCTTGTACGACGTGATGCCCTGCTCGGGCAGCGTTGCGAGCTCCTCGAGCCGCTCCTCGTCGGCGAGGTCGGTGACGGCGATGTGGAAGCCGTAGTCGATCAGCGTCTTGCCGTTCGCCTTGGCGTGCCACCCTGCGAGCGCCTGGGCGAACGTCTGTCCCGCGCCCTGGATGCAGAAGTCCACGTGGCAGGTGGTGCCGCCGCAGGCCGCCGAGCCTTGTCCCGACTCGAAGTCGTCGATCGTGACGGTGCCGCCGAACGGCATGTCGAGGTGCGTGTGCGGGTCGATGCAGCCCGGCAGGACGTACTTCCCGCTCGCGTCGATCGTGCGCTCGGCCGCCACGTCGAGGTCGGCGCCGATGAGCGCGACCCGCTCGCCCTCGACGAGGACGTCCGCAACGAAGTCGTCGGCGGCGGTCACGACCCGGCCGCCCTTGATCAGCAGCGACATGCAGGGACTGTATCGCGGCGCTTTGTAGAGTCAGGCCGTGGCGCTGGACCCTTCGCGCACGGTCGCCGAGCTGAAGGAGCTCGCCCAGCTCACGGGCGACGAGAGCGGCGCTCAGCGCGTCGCCTGGACGGAGACGTGGGAGCGCGGGCGGGCGTGGCTCCGCGAGAAGGTCGCTCCGACCGGCGCCGAGCACGAGATCGACGAGGCCGGCAACCAGTGGTTCACGCTGCGGGGGGAGTCCGAGCGTTCGCTCCTGATCGGGGGCCACATGGACTCGGTGCCGAACGGCGGCCGGCTCGACGGCTGCCTCAACGTCCTTGCCGGCGTCGAGGTCCTCCGCCGCATCGCGGAGGAAGGCACGCCCCCGCTCACCGTGCGGCTCGTCGACTGGGCGGACGAGGAGGGCGCCCGCTTCGGCCGCTCGCTCTTCGGCTCCTCCGCCGCCGCCGGCTCGATGAACGATCAGGACGAGCTGCGCGAGCGGCGCGACGCCGACGGGATCCCGCTCCCGGACGCGCTCGCCAGGCACGGAGTCGATCTCGACCGCGCGCTCGAGGCGCGGCGGCAGCTCGACGGCGCGGCCGCCTATCTCGAGCTCCACGTCGAGCAGGGGCCGGTGCTCGAGTCGCTCGACCTGCCGCTGGGCGTCGTCCTCGGCACCTTCGGCGTCGAGCGCCACCTCGTCACCTGGTGCGGCCAGGCCGCTCACGCGGGCTCGACGCCGATGGATCAGCGCCGAGACGCGCTCGCGGGCGCCGCGAAGCTCGCCCTCGAGATCCGCCCGATCGCCGCCGAGGTGGGGGACGGCGCCGTCTGCACGTCCGGCGGCATCGTCTGCAAGCCGGGCATCGTCACGTCCGTCGTCGAGACGGCCGAGCAGCTCCTCGACCAGCGGCATCTCGACGCCGGGAAGCTCGCGCGCCTGCTCGACCTCGCCCGGGAGGCGAGCGAGCGGTTCGCTCGCGAGGAGAACGTCGAGGTCGAGTGGCGGCGGATCTGGAACATCGAGCCGATCCCGTTCGACGAGAGGCTGATCGAGCTCGCGGACGAGGCCGTGCGCGAGGTCTCGGACTCGTCGCACCGGCTGCCGTCCGGGCCGCTTCACGACGCCGCCGAGGTGGCGCGGGCGGGAATCCCGACGGTGATGCTCTTCGTTCAGTCCCTGCGAGGGCTCTCGCACACGAAGCTCGAGGACACGAAGGAGGAGCACCTCGAGCTCTCGGTGCAGGCGCTCGACAGGCTGGCGACGAAGACACTGGGGGGATTTGCATGAGCACGCTCGAATCCGCGGCACACCTGTTCGGCGACGAGCACGTGCGCAGGTATCTCGAGACGAACGGCGAGATCGGGTACCGCTGGAGGGAGGACGCCCCGATCGCGATCCTGTTCACGACCGGCCGGACGACCGGCGAGCAGCGGACCAACCCGCTCATCTTCGGCCGCGACGGAGACAACGTCGTGCTCGTCGCGTCGAAGGGCGGGGCACCGAAGCATCCGGGCTGGTACCGGAACCTCCGCCAGAATCCCACGGCCGAGATCCAGATCATGGGAGACCGCTGGCGCGTTCGCGCGCGCGACGCCGAAGGCGAGGAGCGCGAGCGGCTCTGGGAGCTGATGGCCGAGATCTGGCCGCACTACGACGAGTACGCCGCGCGCACGGAGCGCGAGATCCCGGTCGTCGTGCTCGAGCGAGAGTGACGCCGGCACAGCTGCGTCGTCTGTGCCTGAACCTTCCCGGGGCCGAGGAGACCTTTCCGTTCGGCCCCGAGACGTCGGTCTTCAAGGTGGGCGGGAAGATGTTCGCGCTCGCCCGGCTGCGGCGGAAGCCGCTCCAGGTGAGCCTGAAGTGCGAGCCCGAGCTCGGCGAGCAGCTGCGCGGGACGTACGAGGAGATCGAGCCCGGCTACCACCTCAACAAGCGCCACTGGCTGACGGTGACCTGCGGTGGCGCCGTAGCGGACGACCTCGTCCGCGAGCTGGTCGCCGGCAGCTACGACCTCGTGGCGCCGCGCTGAGTCCCGCCGGGGACCGTCCAGCATGGACACCTCCCGGTGCCAGGCACGCGGACGGGTCTGCAATGGCCAGGTCCGCACGCCGACCGGGCAGAGGAAGGCGCATTCGCCATCCCCACTGTCCTCTCTGGGCCTGTCCCGGTGCCTGGCACCGGGACAGGCCCGATCGCGACAGTTAAGCCGCTGCCCGGAGAGGGCCTCTCGCAGCCGCTCGACGTACGGGGCACGCTCTTCGGGCGTCGTCCACCGGGTTTCGGCGTTGCGTTCGTAGAGCCGGTCGTCGACCCGGCGCGGGAAGACATGGACGTGGAAGTGGAACATGTCCTGACCGCCGGCCGGCTCGTTGTGCTGCCGCATCGACGTTCCCTGGCAGACGTAGCCCTCGCGAATGGCCGCCGCGATGCCTTTCGCGGTGCGATAGACCGCGGCAAAGTCGTCATCCGCGATGTCGGAGAGATCCCGGGCGTGGCGGTTCGGGATCACGAGCACGTGTCCCTCGTTGGCACGCCACCACTTCGCCGCGACGAACGCGGTCGTCGCCTCGTCCCTGTGGACAACGTACTCGCGTGTGGTTCGGATTCCGTCGCCGCCGGCCGCGATCGTGCAGAACGTGCAGTCGTCGGGTGCCCCCACAGGCGTAGCGTAGGCTCGCCCGCGTGGCGAGGGAGGACCCGATCCGCGGCCGCGCGACCGCCGGCGGGATCGCGATCGGCGCCGCTGCCGGCTGGAACCTCGCCGCGCTCGGTCCGGTCGCGACGCGCGAGAGCCACGCGTACGGCGTCGGGCTCGCGACGATCGGCCTCTTCGTCACCGTCCAGTTCGTGCTGCACATGGCGATGCAGATCCCCGGCGGGCACGCCGCCGACCGCTGGGGAGCGCGCCGGAGCAGCGCGGTCGGGCTCGCCATCCTCGTCGTCGGCAACGCCGTCGCGCTGCCCGTCGCGACTCCCGCGCTCGGTTTCCTCGGCCGCGCAATCGTCGGCGTCGGAACCGGACTCGCCTTCATCGGCGGCTCCGACTACATCCGCGCGCACGGCGGCTCGCCGACGCTGCAGGGCATGTACGGCGGCTCCTCCGTTCTCGCACCCGGAATCGCCGTCGCGGTCATCCCGGGAGTTGCGAGGTGGACCGGATTCCGGGCGCCGTACCTCTCGACGATCGCCGTCGTCCTGCTCGCTGCGGTGCTGCTCGCGCTCGCACCGGACGCCCCGCGGGCAGTGCGGAGCAGGGGCGATCGGCTCGACTGGAGCTTCGTCCGCGACACGCGTCTCTACCGGCTCGCGGCGATCCACTCCTTCTCGTTCGGCTTCAGCGTGATCGTCGGCAACTGGGTCGTGACCCTGCTCGAGCGCCACGGTCAGTCGAAGACGGCCGCCGCGGTGGTGGGGTCGCTCACGCTGCTGCTCGGGTTCTTCACCCGGATCGCGGGCGGCTCTCTGCTCCGGCGCGAGAACGCGAGCCGGTTCGTCGCTGCGAGCCTCGTGCTCGGCGGCGCGGCCGCGGTCGTGCTCGCACTGCCCCTCGCGCTGCCGGGCTACGTCGCCGCCGCCACCGTCCTCGGTCTCGCGGCCGGAATTCCGTTCGCACGCGCCTTCACCGGTGCCGCCGCGGCGCGTCCGGACGCTCCGGGAGCGGCCGTCGGCTTCGTCAATGCCTGGGCCGCGCTGACCGTCGTCGTGGGCACGCCGCTCGTCGGCCTCACGTTCGCGCTGCCGGGTGACGGGCGGATCGGCTTCGTCGTCCTCGGAGCTCTCGCGGCGCTGGCCTCGCTCGCGACGCCGCGTTAGGCTCGCGGTCGTGGACTTCGGCGTCACTGTTCTCCCGGATCCGCCCTTCTCGCGCTGGCTGGAGCTGATCCAGCTCGCCGAGCGGCACGGCTTCGGCTACGCGTGGACGTACGACTCGCACGTCCTCTGGCAGGAGTCGGTGCCGATGCTCGCGGTGGCGGCGCGCGAGACGTCCACCATCAAGCTCGGGCACTTCGTGACGAACCCGGCGACCCGCGACCCGACGGTGCTCGCGAGCGCCTACGCGACGCTCCACGACCTCTCGGACGGGCGGGTGGCGATGGGCATCGGCCGCGGCGACTCGGCCGTCCGCTACATCGGCCGCAAGCCGATGAAGGTGGCGGACTTCGAGCGCGCGTGCGCGATGGTGCGCGAGCTGATGAACGGCGGCGCGGTCGAGTGGAACGACAAGCAGCTCGAGCTCAAGTGGGTGCGGCCGGAGCTGCCGCGGATCCCCATGTGGGTCGCCGGCTACGGGCCGAGGGCGCTCGGAGTCGCGGGGCGCGTCGGCGACGGCGTGATCATCCAGCTCGCCGATCCCGAGATCATCCGGTGGATCATGGCCACCGCGCGGGCCGCCGCCGAGCAGGCGGGCCGCGACCCGGCGGAGCTCAGGTGCATCGTCGGTGCGCCGGCTCACATCTCCGGCGACCTCGCCGACGCGCGCGAGCAGGTGCGCTGGTTCCCGGCGATGGTCTCGAACCACGTCATGGATCTGATCGACCGCTACGGCGCCGACGGGAGCGCCGTCCCGAAGGCGCTGACGGACTACGTCCAGGCGCGCAAGTTCTACGACTACGACGAGCATTCGCGGGTCGGCGCGAAGCACGGCGAGTTCGTGACCGACGAGATCTGTGACCGCTTCTGCGTCCTCGGCACGGCGGAGCAGGCGAAGGCGAAGCTGCAGGAGCTGGAGGCGATCGGGGTCGACCAGTTCAACATCTACCTGATGACCCACGGGCAGGAGGAGACGCTGCAGGCGTTCGGCGACGAGATCATCCCGGAGCTCGCGGGAGCGGCCGCATGAGCGCGGAACAGCCTCATCGCCGGCGGTCGGCGCGGCGCGTCGTGGCCCGCGTGGAGAAGGGGCTGGCCGGGGCGCTCGAACCGGGGGAGAGCTTCGAGTCGGCGGTCTTCGGCCATCGGTACGTGCCTGGCCTGATGATCCTCCTGTTTCTCGGGTCGATCGGCGACCTGATCTACATGCTCGTGGCCCGGCCGTACTACCTGGCCCTCACCGACCGGCGCTTCTTCCTGCTCAACGCGAGCCGCTGGGGCTGGATCCCGCGCCCGCGGGAGCCGGTCTTCACCGCGGATCCCGGCTCGGTGCGGATCGGCGAGCCCAGGCGCTATCTCGTGCGGGCCTCGACGACGGTCCAGGCCATGGGCGAGAGCGAGCTTCGGCTGGCGATTCATCGCCAGTACTGGCGCGAGCTCGAGCACATGCGGTCGCTCCTCGACAGTCGCGCTGCCGGCTGAGCCTCTCGACGTGCACGACCTGCGGGCCCTCCTCTCGCTGCCTCAGGCGTGGCCGCTCGGGTTCGCCGCCGACGGGTCCGCGCTGCTCGTGGCGTCGGACGCGCCCGGCACGCGTCAGCTCTTCCTCCTCTCGCTCGCGAGCGGCGACCTCCGGCAGCTGACAAACCTGTCGGAACCTGTCAACGGCAGGCTGCTGCCCGACGGCCGCATCCTGCTCGAGATCGACGACCGCGGCAACGAGCGGACGCAGCTGTATCTGCTCGAACCGGGCAGGGAGCCCGAGCCGCTCGTCGTCGATCCGCGCTTCAACCACTGGACGCCCGCCGTCTCGCGCGACGGGTCGCTGCTCGCCTACGCGACCAATCGCGGCAACGGCCGCGACTTCGAGGTCGTCGCGCGGCGGCTCGAGAGCGGGGAGGAGCAGACCTTCGAGCTCCGCGGCTACCTCGGCGTGCACGGCTTCTCGCCCGACGGCCGCTGGATCGTCGTCGAGCGCCTCACCGAGCGGCCGGGCGACTCCGACCTGTTCCTCCTCGACGTCGAGGGCGGCGAGATCGTCCACGCGACGCCGCACGACGGCGAAGCGGAGTATGCGACTCCCACCTGGCTGGCCGACTCGTCCGGCCTCCTCGCCGCGACGAACGCCTTCGGCGACGTGCGGTCGCTCGCCCGCTACGACCTCGGCTCCGGGGAGTGGGAGGTCGTGCTCGACTCGCGCTGGGATCTCGAGTGCGCGACCGACGACGCCGGCCGCTCGCTGCTCGTTGTCGCGAACGAGGACGGCTGGTCGCGGGCCGAGCTCCGCGATCCCGAGACGCTGGAGCTGCGCGGCGAGGTTCCGCTACCGGCGAGGGGCGTGATGTTCCGGCCCGTCTTCTCCGCCGACGGCTCGCAGCTCGCCTTCGGCTTCGCGAGCGCGCGGGAGACGATCCAGACTCACGCGTACGAAGTCGAGTCGGGAGAGTTGCGGCGACTCACCGGCGACGGCCCGTTCCCCGGCGCTGAGCCCGGGCTGCACCGCTTCGCGAGCTTCGACGGCGAGGAGATTCCGGTCTTCCTCTTCGAACCCGAGGGCGAGGGGCCGTTTCCCGTCGTCGTGTGCGTGCACGGCGGTCCGGAGTCGCAGTTCCAGCCGTTCTTCTCACAGGGCTTCGGCCCGCTCACGCAGTTCCTCGTCTCGCGCGGGTACGCCGTGGCCGCTCCGAACGTGCGCGGCTCGACCGGCTACGGGAAGCGGTACGAGCACCTGGACGACGTCGAGCTGCGTCTCGACGCCGTCCGCGACCTGGCCGAGCTGCATGCCTGGCTCTCGGCACGGCCGACGATCGACGCCTCGCGCGCGGTCGTCTACGGGCGCTCGTACGGCGGTTACATGACGCTCGCCGCGCTCGCCTTCCAGCCGGAGCTGTGGGCGGCCGGGATCTCGTTCGTCGGCATCTCGAACCTCGTCACCTTCCTCGAGAACACGTCCGACTACCGCCGCGCCGCCCGCGAGCGCGAGTACGGCTCGCTGGCCACCGATCGAGAGGTGCTCGAGCGTGTCTCGCCCGCGAGCCGGATCGACGACATCCGCGCGCCCCTCTTCCTCGAGCACGGGCGGAACGACCCGCGCGTGCCGGTCGGCGAGTCGGAATACATCCACCGCGTCCTGACCGGGAAGGGCATCCGCTGCGAGCTCGTGATCTACGAGGACGAGGGGCATCCGATCGAGAAGCTCCCGAACCGGGTCGACGCCTTCGAGCGCGCGGTCGCCTTCCTCGACGAAGTTCTGCCGTGAGGCCGCCGATACCATGGCGCGCGCGGCGCCTTGGCCGAGTGGTTAGGCATGGGTCTGCAAAACCCAGTACACCGGTTCGACTCCGGTAGGCGCCTCTTCCGCTGACCGAGCCGCAAGTACCGCAAAGCCCCTTTGCATTCCTTGGCGCTGGTACTGTCGCCGCGCTTGACTACGCGTCGTTCTCCAAGCATCGAAGCGCTCGACGGGGGGCGCTATCGGGTCACGGTCTCCTACCACGCCCCAGCTGCCGAGGAGGTCTTCATCGTCGGCGGCCTCGGGGGAAGCGAGGACCCGGAGGACCGCCGCATGCGGCGCGACGCGGACGGTTGGTGGGTGCGCAGCTACGAGATCCCGGAGGGCGCACGCCTGGCCTACTGGTTTTCGACCGAGATGTTGCCGACCAGCACGGATCAGCTCGTCTCCGATCCCCTCAATCCGTCGACGCATCTCTACCCGGGCGACGAAGAGCTGCCCGACTCGAACGGCTTCGTCGCCTCGATGGTCGAGCTGCCCGGGGCGCGGGAGATGAGGTGGAGCACCGCAGGCGAGGCCGCTTCGGGCGAGGTGGACGCAGAGCGCGTGTCGAGCGAGGTTCTCGGCAACGAGCGCCGCGTGTGGACATATCGTCCGGCCGACTACGACCCGGCCCGGCGTTACCCGCTCATCGTCTGTTTCGACGGTTACGCATACACGTGCGACGCCTACGTCCCGCTTCCGACGGTGCTCGACAACCTCATCGCCGCCGGCCGGATCCCGCCGGTGGTCGCCGTGCTGCCCGACAGCCTGGATGGAGAGACGCGGGCCCGCGAGCTGGCGCTCGACGAGCCGTTCGTCGAGTTCGTCGCCGAGGAGCTGCTGCCCTGGGCCCGCTCGCGGCTGTCGATCGAGCCCGAACCCACACGCACCGTGGTCGCCGGCTCGAGCCTCGGCGGCCTGGCGGCCGCCTTCTGCGGCCTGCGGCGCCCCGACCTGTTCGGGCTCGTCCTCTCACAGTCCGGCGCCTACCAGTTCGTCGAATTCGGCGGCCCGGCGCTCTTTGCGGTCGAGGAACGCGTCCCGCTTCGTTTCTATCTGGACGTGGGGTTGTTCGAGCGGAGGCAGCTTCAGGCGAACCTCCACATGCGCGACGTACTCCTCGCCAAAGGCTATGACGTCGACTACCGGACGTTCCCCGGCGGCCACGACTACTTCTGGTGGCGTGAGACGATCGCCGACGGCCTGATCTCGCTGCTCGGTGCCGCCGACCGGCGGGACTGATGCGGCGCTAGGCCGCCGTGAGTTGCCGCTGCGCCCTGTCGTAGGTTCGCTCGAACGCCTGCATCGCCTGCTCGAACAGCTGCAGCGCGAGCTCGCCCTCGGTGCGGGCGCAGCCGCCGACGCGGAGCGTGGTGCCGTCGGTTAGAAGGTGGGTTCCCACCCCGACGGCGAATTCGCCGTCGCGTCCGGTCTCGACCTGCCAGCCGAGCAGACGAAGCCACAGCTGGAGGAGCTCTCCGTTCATCCGTGCCGGTGCCCCCATCGCAGGCTCACATCCTGCGCCGGCCGAGGCTGCTTCAGCTATCGCTCGACAGGTGGTTCACATGCTCGCTTCACCGCTCCGGCCGGCCCGGCCCGAGAGCTGCGTGACTAGCTAGTGCCGCCTTCCCTTGCTGACGACGAGCTTGACCTTGGCCCCGTTGCGGAGATGTCTGCGGGGCCGTGGCCTCTGCGAGATGACCCGGCCCTTCTTGTGGCGCGAGAACCTGTGGCTGATCTCTCCGGCGCGACAGTGCGCCTTCCGCAGCGCCCGCTTCGCAGCCTTGAGCGTCTTGCCCTTCAGCTTCGGGACGATGCAGGCGCGGAGCTTGGGCCCGCGAAGCTCCTGCACGAACGTCGCGGTTGCCGACTGCGAGCGATCCGTCGTCAGGGTGCAGGTGCCGGTACCCGTGCACGCGCCCGACCAGCCGCCGAACGTGGAGCCGGCCTTGGGCGTCGCCGTCAAGGTCACCCTCGTCCCATAGGCGAAGCCGTGCGAGCAGGTCGAGCCGCAACTGATCCCGGCCGGCCTCGATACGACCGTCCCGCTTCCGGTGCCGGTGGCACTCACCCGCAGGGTCTCGGAGCGAAGCGCGAAGCCGGCGGTGACCGATTCGGCCTGGTTCATCGTCACGGTGCAGGTGCCGGTGCCCGTGCAAGCGCCCGACCAGCCGCTGAAGGTGGAGCCCGTCGCGGGCATCGCCGTCAACGTCACGCTCGTTCCAAACGTGAAGCCGTGCGAGCAGGTCGAGCCGCAGCTGATCCCGGCCGGGCTCGATACGACCGCCCCGCCCCCGGAGCCCGTGTGACTCACGCTGAGCGCCTCGGAACGGAGCGCGAAGCCGGCGGTGACCGATTCGGCCTGGTTCATCGTCACGGTGCAGGTGCCGGTGCCCGTGCAGGCGCCCGACCAGCCGCTGAAGCTGGAACCCGTTGCCGGCGTCGCCGTCAGGGTGACGCTCGTCCCAGAGGTGAAGTCGTGCGAGCAGGTCGAGCCGCAGCTGATCCCGGCGGGGCTCGACGTGACCGTTCCACTCCCGGAGCCGGTTTTGCTCACGCTCAGGGTCTCGGTGGTCGGGGTCGGAGTTCCGAGGACTCCGACGCAGGGGTGGAACGTCTGGGCGAGGAAGTTGGAGCCCGAGCTCGGATCGCTGCTGTTCCCCGGAGCGGCACAGTCGCTCAGGACGGTGAGCCCCAGACGGGTGAGCTCGAGGAAGACGGCCCCACGGCCGCGGGAACGGGTGGGATCCCAGCTGAGAGCTCGACCGGTTGTGGGATCGACCGCTCCGATGCCCGGCCGGCTCACCGCGCCGGTCCCTGCCTCATTGCAGGCGTTTGGGTTGTCGAGCCAGCGGTTGTGGCCGCCGACGTAGACCGCGTCCGGCGCCACCAGCACGCTGTAGAGAGAGTCGCAGCCCGTGTAGTTGACCCAGGTGGGAGCGACGTTGCCGGCCGCCGTCGCGCTCCACCGCGAGACCGCGTCGCAGATGGTCTGGCTGAGTGGGAAGCCGTTGGTCTCGTTCCTTGCGCCGGTGGCGGCCAGGGCGAACCAGCTCCCGTCCGCGGCGTACGAGAGGCCGGAGACGTAATTGGGGATTCCGACCGAGTTGCACGGCTGCTGCAGGATCGGCGCGTTCCACCCACTCACCGTGGCCGACGCCGAGCCCAGAGCGAGCAGGATGACGCGCCAGTGCGTCGCACCTCCGGCGGAGGTGAAGTTTCCCGAGACGGCCATCTGCGTCCCCGCCGGATTGACCGCCGAGTGGTAGACGGCCGTCGCTCCGGCCGTGCTCGAGACCGTGCCCGCCAGGCCGGCGTTCAGATACGAGGGCTGCAGCGCGCCCGTGGTCGGATCGAGGCTGGCCAACGCCACCCGGCCGACGCCGCCGACAGTCGTGAACGAGCCGCCCACGATCAGGTGTCCGCCCACGTAGTTGACTGTCCGCGCCTGCCCGTTGAGGTGAGCGTTGAAGCTCGTCAGCGCGCCGGTGGTGAGATCGAACCGCGCCAGCCCTCTCCGCGCGACCCCGTTGACGTTGCTGAAGTTCCCGGCAACGTAGAGGAACCGTCCGTCCGGGCTGTGGGCGAGTCCCCAGACCTCACCGTCGAAACTCGGTGCGAAGGACGTCACCCGCTTCGTGCCTTCGTCGTAGGCGTACAGGTTGGCCCGCTTGAAGTTCGTCCCCGAGAGCGGCTCGAACACCGTCGAGAACGTCCCACCCACGTAGACGATGCTTCCGATCTCGGTCGAGGCGCGCGCGTAGTTGTCGCCCGTCCCCTGAATCTGGACGTACGGGACGTTCGCGACCGCTGTCGTGCTGGCGAGCGAGAAGGCTGCGCCGGAGGTCGCGAACACGATCCCCACGCACACCAGCGCGACGAAAACCCCTATCGGCCACCGGGCCGACCGATGCATCAACCTGTCCCCCTTTGCGCCGCAGCGCCGCAGGTGAGTCCGCCTCATAACCTACCGCACTTCGGCCGTCGCCGACAGGTGGGCCGAGGTCAGCGCGGTTAACGGTGACCGAGGCGCGGCAATAGTCGTTTCATCCGAGGAGCAGAGGTACTGATGTCCGAGACAGACAGGCACGACGACACACTGGTCAAGAAGGACGGCGCACTCGCCGGCGCGGCGATCTCGGCAGCGATCGGCGTGGCCGTGTACGGATTGCGCAAGGCCCTTGCCGAGCGCGGCGAGGGACCGTCGGCTCGCGTGCTCGACGTTCGCGACGAGGAGGAGCAGGGTGGAATCGGTCGTCCCTTGCTCGTGACGGTCTGGGAGTCCGCGTCCGAGGGGCTGCTGCCCCTGGCCGAGGACGCGGCGGAGGCAGCCGGTAGGTGGGTCGCCAAGAGCTCACCGCCGCTGATCCGCGAGCGGCTGCTGCCGCGCTTCATCGACTCGTTCAAAGCCGCCTCGTAGCCCCGGGTGCGGTGGCCCTTCCCGAGGTGGTCAGGAAGGGCACGTCCCCGGCGCGTACTCGCCCCCTCGCATGCCGGGCGTCAGTGGCTAGACAACGTGCCCTGCGTCGTTGCGCAAGCGACTTCCTGACCTCTCAGCAGATAGGTCGGCCGGGCTCGCGCGTCGTCCCCAGGACGACCGGGATGCCCTAATACCTCTGGGTCGGCTGCGGCGCCTTCCCTCGAACGAGCCACGACGGTCGGGGTCGAAAAGACTGGCCGTACCGCCAGGGTCGCCCGCGCGCAGGTCGCCCAGGATGACGGGCAGAGACGGGCTCCCGAGTTCGTGCACACCGCTCCCGAGAGCGCAACACGACCGGCCCATACCTGGACACTGCGGCGACAGGCGGACTCGATTGCGAGTCCGCCTCCGCGTGCGACGACTCAGTCGATCTTGACCGCGACGTGCTTGAGCTGGGTGTACTCCTCCATGGAGTAGATGGACATGTCCTTGCCGTAGCCGGACTGCTTGTAGCCGCCGTGCGGCAGCTCGGAAGAGAGCGGCAGGAGGTGGTCGTTGACCCAGACGCAGCCGAACTGGAGCTTCCGCGCCGCGTTCATCGCCCGGCCGACGTCGCGCGTCCAGACCGACGCGGCAAGGCCGTAGCGGACGTCGTTCGCCCAGCGGATCGCCTCGTCGTCGTCTGCGAACTTCTGCACCGTCACGACCGGGCCGAAGACCTCGCGCTGGACGATCTCGTCCTCCTGCTTGACGTCGGTGACGATCGTCGGCTGGACGAAGAAGCCGCCGCCGTTCTCGCCGCTGCCGCCGCCCGTGAGGACCGTCGCTCCCTTCGCGCGCTCGAGGAAGCCGAAGATCCGCTCCTGCTGCTCGTGGGAGATGACCGATCCCATCTCGGTCTCGTCGTTGAGCGGGTCGCCGACCTTGAGCGACTCGACCGCCGGGACGAGCTCCTCGAGCAGCTTGTCGTAGATCCGCGGCCCGGCGATCACGCGCGAGCCGGCGGTGCAGTCCTGCCCGGAGTTCCAGTAGCCGGCGAGACGGATCCCCTGGGCGACCGCTTCGGGATCGGCGTCGTCGAAGATCACCATCGGCGCCTTGCCCCCGAGCTCGAGGTGGACGCGCTTGACCGTGTCGGCCGCGGTGCGCGCGATCGTCTTGCCGGTCTCGACGTCGCCGGTCAGCGACACCATCCCGATCCCGGGGTGCTCCACGATCCGCTGGCCGACCGGTACGCCGTCGCCCGTCACGACCTGCAGCACGCCCGGCGGGATCACCTCCTGGGCGAGCTGGACGAAGCGGAGCAGGGAGAGCGGCGTCTGCTCGGACGGCTTGAGGATCTGGAGGTTGCCCGCCGCCAGAGCCGGCCCCATCTTCCAGACCGCCATCATGAGCGGGTAGTTCCAGGGGCAGATGCCGCCCACGATCCCGACCGGCTCGCGCCGGATCATCGACGTGTAGCCGTCGATGTACTCGCCGGTGGACTTGCCCTCGAGGTTGCGGGCGGCGCCGGCGAAGAAGCGGAGGTTGTCGGCCGAGAACGGCATCTCGTCGCGGGACGCCATGAGCGGCTTGCCGACGTTCACCGACTCGAGCTGCGCGAGCTCCTCGGCGTGCTCCTCCATCACGTCCGCGAGCTTGTGCAGGAGCTCGGAGCGCTCCTTCGGCGTCTTCTCGAGCCACTCGGGAGCCGCCGCCTGCGCCGCCTCGACCGCGCGGTCGACGTCCTCCGCGTCGCAGCGCGGCACCTCGGCGATCGTCTCGCCGGTCGCCGGCGCGATCACCTCCATCGTCTCCCCGGAGGCCGCGTCGGCGAGCTCGCCGCCGATCAGGATCTGGTACTGCGTCGTCGTGGTGCTCATGCGAGCCCTCCTTATCCCTGTGCCTGTGCGGCCGCTGCCGCCCCGCGGACTGTGACCCCAGTGTCGCGCACGAGCCGTTGCGCGAGCAAGACGGGAATCGACGTCAACAGGATCATCGCGAACGCGATCACGTTGACGACCGGGAGCTGCTGGCCGAGCCGGATGTAGCCGAAGATGAGCAGCGGAAGCGTGTTCTGTGCGCCCGCCGTGAAGTACGTGACGATCACCTCGTCGAACGACAGCGCGAAGGCGAGCAGGCCGCCCGCGACGAGGGCCGTCGAGAGGACGGGCCAGACGACGAAGCGGAACGTCTGCCAGCCGTCGGCGCCGAGATCCTGCGAAGCCTCGATCAAGGAGGGCGAGGAGCGCCGGAGCCGGGCGACGACGTTGTTGTAGACGACGACCACGCAGAACGTCGCGTGCCCGGTGACGATCGTCCACATCGAGAGGTCGACGTGGCTCGCCTCGAAGGCCGAGCTGAGCGCGATGGCGGTGACGATTCCCGGCAGCGCGATCGGCAGCACGAACAGGAACGAGACCGTCTCGCGCCCGAAGAAGCGGAAGCGCACGACACCGACGGCGGCCATCGTGCCGAGCACCAGCGCGATCCCGGTCGCGATCAGCCCGACGCGGACGGAGAGCCAGACCGACGTGCGCACCTCCGACGTCCAGGCGGCGCGGAACCAGTGCGTCGTGAACCCCGGCATCGGCCAGCTCTCGACGTTCGATTTGTTGAACGCGTAGACGATGATCAGCGCGAGCGGGATCCAGAGGAAGAGCACGACGAGCGCCGACCAGACGGTGAGTGCGATACGTGTGGGGCGGCTCTCCATCAGAGCGCCTCGAAGGCGCCGAGCCGGCGCGCGATCAGCAGGTAGACGCCCATCACGGCGAGCGGAACGACCGCGAACGCCGCCGCGAAGGGCGTCTGCTGGGAGCCGATCGAGTCGTAGACGACGTTGCCGATGAACTGCGACGAGGCGCCGCCGGCGAGGAGCGGGGTGATGTAGTCCCCGAGCGTGAGCGAGAAGGTGAAGATCGAGCCGGCCACGACGCCTGGCAGGGCGAGCGGCAGCAGGATCCGCCTGAACGTCGTCCAGCCGCCCGCGCCCAGGTCGCGCGAAGCCTCGAGGAAGGAGTCCGGCACCCGCTCGAGCGCTCCGTAGACCGGCAGGATCATGAAGGGGAGCCAGACGTACGTGAAGATCAGCCAGACCGCCCAGTTCGTGTAGCCGATGTTGGCCGCCGGCAGCCCGACCTTGCGGAGCGACCAGTTGAGGACGCCGTCGTTGGCAAGGATCAGCTGCCAGATGTAGATCCGGATCAGGTAGCTCGACCAGAGCGGGAGCAACACGGCGACGAAGACGAAGGCCCGCGAGCGCCCGCCGGCGACGCGGGCCATGAAGTAGCCGAGCGGGAACGCGAGGATCGCGTCGGCGGCGGTGACCGCGGCGGCGATCCCGATCGTCCGGTACGCGATCTTGTGGTAGGCGCCCTGGTCCCAGAGCAGCCGGTAGTTGTCGAGGTTCCAGATGTGCTGGACCTCGGACGTGAACGCGTTCACCGTCCAGAAGGAAGAGAGGAAGAGCGCGACGAGCGCTGCGAGGTAGACGAGGACGAACGCGAGCAGCGGCGGAGCCAGCAGCAGGAGCGCCTTCGCCCAGCGGTGGCGCCAGAAGAGGCCCGTGAACCGAAGCCGGGCCGCCCGCAGGGGACGGCCCGGCTCGGTCAGATCAGCAGCGTGAACGGACAGGGATCAGCCCTTCATCTCCGTCCACGCCTGCTGCCATCTCGGATAGTCGACGCAGTCGTTCTTGCCGTTGTCGCACTTCGCGATCGGGGTCTTCCAGAACCTGATCGAGTTGAAGTACTTCTTCGACGCTCCGCAGTGGTACTGCTTGGCGGAGCCCGGCGAGAGCTTGTTCATCACCGCGCAGGCCTTCGTGTTGGCCGGCGTCTCGCCGAAGTAGATCGCCTGCTCGGCCTGCACCTTCGGGGTCGAGACCCACTGCATCCACTTGTACATGCAGTTCGGATGCCTGGCGTGCGAGGACATCATCCACGTGTCGGCCCAGCCGGTCGCGCCCTCCTTCGGGATCTCGTCCTTCACGTGGACCTTGTCGGCCTTGAGCGTGTTGGTCTGGTACGGCCACGACGCGCCGATGACCGCGTCGCCGCTCTTGAACAGGTTGATCTCGGCAGACGCGAGGGCCCAGTACTTCTTGATCAGCGGTCGCTGCCTCTTGAGCAGGTTGATGGCCGCGTCGAACTGCGTCTGGGTCAGCTCGTACGGATCCTTGATGTGCAGCGACGGCTTCGCCTTGGAGAGGTAGAGCGCCGCGTCGGCGATCTGGATCGGGTTGTCCGGGACGGTGATCTGCCCCTGTACTTCTTGCTGTAGATCGAAGCCCAGCTCTTGGGCGCCGGCTTCACCTTCCTCGTGTTCCATAGCAGCGTGTTCGGTCCCCACTGGAGCGAGATCCCGTAGTGGACGCCCTTGATCGTGTTGTGCGGGGGCGACTTCAGCGCCGGGATGAAGTTCTTGTAGTCCGGGATCAGCTTCGGGTTCACCGGCTGGACGTCGTTGCCGTAGATCAACCGCAGGCTCGCGTCGCCGGACGCCGAGACGCCGTCGTACTGCGTCCCCCCGCCGGAGCGCATCTTCGTGACCATGTCGTCCGACGAGCCCGCGTACGTCGCGTGCACGATGCAGCCGGTCTTCTTCTGGAACGGCTTCACCCACTGACCCTGGGTGTAGCCCTCCCAGGCGATCAGGTTGAGGTGACCCTCGCCCTTCCCGATCTTCGTCGGCAGGCCTCTGCCCGCGCTGACGCCTGAAGCCGGCACGCAAAGGGCCACGGTGAACGCGGCCAGCAGAACGAACCGGCGAGTGTGCTTTCTCACTTGCCCTCCTTACCGATCTCGTACGTGTGCTCCGGCCGCCACGAG
The DNA here is from genome assembly GCA_035252585.1 of Gaiellaceae bacterium. GTDB lineage: Bacteria > Actinomycetota > Thermoleophilia > Gaiellales > Gaiellaceae > Palsa-739. The sequence goes on from DATFCX010000037.1 coordinate 23,459, forward strand.
AGGCGGACCCGCTTCCCTTGCTCCGCGAGCGCCTCCTGCGAGGACGTCTCGAGGTTCTGCCGAACGACGACGAGCCGGCCGCCGGCGTCGAGATCGACGACGTAGCGCGTGATCATCCCGACGTAGACGACCTCCTTGACCGTGCCCGGCTCGCCGTCGCCCGCGCCTTCGTCGGTCATCCGGATCTTCTCCGGCCGGACGGTGATGCGCCGGCCGTCGCGCTCGACGACGTTCGAGACGCCGACGAAGCCGGCGACGAACTCCGTCTGCGGATGTTCGTAGACCTCGGCCGGCGTGCCGACCTGCTCGACCCGGCCCTCGTTGAAGACGGCCAGGCGATCGCTCATGGTCAACGCCTCCTCCTGGTCGTGTGTGACGTAGACGAACGTGATGCCGAGGTCGCGCTGCAGCGCCTTGAGGAAGATCTGCATCTCCTGGCGGAGCTTCAGGTCGAGCGCTCCGAGCGGCTCGTCGAGGAGGAGGACCGGCGGGCCGTTCACGATCGCGCGCGCCAGGGCCACCCGCTGCCGCTGCCCGCCGGAGAGCTGTGCCGGCTTGCGGTCGCCGAGCCCGGGCAGCCGCACTCGCTCGAGCATCGCCTCGGCGCGGGCGCGCCGGTCGCGGCGCCCGATCCCCTTGACGCGCAGCCCGTATTCGACGTTCTCCGCGACGGTCATGTGCGGGAAGAGCGCGTAGTCCTGGAAGACGGTGTTGACCGCGCGCTGCGACGGAGCCACCCGCGTCACGTCGACTCCCTGCAGCTCGACGTGACCGGCGTCCGGCCGCTCGAAGCCGGCGATGACGCGGAGCGTCGTCGTCTTGCCCGAGCCCGAGGGGCCGAGCAGCGTGAAGAACTCGCCGGCGCCGATGTCGAGGTCGATCCCGGCGACGGCCACGACGTCTCCGTAGACGCGCCGTACGCCGTTGAGGCGGACGGCCGGCGCGCCGGCGACCGCGTCGGCGTCAGCCGCGGTCGGCGCCAGCGTCGCCAAGTGCCTCCTCCAGCAGGCCGAGCCCGAGCTCGAGCTCCTCGTCCGACGCGGTCAGCGGCGGCAGGAGGCGGATGACGTTCCCGTCGAGGCCGCAGGCGAGGAGGAGCAACCCCTTCTCGAAGGCGGCCGCGGTCGTCGCCTTCGCGGCGTCGGGCGTCGGCTCGCGCAGCTCGAGGGCGAGCATCGGGCCGAGGCCGCGGACCTCGCCGACGAGCGGCTGCCGGGCCGCGATCTCGTCGAGACGCCGGCGGAGCAGCTCCCCTACCTGCTCCGCACGCTCGCGGAAGCCCGGCGCCGTCAGCTCGTCGAGCACGGCGAGCGCCGCCGCGCA
>DATFCX010000038.1:0-16066 GCA_035252585.1 Gaiellaceae bacterium
CGGTGCGGGCCGGGGTCGAGCAGGTCGGACGGCGGCACCACGGCCGCGCCGGCACGCGCCGCGTGCGACGCGACGGCGAGCTCTCGGATCACGTCCTCCTCGGGCGGGCCGTCAGGGTATGGCAGTCCGCTCGAGACGCGCGCGACGAGCGGCAGCGGCCGCAGGTGGACGAGCACGTGCCAGGCGTCGCGGAGGACGACCGGGTCGTCGCTGCGCAGCCCGTGCTCCGCGGCCACCTCGACGGCGGCCCTGACCGCGCTCTCACTCATCCGAAGCCGTACGTCCCGGGAAAGCGCTCGGCGAGGAGGCGGACGAGCAGCGCGACCGGCAGGCCTACGACGTTGAGGTAGTCGCCCTCGATCCGCTCGACGAGCGCGGCGCCCTGCCCCTGGATCGCGTAGCCGCCCGCACGTCCCTCCCACTCGCGGCTCGCGACGTACCAGGCGACGTCGCGAGGCGTCAGCTCGCGAAAAGACACGCGCGTCACCTCCCGATGCACTTCCTCCCACATCGGCGTGAGGAGTACCAGGCCCGACACCACTTCGTGCGCTCGACCGGCGAGACTCTCGAGCATCTCCTCGGCCTCCTCCGGCCCGGCCGGCTTGCCGTAGACGCGGCCGGCACACACGACCTCGGTGTCGCAGCCGAGCACCGGACGCCCGTCGGCCTCCGCGAGCACGGACCGCGCCTTGCCGAGCGCGTGAGCTACCGGATCCTCCTCCGTCTCCTCGTACCGCGGCGCGACCATGTCGAACGGGATCCGCAACTGCTCGAGGATCTCCCGCCTCCGCGGCGACGTCGAAGCCAGGAGCAGCGGCGGCGCGGGCGGCTGGCTCACGCCTGCTTGCGCGCGTCCCAGATCTCGACGCTCGGCCAGCGCCGAGCCCAGTCGGCCGTGACGAAGTCGTAGTGGGGGTGCGTCTCCGCTTCCGGCGGTGCAAGCAGCTCGTGCAGCGCGAGCAGCTCGAAGCCGGCCCGCCGAAGAACACCGAGCGTCACGCCCACCGGTGGGTGGAACTCGATCCCGCCGCCTTCCGAGCGGAAGTCCATCCGCTCGAGCTCGGACCAGTCGTGCTCCAACCGCTCTGTGACCCTCTCCTCGCCGAAGCAGAGCTGCTCGATCGTGCTTCCTCGGGCGAAGACGAGCCGCCCACCCGGGCGCAGCAGCCGCGCAGCCTCCGGGATCCACCGCTCCGGGTCGCACCAGATCGAAGCCCCGAACTCCGAGAGTGCGAGGTCGAAGGATGCGTCCGGCAGCGGCACGTCCTCGGCGCTCGCCTCGACCAGCTGGAAGTCGAGGCCGTGGCGCGCCTGCATCCGGCGCGCGGTGTCGAGCTGGGCCGGCGTTACGTCGATGCCGACGGGCCGGGCGCCGCGACGAGCCAGCCAGGCGGAGAAGTACGCGGTGCCGCAACCGAGCTCGACGACGTCGAGCCCGGCGACATCGCCGAAGATGCGGAGCTCGGACTCGGGCCACTCGAACGAGCCCCAGACGATCTCCTCGCGAGCCCATTTGTCCTCGGCGTCGGCGTCGGTGAACTCCGCGTTGCTGCGCGTCCAGTGCGCGCGGTTCACCTCTACGTGCTCAGGCGTGCTCGCCATATCTCTTCTGACGGCCACTTGCTCGCCCAGTCGGCGCTGACATAGTCGTAGTGCTGGTCGGTCTCGGCGTCGACCGGGGCCTGGATCTCGATCAGGTCGAGGATCTCGAAGCCGTTCGCGCGCAGCAGACGGATCCACTCACCATGAGGGAGGTGATACTCGACCCCGCTGTCGGGCCATTGGAAGCGGAACATCCCGAACTGCGGCCGCTGCAGCGTCTCCACGGTCGGCAAGTCCTCCTCAGGCGAACAGAGCATTGCGAGGGGCGAGTTGCAGAGGAAGACGACATCGCCGCCGGGACGTAGCAGCCGCGCCGCCTCGGGGATCCACTTGTAGGGATCGGCCCAGATCGAGGCGCCGTACTCGGAAATCGCGAGGTCGAACGAGTCGTCGGCCAGCGGCACCTCCTCGGCGAACGCCTCGACGAGCTCGAGGCCGAGGCCGAACTTCTCGTTGCAACGCCGCGCTGTGTCGAGCTGCGCCGGCGTGGGGTCGACTCCGACGACGCGGGACGCGCCACGCTTCTTCAACCACGCCCCGAAATACCCGGTGCCGCAGCCGAGCTCGACGACGTCCTTGCCGGTCACGTCAGGGAGCGCTCGTAACTCGGCCTCGGGAACGCGCCAGATTCCCCAGTCGATCTCCTCCTTCGCCCACGCTCCCTCGGCGCGCGCGTCGTAGTGCTCCGCGTTCTCGCGTGTCCAGGCCTCGATGTTCGGGTGGGTCATCCGAACCAGAGGGCGATCTCGCGCTCCGCCGACTGCGGGGAGTCGGACCCGTGCACGAGGTTGTCGGGCATCGAGGAGGCGAGATCGCCCCGAATCGTTCCGGGCGCGGCGTCGGCGGGGTCCGTCGCGCCGATCGTCGCCCGCAGGGTCGCGATCGCGCCTTCGCCCTCTACGACGAGCGCCCAGGTCGGGCCGGAGGTGATGAACTCCACGAGCTCGCCGAAGAACGGCTTCTCGCGATGCTCGGCGTAGTGCTCCTCGCCGAGCTCGCGACTCGCGGTGACCAGCTTCGCCTCGCGGATCTCGAAGCCGCGCGCCTCGATCCTTCCCAGGATCTCGCCGGCCAGCCGGCGCTGTACGGCGTCGGGCTTGATCAGGATGAGGCTGCGCTCGACAGCCACGGCTCAGCGCCTGCTGGTGCGCCGGGCCCGCCGCGTCCCGAGCGCGGGGGGCGCGCCCGGCTCCGCAGGCTCGATCGGCGTCTCGCAGAACGGGCACACCTGCCAGATCGGCTCGAGCGGCGAGCCGCAGCTCACGCAGGCCTGCTTGAGCTTCGTCGTGCACACGGGACAGACGAGGTAGCCCGAGTCGACCTCGGCGTGGCAGACCGGACAGCGGAGGTCGGCGGCGGAGATCCGCTCCTCGATCGCCTTGATCTCGAGCTCGCGCTCGCGCACGTCCTCGAGGTACTCCGGCGGGCGGAAGAGCATGTAGATGAACGGCCCGACGAACGGAATGACGAGCGCGACGACCGTCGAGAGGCCGATGAGCAGCGGATCCTCGATGCGCCGGCGGGCGTCCTTGTACGTCCAGTAGCCGAGCGAGAGCCAGACCACGAAGGCGAAGAACGCGAGGCCGTTGATCACGGCGTGCGAGGTGCCGGAGCTGATGAAGCTGGCGACGGTCACAGGAGAATCCTGCCGATAAAGAAGCCGGCGGCGAAGGCGGAACCGATCGCGCCGACGAGGACCACGGTGGCCAGCGTGAACATCGACAGCTTCTCGCCGGGGTTATAGGTCGCGTTGCTCGCCACTTAGCTCCGCCAGAAGGTACAGGGAGCCCGTGACGAGCAGCGCCCCATCGGCGCCTGCGAGCTCGAGCGCGCGGGCTCGGGCGACGGCTGGATCGGGCTCCGCCTCGACGCGGTCGAAGCGTGCGGCGGCGAGCGCCGCAAGCTCCACGGCCGGCAGAACACGGCCGTTCCGGCTCTCGGTCGCGACCAGCGTCCCGCCGAGGACCGACAAAGCCTCGAGCATCATCCCGGGCCGCTTGTCGCGCAGGATCGAGCAGAGGACCGTCCACTCACCGGCCGCCGCCGGGAGGCGCGGCAGGAGCCAGCCGATGCCCGCGAGGTTGTGGGCGCCGTCCCAGATCTCGAGCGGCTTCTCCCCGCGCTGCTCGAGACGGCCGGCGAGGATGACCTCGTCCGCGGCGTGCGGATCGACGGGCCGGCCGAGGAAGGACTCCGCCGCCGCGACTGCGAGCGCGAGGTTGCTGCGGCCGGTGACGACGACGGCTGCGGCGCCGTTCTCCTCCGCGAGCTCGCGCCATTCGGGCTCGCCCAGGACGACGGTGCAACCCGGCTGCACGACGGCGAGCTTCTCGGCGGCGATCGCCTCGCGCGTCTCGCCGAGAACGTCCATGTGGTCGAGCGCCACGCTCGTGAGGACGACGACCCGGGTGCGGAGGACGTTCGTCGCGTCGTAGCGCCCGCCGAGCCCGGCCTCGACGACGGCGACGTCGACCTCCGCGTCCGCGAATGCGAGCAACGCGGCGATCGTGAGCGCCTCGAACTGCGTGGCCCGCAGCGACTCCGCAGCCGGTCGCACAGCGGCGACCGCGCCCTCGAAGTCCACTTCCTCGCCGTCGACGCGGATTCGCTCGGCCCAACCGCGCACGTGCGGCGAGAGATACGCGCCCACCGAGAGGCCGGCGTCGAGGAGCAGAGCTTCCGTCAGCCGCGTCGTCGTCGACTTGCCGTTCGTGCCGACGACGTGGATCGCCGGGAACCGCTGCTGGGGCTCGCCGAGCTCGCGGAGCAGCGCCCGCATGCGCTCGGTGCCGAAGCCGTCCACCGGCCACGGCGAGAGGGACTCAACCCAGCGCGTCGCGCTCGGCAAGGTACTGGGCGAGCTTCTCACGTTCGGCGTCCACGGCCTCGGGCGCCGCGTTCGCGACGAACTTCTCGTTCGCGAGCATGCGCTCGGCCCGCTCGATCTCCTTCTGGACGCGGGCGCGCTCGGCCTCGACGTCGCCGTGCCCGTCGTCGCCCCGCCGCACGACCGCGTCGAAGATGCGGGCCGAGTCGCCGGTCAGCTTGATCCGAACCCCGCTGCGCCGGTAGATGCGAGCCGCGGTCTGGGCGCTCTCCAGCGCCTCGAACTCGCCTTCCCAGGTCTCCGGCTCGGGCCACGCCGCGACGATCAGCCGGCTCTGGCGCGCCGGCAAGTTCGTCCAGATCTCCTCGGTCACGTGCGGCATCACGGGATGGAGCAGCTTGAGCAGCCGCTCGAGCGCCGCGAACGCCGTCGCGCGCACGTCCTCCTCCTCGAGCCGCGGCTTGATCGACTCGAGGTACCAGTCGCAGAAGTCGTCGAACGTGAGGTGGTAGAGCCGCTGGACGGCGTGCGCGAAGTCGAAGGTCGCGAGGTCGGCCTCGAACTCCGCCCGCGTCGCGTCGATGCGCGCGAGGATCCAACGCTCCTCGACCGACGACGGCCGCGCGTCCGGCTCGACGACGCCGGCCAGCAGCAGGAGCCGGCTCGCGTTCCAGAGCTTGTTCGCGAGCTTCCGACCCTCCTCGATCGTGCCCCACGAGAAGCGCGGGTCCTGACCGGTCGTCATCTTGAGCAGGCCGTAGCGGGTCGCATCGGCGCCGTACGGCTCCAGCGCCTCCTCGGGATCGATGCCCGTCCCGAGCGTGCGGGACATCCGCTTGCCCTCGGGGTTCTGCAGGTACGAGTGGATGACCGCGTCCCGGAACGGCTCCTCCCCGACCAACTCGAGGCCGGAGAAGATCATCCGCGCGACCCAGAGGAAGATGATGTCGCGGGCGGTGGCGAGCACATGGCCGGGGTAGAAGCGCGCGAGCTCGGGAGTCTCCTCGGGCCAGCCGAGCGTCGCGAACGGATAGAGCGCCGACGAGAACCACGTGTCGAGCACGTCCTCGTCCTGCCGCAGCTCGCTCGAGCCGCACTCTGAACAGGCCTGCGGCTCGGTCTCGGCGACGGTGACGTGGCCGTCCGGGCAGTACCAGACGGGAATCCGGTGGCCCCACCAGATCTGCCGGGAGATGCACCAGTCGCGGACGTTCTCCATCCAGTCGAGGTAGACGCGCGCGAAGCGATCGGGCGTGAACCGGACGCGTCCCTCCTTGACGGCCGCGATCGCCGGCGCTGCGAGCTCCTTCATCGCCACCCACCACTGCGGCACGATCAGCGGCTCGACCCGGCTGTGACAGCGCACGCAGTGACCGACCGAGTGGCGGTAGTGCTCGCGCTTCTCGAGCAGGCCGCGCTCGGACGCCCAGTCGAGCACGCGGCGTCCGGCCTCCTCCTGGCTCAGCCCGGCGAGCTCGCCGGCGACGTCGTTCATCACCCCGTCGGCGCCGATCACCGCGAGCTCGGGGAGACCGTGGTCGCGACCGATCTCGAAGTCGGTCGGATCGTGGCCGGGCGTGATCTTGAGCGCTCCGGTGCCGAACTCCATCTCGACGCGCTCGTCGGCGATGACGGGAACGCGGCGCCCCACGAAGGGGACGATGACCTCCTTGCCGACGAGCCCGCGGTAGCGCTCGTCGTCGGGGTGCACTGCGACCGCGACGTCGGCGAGGATCGTCGCGGGCCGCACGGTCGCGATCGTGACGTGACCGGAGCCGTCGGCGAGCGGGTAGCGGACGTACGAGAGCGTGTCGTCTTCGTCCTCGTGCTCGACCTCGAGATCCGAAAGCGCGGTCAGGTCGCGCGGGCACCAGTTGACGATGCGGTTCGCGCGGTAGATCCAGCCGCGCTCGTAGAGATGGACGAACCAGCGCATGACCGCGGCGTAGTAGTCCTCGTCCATCGTGAAGCGCGTCCGGCGGTAGTCGAGCGAGGCGCCCAGCAGGCGGAACTGGCTCATGATCGTGCCGCCGTAGCGCTCGAGCCATTCCTGGACGTAGGCGTCGAAGCCCTCGCGGCCGAGGTCGCGCTGGCTTCGTCCCTCCTGCGCGAGCGTCCGGCCGATGGCTGCCCAGGTCGAGATGCCGGCGTGGTCGTAGCCCGGCTGGAAGAGCGTGTTGAAGCCGCGCATGCGGTGCCAGCGGACGAGCGTGTCCTCGAGCGAGAGCTGCAGGCAGTGGCCGATCGTCAGCGAGCCGGAGATGTTCGGCGGGGGGTGCATGACGACGAACGGGTCGCCCGGCGCATCCGGATCGGCCTCGTAGAGACCCTCCGCCTCCCAGGTCTGCTGCCAGCGCTCCTCGACGCCCTGCGGTCTGTAGAGCGGATCCATGCGCGAGATGTGGTCAGGCAGCGACTATGCCCGGAGCTTAGCGGCGTCGCGCTTGGGCTGTGGCCAGGTGCCGCCGACCTGCTCGAGGATCGACTCGAGCATGTGGAACGAGGAGAGGACGTGCTCTCGCGCCAGCGCCCGCGCGCCCTCGGCGCTGCCGGCCGCGAGCGCCTGGCGGATCGCCCGGTGCTGCTCGGCGTTCTTCGCGTAGAGGTCGTCGATCGAGTGGTCGCCTGGCGCCCAGACGGCCGGCCCCGAGAAGGAGCGGCGCGCGCTCTTCGCGAGCTGCTCGACGAGCGGCAGGTCGGCGACGCGGTAGATGACGTCGTGGAACGCGTGGTTCGCGCGCACCCAGTCGCCCATGATCGAGCGCCGCGCCTCGCCGGGCTCCCGCGAGCGGAGGTCCTTCGAGATCGTGGCGAAGTGCCGCTCGGCGGCCTCGAGCTCGGCGAGATCCTCGGACGCGATCTTCGCCGCGGCGACCTCGGTGGCGAGCGCCTCGAGCTCCGCGCGCACCATGAACGCCTCGTGCAGTTCCTCCCGCGAGATCGTCCGCACCCGGACACCGCGATTCGGGACGAACGAGACCAGCCCGAGCGCGGCGAGCCGGCGGAGCGCCTCGCGGATCGGCGTGCGCGAGACGTTGAACTGCTCGGACAGATGCTCCTGCCGCAGCACCGTCCCGGGCTCGAGCTCGCCCGAGACGATCGCCTCCTCGATCACGAGCGCGATGTCGTCGGCCTTCGTGGAGTCGAGACTCATGCGCCGAGTGTACGCGGCGCCGCGCGCCTATTCGTTGTCGTGGTCCCGCTCGCAGAAGTCTGGGCAAGTGCATTCCGCGAGCTCGGCCGTGCACGGCGCGTCGGCGTCCGGCACCTCGGTCTGCTCTTCGTCGGTCCGGATCAGTGTCTCGCTCATCTCGCTCCTCCTCGGTCGAGTCGTTCGTAGGCAGGCAGGGTCAGGAAGTCCTCGAGCTCCTCGGAGAGCGCGACGGCGGCGAACAGCTCCTTCGCCTCGCCGCCGGCCTCGACGACCTCGATCTCGCGGCGGACGAGCTCCTCGTCGGCGCGGCCGTGACGCACCCATTGCCAGATCTGCGAGCGGGAGATCTCGGCAGTAGCCGCGTCCTCCATCAGGGTGTCGATCGCCGCCGCCCCGACGCCGTGCAGCCAGGAGTCGAGGTAGCGGACGCCCACGGAGACGTTCGTGCGCACGCCGGCGTCGGTGACGTCGCCTGGCGTGTCCGGGATGGACAGGAGCGCGGTCTCGTCGGGCACGACCTCCTCCCGCAGCCGCTCGAGCTGGTTCGGGCGGTCGCCGAGCGCGGCCTCGAAGACCTCCGTGCAGACAGGCACGAGATCCGGATGCGCGACCCACGAGCCGTCGAAGCCGTCGCCGGACTCGCGCTCCTTGTCCTCGCGCACCTTCGCAAGCGCGATCTCGTTCGCCTCCGGATCCTTGCGGGATGGAATGAAGGCCGCCATGCCGCCGATCGCGTGCGCGCCCCGGCGGTGGCAGGAGCGGACGAGGAGCTCCGTGTACGCCCGCATGAACGGCACCGTCATCGTCACCTGCGCACGGTCGGGCAGCACCCAGTCGCGCGTCCGGAACTTCTTGATCGCGCTGAAGATGTAGTCCCAGCGGCCGGCGTTGAGCGCGCAGCCCCAGTCGCGGAGCTCGTAGAGGATCTCCTCCATCTCGAACGCGGCGAGGATCGTCTCGATCAGGACGGTGCAGCGGATCGTGCCGGACGGCAGGCCGAGCTCCGCCTCCGCCAGCGCGAACGCGTCGGCCCAGAGGCGTGCCTCGAGGTGCGACTCGAGCTTCGGGAGGTAGAAATACGGCCCGCTGCCGCGCTCGAGCTGGTCGCGCGCGTTGCGGGCCATGTGCAGGCCGAAATCGAAGAGCGAGGCGGAGACGGGCTCGCCGTCGACGAGAACGTGCCGCTCGAGCAGGTGCCAGCCGCGCGGCCGGATCAGCAGCGTGGCCGTCTCGTCGCTCAGCCGGTACGTCTTGTCTGCGGTCTCGAGGGAGATCTCGCGCCGGACCGCGTCCGTGACGTTGCGCTGCCCCTCGACGACGTTCTCCCATGTGGGCGAGCACGCGTCCTCGTAGTCGGCCATGAAGACACGGGCGCCGGAGTTGAGCGCGTTGATCATCATCTTCCGGTCGACCGGGCCGGTGATCTCGCAGCGGCGGTCGCGGAGGTCGGCCGGCGCCTCGGCGACGCGCCACTCCGATTCGCGGACCCCCCGCGTCTCGGACAGGAAGTGCGGCAGCGCGCCCGCGTCGAGCTCCGCCTGCCGCTCCTGCCGCCGCTCTAGCAGCTCACGGCGGCGCGGATTCAGCTCGCGGTGCAGCCGTGCGACGAGGGCGAGCGCGTCACGGGTGAGGACGGTCTCGTGCGCCGGAGCCAGGATCTCGACCTCGGCGAGCGCGCTCACACCGTCTCCTTCGTGAACTGCGCCTCCTCCGTCGACCCCGCGAGCGCCAGCGTCTCGCTGTCCGGGGCGACCGCCCGGGTGACCAGGTCGAAGTAGCCGGCGCCGACCTCGTGCTGGTGCCGCGTCGCGGTGTAGCCGAGCTCCTCGAGCTCGAACTCGCGCTGTTGCAACCGGACGTACGCGGGCATCTGCTCGTCGGCGTACCCATGGGCGAGCTCGAACATCGCCGCGTTGAGCGAGTGGAAGCCGGCGAGCGTGATGAAGAGGAAGCGATAGCCCCAGCTGCCGAGCGTGTCCTGGAAAGACGCGATCTCGTCGTCCTCGAGGTGTGCGCGCCAGTTGAAGGAGGGCGAGCAGTTGTAGGCGAGCGGCTTGCCCGGGAAGCGATCGTGGATCGCCTCCGCGAACGCCCGTGCCTCGCGGAGATCAGGGGTCGAGGTCTCGAACCAGACGAGGTCGGCGTACGGCGCGTACGCCAGGCCGCGCGAGACGGCCGCGTCGATCCCGTCGCGGACGCGGTAGAAGCCCTCGGCAGTCCGTTCGCCGGTGACGAAGTCGCGGTCGTACTCGTCGACGTCGCTCGTGAGCAGCGCGGCCGAAAGCGCGTCGGTTCTCGCCACGAGGACGGTCGGCACGTCGCAGACGTCCGCAGCGAGCCGCGCGGCGTTGAGGGTGCGGACGAAGTGCTGCGTCGGCAGGAGCACCTTGCCACCGAGGTGGCCGCACTTCTTCTCGGACGCGAGCTGGTCCTCGTAATGGACTCCGGCGGCGCCGGCCTCGATCAGCGCGCGCATCAGCTCGTACGCGTTGAGCGGCCCGCCGAAGCCGGCCTCCGCGTCGGCGAGGATCGGCACGATCCAGTCCGTGCCGTTCCGTGCCTCGGCCCAGTCGATCTGGTCGGCGCGGAGGAGCGCGTTGTTGAGGCGGCGGACGAGGGCGGGGGCGCTGTTCGCGGGATAGAGGCTCTGATCCGGATACGTCGCGCCTGCGAGGTTGGCGTCGGCGGCTACCTGCCAGCCGGAGAGATAGATCGCCTGGAGGCCGGCGCGCACCATCTGAACGGCCTGGCCTCCGGTGAGGGCGCCGAGTGCGCGGACGGGCTCGTCGCTTTGGATCAGCCGCCACAGGCGCTCGGCGCCGCGACGCGCCAGCGTGTGCTCCTCGAGCACGGAGCCGCGGAGGCGGACTACGTCCTCGGCCGTGTAGGTGCGCTCGATGCCGCTCCAGCGGTAGTCCGTGTCCCACCGCGTCTCCAGCTCCCGCGCCGCGTCCTCGACCATCTCGCCTCCTCCTCGTTGATTTCGGATCCGAAATATACCGCGGACAGGCGAAGTTACACCTCCTTAGGCATAACCGCGAGGATCTAGGATCCAGCCTAGAGGCGGTAGTACCGGTAGACGACCTCGGCGACGCAGACGGGCTTGTCGCCGCCCTCGCGCTCGATCGTCGCCGTCATCGTGACCTGCCGCCCCCAGTCCTCCTCCTCGACGGCCCCGACGACGAACGAACCGCGGACGCGCGAGCCCGAAGGCACCGGCGCCGGGAAGCGCACGCGGTTGAGCCCGTAGTTGAGCGCCATGCCCGCGCCGGGATCGTCGTGCGGCAGGACCTCATACGACATCTGCGGCAGCAGCGAGAGCGTCAGGTAGCCGTGCGCGACCGTTCCCCCGAAGGGCGTCTGCGCGGCCATCTCGGGATCGACGTGGATGAAGTTGTGGTCGCCCGTCGTGTCGGCGAAGGCCTGGATCTTCTCCTGCGGCACGTCGATCCACGACGACGGCCCGAACGAGGCTCCTTGCTCGATCGGCGTCATGCGGGGAACGCTACGCGACCGCGCGCCGGCTGTCTTGCCTGAGGTAGTGCGAGCCGGCGCCGAAGGCCGACGCCTCGTCTTCGGGGTTGAGCAGGCTGCAGCGGTCGATCGAGAGGCAACCGCACCCGATGCACGTGGTCAGCCGGTCGCGCACCGCCTCGAGCACGGCGATCCGCTCGTCGATGTCCGTGCGCCAGCCTCGCGAGAGCCGCTCCCAGTCGCGGCGGGTCGGCGGGCGTTCGGTCGGCAGCGAGTCGAGCGCCCGCCGGATCCGCTCGAGCGGGATGCCCGCCGCCCGGCCGGCGCGAACGAGCGCGATCCGGCGTAGCGTCCTGCGCGGGTAGCGGCGCTGGTTGCCGTCCGTGCGCTCGGCCTGGATCAGCCCGCGCTCCTCGTAGAAGCGGAGCGCCGAGGGAGCGACGCCGCTGCGTGCCGAGAGCTCCCCGATGGTCAGGTCGTCGGCGGCCATTTGACTTCAACCATACTTGAGGTTCTACGCTCTGCGTGTGAGTGCACGCTGCGTCCTCGTTCACGCGCTCGCACCCGGCGGAACGACGGCCCGGCAGGCGAACGACCGCCTGAACGAGTACGTCGCCGACCGGCGGCGCGGGCTCGCCGTCTGGCACGACCACTTCGTCGGCCTCCACGGCGGCGCGGTCGTCCTCGACGTGCGGTCGGACGAGGAACGGGCGCTCCTGGACGACCCCGGCCCGCTCGAGGGCTGGCAGCTGTCGGTGCATCCGCTCACGTTCTCGCTCTCGGCGGTCGGCTTCGCGGCGCAGACTTCGTTCACGCTCGAGCAGTACCGCGACGTCTCGCTCGACGCTCTGGCCGAGGCCGAGCCGGCCGACCCGCGCTTCTGGTGGCAATGACGGACAGGAGGAGCCCATGACCGCTGTCGCATCCGATCGCCGTACCCGCGCCGCGTCGCTCGCCGAGGTGCGCGCCGCCGGGCGACAGGTCGTCCACCTCGACGGGCACGTCGTGTGTCTGTTCGCCGAGGGCGAGGACGTGTACGCGGTCGACAACCGCTGCCCGCACATGGGCTTCCCTCTCCATCGCGGGACGGTCTGCGACGGGATCCTCACCTGCCACTGGCACCATGCCCGCTTCGACCTCGCGACCGGCGGCACCTTCGACCAGTTCGCGGACGAGCTGCGCCGCTTCCCCGTCTCCATCGAAGGCGACGACGTGCTCATCGACCTCAGCTTGCCGCACGACCCGGCCACGCACCAGCGGAAGCGCCTCCGCGACGGGTTGGAGCGCGACATCCCGCTCGTGCTCGCAAAGGCGGCGATCGCGCTGCTGGAAGCCGACCCGAGCGGCACGGACGTCTTCCGGACGGGACTCGAGTTCGGCGTCGCCCGTCGCGGCGGCGGCTGGTTCCGCGGCCTCACGACGCTGACGTGCTTCATGAATCTCGCACCCCACCTCGACCCGCCCGAACGGCCGGCTGCTCTCTACCACGGCCTCGCCGAGGTCGCCTCCGACTCCGCGGGCGACGTGCCGCACTTCGCGCTCGAGCCGCTGCCGGGGGAAACGCCGGACGCGGCCCGCCTGGCCGCCTGGTTCCGGCGCTTCATCGAGGTGCGCGACGCCGAGGGGGCCGAGCGCGCGCTCGTCTCGGCAGTCCGCGGCGGCGCCACGTCGCAGGAGCTCGCCGACATGCTGTTCGCCGCCGCGACGGATCACCGCTATCTCGACGGCGGGCACACGCTCGACTTCGTCAACAAGGCGCTCGAGGCGCTGGACATCGCCGGCTGGGAGCACGCCGAAGCCGTCCTCGGCTCGCTTCCCGCGCAGCTCGCCGGGGCCGAGCGGATGGAGGAGTCGAACGCCTGGCGCAATCCCGTCGACCTCGTGCGGTTGCTCGAGGCGGCCTTCGAGGAGCTGCCGTCGGTGCTCGAGAGTCGCAGGCGCAGCCGCTGGGACGGGCGCGCGACGCTCGTGGCCACGGTGCTCGCCGCCGAGGCCGACGAGATCGTGGCCGCGCTCCTGACGGCGCTGCGAGACGGCGCGACCGAGGTCGAGCTCGCCTCGGCGGTCACGCACGCGGCGGCGACGCGGATCGGGCGCTTCCCGATCTCGAACGAGTTCGGGGACTGGGACACCGCGCTGCACACCTTCACCTTCGCCAACGCGGTCGAGCAGGGTCTGCGCCGCTCGCCTGCGCCGGAGCTCGTGCGCGGCATCTTCGACGCGGCGATGAGCGTCCACCTCGACCGCTTCCTCAACGTCCCGGCGCGGCGTCTGCCGACTCCCGAGCCCGGCGCCGACCCCGAGGCTCTGCTCGCAGAGCTCCCGGCACTGCTCGACCGCCAGCAGCAGGTCGACGAGGCGAGGCGGCTGGCGGCGTCGTATCTCGGGGCGGGCGGCGGGCCGCAGCGTCTCGTCGCGGCTCTGGGGGCGGCGCTGGTGCGCGAGGACCGGAACTTCCACACGATCCAGTGCGTCGAGGCGGCCGCCCGGCAGCACGAACTGCTCGCCGGGACGGACGACGCGGCGCTCCCGCTCGTGGCCGCGGCCGGCTACCTCGCCGCCCACGCCACGACGAACCGCTCCCAGCGGCAGACCTTCGAGATCGCCCGGCGTCTGAATCGCGGCGAGCAACTCTACGAGGAAGTCGACTGACACGTCCCTCGTCGGCGACGACCAGGCGCGCCTCTTCGTCGAGAACGGCTATGTCGTCGTTCCGGGCGTGGTCGCCGCCGGCGACCTGGAGGCGCTGAATGCCGAAGTCGACCATCTGGTTGCGGAGGCGCCGCCACCGGCCGGCCACGTCGGCAACCACTTCTACTGGCAGCGCCCGGCCGACTCGCCGGCGCTCTTCGACGTCCTCGAGCGGCCGCGAGGCATCCTGCAGCTCGCCCGGGACCTGGTGGGTGACGACGGCCTCGACCTCGCGTTCGACCAAGCCCAGGTGGCGCTGAACATCCCGCCCTTCGACCACCGGCCGGGTAGACCGCACATCGACGGCTTCCGGCCCGGCCGGTCTGTCCCGGACACGTTCACGCTGCTCGCGTCGCTGCTGCTCAACGACCAGCTGTCCGACAACGGCGGAAATCTCTGGGTCTGGCCGGGCACCCATGAGACGCATGCGGCTTTCTTCGCCAGGCGAGGCCCTCGGGGATTCGCAGAGGCGGCAGGCTATCCGGACGTGGAGCTGCCCGAGCCGACGCAGATCCAAGGGCGCGCCGGCGACCTTCTCCTCGCGCATTACCTCCTCGGCCACAACATCGGCGGGAACTACGAGAGCGACCGAACACGCCGCGCGCTCTACTGGCGGCTGCGCGCTCCCGGCCACGCGGACCGGTGGGCGGAGTGCCTTGCCGATCCCTGGGCCGAGTACCCGAGACTCGAGCGAGTGCTCCGTACCGGGAGCTGAGCTCTCATCCGCTTTACTGCCGGCATGCAGAGCTACTGGTTTCCCGGCTGAGCCGCTAGCCGCGGCCCGCTGACATTGCCGGCCCTCGGCCGGTGGCCGTGGCGTCGTCCCGACGTCGCGGAGGGAACACATGCCTGTATCCGTGCTCGCGCGCACGCTGCGCGGCATCGAATGGATCGCTCGCGACGAGGTGCGCACGCGCCTCGGTGTCGAGCGGATCGAGCTCGGCCACCGCGAGCTCCGGTTCACGCTGCCGCAGCTCGTGCCCGGCGTGCTGGAGCTCGGGACGGTGGACGACGTCTTCGTCGTCCTCGCGGAGGTCGACGGCGTCACCAGGCGGCGCGAGAGCCTGGCGCGGCTCGCTTCCGTGTCGCTCGACCTGGACGCCGGGACGACCTTCGACGTGACTGCGAGCTTCCTGGGCAAGCGGAACTACAGCCGTTTCGAGCTCGAGGACGCCCTGGCCGCCTCCCTGGACGCGACGCGCGTACCGCGAGGCGGCGCGGTCTCGCTGCGGGTCCACGTCGTCGGCGAGACGGCCACGGTCGCGGCGCAGGTCGGTGAGCGACCGCTGCATCGCCGCGCCTACCGTGAGGCGACGGTCGCCGGAAGCGTCCACCCGCCGCTGGCGCGAGCCTTGACGCTTCTCGCGGGCGAGCCCTTCGTCGACCCGTTCTGCGGCGCGGGCACCATCCCGATCGAGGGCGCGCTGGCCGGGCTCTGGACGTGCGGGAGCGATGTCGACGGACGCGCGATCGAGGCGGCGAGGCTCAACGCGACAGCCGCCGGCGTGGACGTCCCGTTCCGCGTCGCCGACGCCACCCGGCTCCGCGGCGCCGACTGCATCGTCACGAACCCGCCGTGGGGACGATCCCTACCCGCGGCCACGCGCATCCCGGACGCAAGACGGCTCGTCCTCCTGACGGCGACGCGGCCTTCGGTGACGGGCGTGCTCCTTCAGCAGACCGTGCGCGTCCACGGGGCAATCGCGACGATCACCGTTGCGGAGCCGTAGCCGGCGGCGCGACGCTTCAGGCGGTCTTCTCGACGGGCTCGTCTGGCTCGTCGCCCGCGGCGCCCGCGCTCGTGACGAGCGTCGGCCGGATGCCCTGCGCGATGCACTCCTTCGTGATCACGCACTTCGTGACGTCGCGTCGCGACGGCAGCTCGAACATCACGTCGAGCAGCGCGCCCTCGATGATCGAGCGGAGGCCGCGCGCGCCGGTCTCGCGCTCGAGGGCGCGGTCGGCGATCTCCCACATCGCGTCCTCGGTGAAGACGAGCTCGATCCCGTCGTAGCCGAAGAAGCGCTGGTACTGCTTGACGAGCGCGTTCTTGGGCTCCTCGAGGATCTGGACGAGGTCCTCGCGCCGCAGCTGGTGCACCGCGGACACGACCGGCAGCCGGCCGATGAACTCCGGGATCAGCCCGAAGTTGAGGAGATCCTCCGGCATCACGTCGGCGAGCAGCTCCGACGACTCGACGTCGTGCTTCGAGCGGATGTCGGCGCCGAAGCCGACGGCGTTCTTGCCGATGCGGCGCGCGATGATCTTGTCGAGCCCCGCGAACGCGCCGCCGCAGATGAAGAGGATGTTGGTCGTGT